>DATDFM010000113.1:0-5068 GCA_036522635.1 Candidatus Udaeobacter sp. | reverse complement strand
GCCAGATTCGCGGAACACGGCGTGGCGAAACGCGTCATTTCGCGGATACGCCGATTACATGGAGACGGAGCAATTTCAAAAAGGAATCGATCGGTTGCTCGAGGTAGCTTCGGAAGCGGGTCCGACGGCGATCATGTGCGCAGAAGCAGTCTGGTGGCGTTGCCATCGCTCCCTTATCGCGGATTACCTGAAAGCTCGCGGAGTGGAAGTGTTGAACATTCTCGGCACAAACAAGGTCGAGCCGCATCCGTACACGCCGGCGGCGCGGATTGTGAACGGCAAATTAAGTTATGAGGGATAACTCACGGAGCCTGGCTCTGGCAATGGCCAACAAAGTAGCGCGAGCGTCCTCGCTTGCGATGTTCTGGATGGCAGCAGCAAGCGAGACGCATGCGCTACTCTATCGCGGATCAGTCACGCGCCCTAGAAACAAACAGACGCCGCTGGGCACGTGCTGAATAGCATAGACAAACGGGCGATCGACTTTGACTTCGACCGGTGTCGGTTTCGGCGCGGCAAGACCGGTCGCCGCCATCATGGCCACCGCAGTCGCAGCAGCTGCTTCAGTCCCTTTTTCATCCACTGCGATGAAGGTCTTGTGGAAAATCTGCGAGATGTAGAGGTAATCATCGGGTGTCCGTGGCGCGATCTTATCGAAGTTCGCGCTGCCCTTTGGTTGGTTGAATGCAGTCTTCATTCCGAGTGCTTCAAATTGTTTGGCCAAAGTAATCGTAGGCGGTTCGAGCTTGAACTTTGGCAGATGAAGATCGACCTCTCGCTTTTCGAGTTTTGCGCAGCCGGCGAGCACATCGGCATTCAGTTTCGATTCGAGTTCGTGCAGTCCGTTAATGTCGTCAGGAAGAAGAACTACGAACTGTAGATCGTTGCCCGCATAAGGAATGGTTACGACAGTGAACCCTTCGCGCCTGGCGTAACCGAAGTTCGTCGTTTTTCGCATCATCGGAACATTGACGGGTGCGCTGCCAATAAAGAATGGCTCCGGTTGCGTCGCGTTTTGGGAAAACTCATTTGCCCATGGCGCTTTCAGGTAAAGTGCGTTCGCCAGGACCAGTCGGGTTGTCTTGTCCAGCGCGCCGCCGGGAATTAGATCGCGAATTCGATCTCGCGTTTGGTCTGCCACCCATTTGTTAATCCGTTGCGTGGCCGCCGCGGGATCAGCAACGAAATCGAGCGGCTCGAATGCGCCGCCGAAGTTCTGTTTTACCAAAGAAAGAAAGGCCTCGCGAAAATGATAGGTTTTTTGTGCAAAGAGCCGGTTCGCGATGTTCAACGTAATCGGTTCGCTCGGTCCGCCGAATTTCTTGGATTCTTTTACGAGGTCAGCTGTTTTTGCGCTCATCTGTTCGAGTGAATGCTGAAGCGCGGAGAACGAGGCAGGCACGTCGCTGCCATTTGGAAAATGCAGAACCCGCGCCATTTCACTGCGCGTTTCGCCATCGGCGCCGAGAAAGGTCATAGCCAGCGCGCTGTTGATTGAGTAGGGCGAGATACAAAGATTTTCGGCATCTGTCGCGAGCTGCCGGTGCAGATCGACGCCCAGTTCGTTCGTCGCTTTTGAGGCTAACTCAAAATTCGTCGCGCCCTGTGTAATCGTCACGAGCAATGCGCCGAAAAAATACGAAATCAGAAAGCGTTTCATGCCCACTATGAAACACAGAACGAATTAACGTTGCGATGCGAAAGATTTCGGGGAGCGCACGCATCTCGCGTGCTGGCGATCGCGTCCTCGCGATCGCAAACTTTTCCTGATTGGGGACTGCTGCGGATTCCACGAGTTCATGATTAACGATGCATTAACTGGAATATGTTTCGGCGAGGGCGCCGAAATGGGCACGCCAGGGTGCGTGCGCTCCCCAGACGAACATTGCAGTTGGTCGCCAGCACTGATTTAGTGCGCAGTTGTACTAATGGCCGCTAACCGAAAGCCGAACCTGATTCTGTTTCTTCCCGACCAGCAACGCGCGGACACGCTTGCTTGCTATGGCGGCCTGAAAGTTCACGCGCCTAATCTGAATAAACTGGCGTCTGAGTCTGTGGTGTTTGAGCGAACTTATGTCACGCACCCGGTTTGCACGCCTTCGCGATCATCGCTTATGACGGGAACCTGGCCTCACGTAAACGGCTGCACTCACAACAGCGTGCCGCTCGATCGGCGGTTTCGCGTCTTCCCGGAGCTGATGCAAGACAGGGATCATTTGACCGCTTACATCGGCAAATGGCATCTTGGCGAGGACGGCCCTGGCAGTCGCGGATTTCAGCAGTACGTTTCAACCGATGGTCATGGAGACTACACAAAGTTTCTCCTCTCGAATGGGCTCGTTCCGGATAAATCAAACGAACGATTCTCAGAGGTAGCCATCAGCAATCTCCCGGTCGAGTTATCGCGACCAAAGTTTCTCGAGAAACACGCGTGCGACTTTATCGAGAAACATCAGCGCGATCCTTTCATCCTGGTGATTGCGTTTGTCGAACCGCATTCGCCCTACAACGGTCCGCTCAACGATGCGAACCCACTGGATGAAATCGAACTCGATGCAACGGCCAAGCTTCCGAAGAGCGAAAACATTCCGTTACGCTACCGTTTGATGCGCGAGTGGCAGCAGGCTGAAGCGCTCTTCGACCGGGAACGGTTGCCGATGCAATTGTTCTTCGGAACCACGCCGGACGAATACCGCGCCATCAAGCAGCGTTATCTCGGCCTGGTCACACTGATCGATCAAAGCATCGGCGCAATTCTTCGATGCGTGGAACGCTGCGGCATCGCGGAAAACACAATCGTGGTGCACACGAGCGACCATGGCGACAGCCTGGGCGCGCATCATCTTTTCGGGAAAGAGACGATGTTCGAAGAAGCCGCGCGCGTTCCGTGGCTGATTCGGTTGGCGGGTCAAATGCGCCCAACAATGATTTCGCATCCTGTAAGCCACATCGATTTCGTGCCGACGCTGCTCGATTTGCTTGGCCAGCCAAATCATCCGCAATGTGCGGGCAGAAGTCTGTTGCCTTTGATTACCGGGGTCAGCGCCTCCGGCTACAGCGGAGAGGACGCCTTTCGACGGAATGTATTTCTCGAGTGGGCTCCAAACCGAACGAAAGTGGAAAAGGGCAGCAGGCTCGCTCGCCGACGCATGATCAAACGTGCGATCGAAGAATCTACTCGGAGCATTGTCAGTCCAGACGGCTGGAAGCTTTGTCTGCGCGATAAAGATTCCAATGAGTTATACAACTTAAAGGATGATCCATTCGAAACGCGCAATCTTTATTCGGATGAACAATACACATCAGTAGTGTCCCGTCTCGCGGACGAGATCTACCGATGGCAGGCAGCGACTGATGACAAGCTCAAGTTATAGACGCTATTGCGCTGCCTGACTGCGGCAGCACAGATTTCCAAACCCACCTCGAGCGCCACTTCACGCCCGGCCAATCTGGGGGAATCGGCAATACGGCAGGTTTGGAAATCTACGCTGCTAAAATGAAGACCATTGTGCATCGCAAGACAGTTGTTTCGTATGCGTGGAAAAGTAGAGACAGTCAGGCTTGATCGTCCCCGCAGGGGCGCTTTTCCCGGCGCCCCTGCAGCCCTTAGTCCACCTACTTTCATTGTTTTGCGCCTTGCAGCGTTTTGATCTCTCACGTCAAGGCAAAATCCA
Source organism: Candidatus Udaeobacter sp. (assembly GCA_036522635.1). Taxonomy (GTDB): domain Bacteria; phylum Verrucomicrobiota; class Verrucomicrobiia; order Chthoniobacterales; family UBA10450; genus Udaeobacter. The sequence continues at coordinate 1,394 of DATDFM010000113.1, read as the reverse complement.
CATTGTGGCTGAGCTAGGTTGACCCACTGCATAGCCGGCGCCATCTTCCAGTTTTATTGTCAGGCTATAGGCTTGGTGGGAAAATCCCCTGGGGTCAGGCAACGTCTGGACTTCAATCAGTCCGTAGCCGGATTGTCCGATGTAAGCCGGCGATACCAGCAGGACATAATCAACTCCCGGAACGGCAGTGCCGCTGACGGCGAATTTGACGTACGTTCCACCGAGCAAGCGCGTCGACTGCATTTGCAGCACGAATGCTCCGGTCTTTCCCCTATGGACATCCGCGATGCTATGGACCGAAACCAACGGCCCAGCCTGTGCGGTTGACGAATACGGGGGTACCGCGGTGCCTAGACCGCCACCTTCCTCGGCACAGACGATTGGCGCCAGCGCAAAGGCAAGCGCAATCACCATCGCTGTGAATACGTTGTTTTGATGTTTCATATTAATTTTTTCCTTTCTTTGTTAGGCCTTCTTTGAACCCTCGTCATTGAGAACTCATTTTCGGCCTTTCAGTCAGGTAATGCGTAAAAGCAGGTGCGAGGTTACGCGGAAGATTGACGGGTAATGGCTGATCGCATGGCTATCTTGGATGAACCAGCCAACGCGGTTCAGTCGTTCTTCATCGACAGCGTGAGGCGTTTGCTTTGGCTCGATTGTTGACGCCAGCCTGGTAGCAACGTTCAGCGCCCGGTGATGCTCTCGTACTATCAGTTCGAAAAGGACGGAGCACTCAGCAGTCGTTGTGTGCGCCGCGTGGCCTGCCAGTGGAACTTAGGGAAGCCGCAGGAAGCCGTGATAGCCGTAGTTTGGGTCAATGTAGAGTCCCATGATAACGCCTTCCGCAGTGATTCCTAATGGCGCGGTCCCTTGATTAAAGCCTGTGCCAGCACCCGGAACATCGAATGTGATAAAGCTGGGGCCAGTTAGCAGTTGCGTTAACGCCAGGAGCACGGCAACGGTAATGAATATATTTTGGAGAATTCGCCGGTTTTCATAAGTCTTTCCTTTTGGCGAGATTCCGCCATTGAGTACTCACATTGGCTGTTCAGTGAGGTAATGCGTAAAAGCGGTCGCGAGGTTACGCGGAAAAATGCAAAGGCGTGTTGGAATCATGCTGCGCTCTCGGTTCGAACGAATCGATTCGACAATACGGATGCAAAAAAAAAGCCGCCACGCACTGGAAGGGTGGCGGCTCGTTTCGCGGATCGCTTAGCGCGTTCCTCGTCACGCACGGGAGCTACGGCCGAGGAGCTGGGGTAGGGCGAGGCCGCGGAGTCGGGGTTGCTATGGATGTTGGATAATTTTCTTCGCAACATGCCATTTGTCGGAAGGCGAGACATGCAAAGGTTTGGCCTAGTTCCTGCGCGGAGGCGAAGCTGCTTCGCACTCCC
>DATDFM010000112.1:0-11000 GCA_036522635.1 Candidatus Udaeobacter sp. | reverse complement strand
CAGAATGCCCGCGCTCCCCTCTTAACGCCCGCGCACAATCCCCGCGTGGCCGCGGAGAAATTCCGCGGCGGTCATTCGGCGCTTTCCTTCGAGTTGCACTTCATCAAGGGAAAGTGCGCCTGTGCTGCAAGCAACGATCAGATCTTTTTCGCTGCGCAAAATTTCTCCGGGCTGGCCATTGAGTTCATCCACTGACGCTGAGAAGACTTTAAGGTTTTGCCCATCAATTTTCATAAACGCTCCGGGCCAGGGGTTGTAGGCGCGAATTTTTCTTTCAATCGCTCGGGCTGAGTCGGACCAACTGATCAGGCCGTGTTCACGTTTCAGCTTCGGAGCGGAAGTCGCACGGGCATTGTCCTGCGGAATGCGGGGGGCGTTTCCAGCCGCCAGCAATCGCAACGACTCAAGCAACGCCGCAGGAGCGATCTGGGCCAGGCGATCGTGCAGTAATCCACCGGTGTCGTTTTCGAGGATTTCGACACTGCGCTGCAACAGGATATCGCCAGTGTCCAGCCCTTCGTCCATGTACATCGTGGTGATTCCGGTATCACAATCCCCCGCCGCAATCGCAGCTTGAATCGGCGCGGCGCCTCGCCACCGCGGAAGAAGTGACGCGTGCAGATTCAGACAAGCGAGTCTTGGAATCTCGAGCACAGACCGCGGCAGGATTTGGCCATATGCGAAGACCACGATCACATCCGGCGTGAGCCGGCGGATTTCTTCTATCGCTTTAGGATCTTTGATTTTCGGAGGTTGAAAGATTGGCGGCGCGCTCGGCGATCGCGCCGTACCAACCAACATCTTCTTTATCGGTGGCGGTTCAATTCGCTGTTCGCGGCCGACCGGCTTATCCGATTGAGTAACCACCGCGACAACTTCATGGTCGGAGGTTAGCAACGCTCCTAACGTCGGCACGCCGATTTCGCCAGTGCCGACAAAAACGATTCGCATGCCTCGAGACTCCACCGCATCAATGGTAGGGACGGACCGCCGGGCCGTCCACCCTCGCGGCGCGCATCGCGGTTGCGCCCCATCATGCCGTCGCTTTTGGAATTCAGCGAAGCCGAACGGACCGCGGCGCACGACGTGCTCGGACATCCGTCGCTTGCGCCATCATCTTTTCGCCAGCCGTGACTTCACGCCGGCCAACGGAGGATCCGCATCCCGTACAGAGGTAATCGAAGATCTCGCGGTCAGGCAGGACTAACAAAAGCCGTTCCCGGACCGGCATCGCGACTTTGCACTTTTCGCAATAGAGACTGGAGGCAGTGAAGCTCTCAAACTGCTGCTGGTTCATACACTCCGTCGTTCACGCTCTCCAAGATATCGAGCAGAACTTTCACGGGCGGCTGAATCGCGTCAACCACGGTCACCAGCTCTTTCGCGTAGTATGACAGTACTGGTCTCGATTCTTTCTCGTAGATATCAAGGCGCCGCTTGATGACTTCTTCGTTTGCGTCGTCGAGGCGGTTTTCTTTCAGAGCGCGCTTTTTGAGCCGGTAGAACAGCGTCTCGCGATCGGGGCAAGCAAGATGGAACACCTTCTTCACGTCGATCATGTCATTCATTATCTTGGCCTGTCCGACATTTCGGGGAATTCCATCTAAGACGAGCGTATCGATGTCCGGCTTGAACTTGTGCGCGTCTACTGCCGCGTCGATTGCCTCGCGCCAAAGCTGGACTGTGATTTCGTCGGGTACCAACTGGCCCTTGCTAGAATACTCGAGAAAGGCTTTGCCGACCTTTGTGCGCGTATCGATAGAACGGAACACGTCGCCGCACGCGCAATGGTAGTAACGCGGGATCGTGCCGAGGGTCTTGCCTTGCGTGCCTTTGCCGCTGCCGGGCGCGCCAAAAAGGAGAAACGTTTGATATCTCATCATGACAAATACGTTTATACCGCAACGCCTGATCGCCAGACAAGCATTGTCATCAAGGGGCGAAATCGACGAACCTTGAATGACTTTGAGGTTTCCGAAAGGATCTTTCGACTACGCTCGCCGCTGCGACCTTACCTAAGATGACGACGAACTTACCGCTGGATCTACATTCACGCGTCGTCCGCCACGATCGAACCGCACATTGCCGTCAATCAAAGCAAAGATCGTATAATCGCGACCCAGCCCGACGTTTTTTCCCGCCAGAAACTTTGTGCCGCGCTGACGCACAATGATGTTGCCGGCTACAACCGTCTCGCTACCGAATTTTTTTACGCCCAGGCGTTTGCTGACGCTGTCGCGTCCGTTTTTAACACTGCCTTGTCCTTTTTTATGAGCCATGACGAAAGTCTAATGTTTGAGATTCGGTGTTCTATCTACTCTGATTTTTTCGAGCCGGTTTTCTTGGACTCAACATCGATCGTTTTGATCTTTATGCGCGTCAATTTGCGACGGTGGCCCACGCTGCGGTGATAACCCTTGCGCCGCTTGTATTTGAACGCGACGACTTTCTTATCCTTGCGTTGTTCGACAACTTCAGCGGTGACCTTTGCCCCGGAGACCAGTGGAGTACCGTGGGTTAGATCTTTTCCGTCGGCGAGCAGGAGGACATCGGCAAACGTCGCGGTTTTGCCCGGTTCGATGTCGAGCAAATCGACATCGAGGGTATCGCCCTCAGCGACGCGAAATTGCCTGCCACCAGTTCTGATGATTGCGTAAGCCATAGTTTCTCCGGGGGGAAAAAGCCGCCCATAATCCCACAATTAAGCCGGTTTGGCAAACGCAAAGCTCGCGTTAGACCTCAGATTTTAAGCGCCGGAGGCGCGACATGTTTGTAGAACAGACCATCTAGAAAATCTTAGCCCCGTTAGGGGCGGCATGTTCTCGTCCCCGAACATGGCGCTCCTAAAGGAGCTTGAGATTCCATTTGCAAATTCTATAGACGTGTCGCGCCTCTGGCGCTTGGAGTTACGGGTTCCAGATACGCTGCCGTCTCGTCGGTTTTGGCGACGAGTTCCCGATATAGGGCTTCATAATGCTGCGCAGACACGTCCCACGAAAAGTTGCGAGTCATCGCGCGTTTCATCAGCTTCGTCCAAAGGGGTTGATCGCGGAAAATTTGGCGCGCCCATTTCATCGCGTCCCAAAACGCGTCGCTTGAATATTCGTAACACACAAAACCGTAACCGCTGTCTGTTGTCGGATCGTATTCTTCGATGATCTCTTGAATTCCACCGGTCACGCGGGCGACTGGCAGTGCGCCATATTTCAAGTTGTACATCGCGCCCAGACCTGCCGGCTCGAAGCGCGATGGAATCAGGCTGATGTCCATCCCTGCCTGAATCAGGTGCGCCACTGTCTCGTCATATTCCTTTTGGTAAGCGAACTTGGTTGGGAATTTTTTCGCTGTGACCATAAGCGCTGTTTCAAACGCGGGATCACCTTCGCCGAGAATGATCAAGCGCACATCGTCCCAAAGTAAGCGATCGAGGAGCGGCACGAGTATTTCGAAACCTTTTTCCTGGACCACACGCGTTACCATCCCGAATACGGGACCTCCCGGCCCGGGCGCGAGATTCATTTGTTTCAGAAGCGCCTCACGACAGACTTGTTTTCCAGCGAGGCGTTTCACGTCGTACCGGGCGGGAAGCAAACGATCCGACGCCGGATTCCAGCGCGTGTAATCTACGCCGTCTAAAATTGCGCTGAGCCGATGCGCATTTTCGCGCAGCACTCCATCCAAACCACATCCACCTGCCGCGGTCAGGATTTCGCGCCGGTAATGCTCGCTCACAGTCGTTATTCGGTCGGCATAAAGAATGCCGCCCTTGAGAAAATTCAGCCGGCCGAAAAACTCTACGCCTTGGAGTGTAAAGAACCGGTCCGGCAAATTGGTGAGATGAAAATCAAGTCCCCAGAAGCTGCCCTGGTCCGCAACATGATGGATGGTCAAAACCGTGCTGAAAGGCAATCCGTGCGCGTGCACAAAAACGGGCACTAACGCCGGCGCCCAATCATGGACGTGCAGAATCTCCAGCTGCGGGGTTAATCGCCGGGCCAGCTCGACGATCGCTTTGCTGAAAAAAATGAATCTCGCGGCGTTATCATCGTACGGCTTGCCACGCTCACCATAAATTCCTGCGCGATCAAAAAATTCGTCACAGCGGATGAAGAACAATTGCACGCCCCTTGGGCTGCGGCCTTCCAGGTACCTCGCAACGTGAATCGTATCGCCGACTTGTACATCGACAGTGATACCGGTGTCCTTTTTTCTGAACGCGCGGTTCTGTTGAATTTCCCTGTAGAACGGCAAAGCGATGCTGACCTCATGGCCACGGTCTCGCAGCGCGCTCGGCAACGCATCCATGACATCTACCAGCGCGCCTGGCCCTCGCATAGGAGGTCCTTCGGCGCTGCTCATCAAAATTCGCATACAGTCCTTTGACGCTTTTAGTTCTGTTTGTCGGAATGATATCGCTGCTTGACCCATTCGAGTGCTTCTTCAGCGCTGCGCAGATGTCCCTCTAATTGCCGGGTCTCAATTGCCTCGAGGATCTGGCCAAATTCAGGGCCCGGCTTGAGACCGAGCGCGATCAAATCGTCACCGCGCACCAGCGGTGGCGGGATGATCGGTTCGTTAGCGAATTCGCTGCGTTTTCGCAGCAGAAATTGGTAATTGTCCAGCATGCGATGGCTGCTTTCGCAATCGACCCGGTGAAGCTCCAGCTCCTCGTCGAACGTTGGTCGGGCCATGAACCGCTTCAATTTCGCCAGTCGCATATTTGGCGTGTCTTTGAAAACCATGTGTTTACCAACCATTTCAACCGCCGCCTCGATTTCCGAGCCTGAAAATCGCAGCCGTCGCATGATTGCTTCGGTCATTTGCGCTCCGATTCGGTCATGTTCGTTGAAACGGATACGGCCAGTTTTATCCACGGTCGCGGTCACCGGCTTCGCCACGTCGTGAAACAGCACCGCAAACACGAGCGGAACAGAAACTGTTTCACGGAGCAGAGACAACATTAGCCGCGTGTGCACGAACACGTCGCCTTCCGGGTGAAATTGCTCCGGCTGCAGGACGCCTTTCATCGCATCGAGCTCAGGCAAAATGGCGCGCATCAGACCGCTGGCGTCGAGCAGGTCCCATCCCCGCACGCGGTTCGGCGACATGAAAATTCGTATCAACTCGTCGCGAATTCGTTCCGCGCTGATCTGATTAATCGAAGCTGCGTTGGCGACAAGCGCGTCCCAGGTTTGTTTGTCGATCTGGTAGTCGAGCACCGCGGCAAACCTCACGGCTCGGAGCATGCGCAAACGATCTTCAGCAAATCTTTGCGCCGGATCGCCGATTGCGCGCACTAGTTTTGCGGCGATGTCGGCCTGGCCACCAACAAGATCAATCACCTCGCTCGCGACCGGATCGTAAAACATTCCGTTGATGGTGAAATCGCGTCGCTGCGCATCTGCTTCGGGCGATGAAAAATGTACCGCAGTCGGATGCCTGCCGTCGATGTATGCCTCATCGGAGCGAAAGGTGGCTACCTCAAATTGAAAGCCTTCCTCCAGCACGATAATTACACCGAAATGCGCACCGACTGCGTAGGTGCGCGGGAAAAGCGCCTGCACATTTTCGGGGCGCGCGTCGGTCGCAATATCGTAATCCTTAGGAGTCAAACCGCGCACCATGTCGCGCACGCAACCCCCTGCGAAGTACGCGATATGCCCCTGTTCACGCAATCGCGCCGCGACCTTACGCGCGGTTTTTTCCATGGCGGAAAGTTCCACATAACCACTGTAGCCGCTTCGCTGTGGAAGTCAGGCCACGCGCCTAACCTCCGGTTCAGGCCTAGGCTTCGGCGCTTATGCTTTTCTGCTTTCCAAACGAGTGAGCGATAAACAGCACGACCGCAATCGAGATGCACGAATCGGCGACATTAAATGCCGGCCAGGGATCAGCGAAGCGGATATGCAGATTAAAAAGGAGAAAGTCGATCACGTGTCCGTAGAGCAGGCGATCGGTTAGATTTCCCAGAATGCCGGCAAGGAGAAGGGCCAACGACACGTCCCGCCATGCGTCAAACGGCCGGCGTCGCACCAGCAGAACCGCTACAACAACCAACGCGATAATGGAAATAATTATGAAGAAAGTGTTGTTGCCTCTGAAAGATCCGAATGCCGCGCCGGTATTGGTGACATTAACGAGATGGAAGAAGTCAGGCACTACAATCCGAGCATCGTAAGGGTTAATCGATCGCAGCACCCAATGCTTCGTCAGCTGGTCCAGAGCGTACAGTGGAAGGGTGAGGAAAAGGATGAATCGCATTATCAATCCTGACAGGCGGCTGAATGACCAATGCCGAATGTCGAATGCCAAATTAATGACGGCGCACGAATGATGAACGGAATTCCGGACGTGACTTCGTCATTTGTCATTTGGCATTCCTTCGTCATTCGGATTTTGTCATTCCAGCCACCACGCTCTCGCACCGATCGCATAAATCCGGGTGCGCTTTGCTCGTTCCGACAGTCGGCCGATGTCGCCAGCAACGGGCGCATTTCTTGTAAGGCGTTTTCGTCACCGAAGCGCTCGCTTCTTTCGCCGGTTGAATCGTCAGATCACTCAAGATAAAAAATTCCTCAAGTTCTTCCTTTGGGATTTTTTCTGCCACATCAGAATCGGAATTCAAAACCACGCGCGCCTCCAATGTGTTGCCGATCACTTTTTCCTGGCGTGCGTGCTCGATTGCCTGCCCGATGATGCCGCGCAATCTTAAAAGCTCCTCAACCTGCTCGACTGCGTTGCGGCCACGATCCCGGCTTTGCGGAAATTCCTGCACATGAATCGATGTTGTAGCCAGCTGGCCGGCTGAGTGGCGCCATGCTTCCTCAGCAGTGAAAACCAGAACCGGCGCGAGCAAAGTGCAAAGCGCGTCGAAAATTTCGCGCATCGCCGCTTGTGTCACACGGCGACGAGATGAATCCGGCGCGTCGCAATACATCCGATCTTTGGTGATGTCGACATAAAGGCTGCTTAAATCGACAGCGCAAAACTGATTGAGCACGTGGTAGACCTTGTGGAATTCAAATTTTTCATAGGCCGACCGGCACGTCGCGATCACTTCGTCCAATCGCTCGAGAATCCAGCGATCAATTAACGTGAACGCCGGCGCCCCCTCACCTTCATCGTTCCCCCTCGATGGGGAGAGGACAGGGTGAGGGGTAAAATCGTGAAGATTACCAAGCAAAATTCGGAGCGTGTTGCGAATGCGGCGATACGTGTCTCCGAGACGCGTGAAAATTTCTTCCGAGAACGGCACGTCAGCCGTGTAATCGATGCTACTGGCCCAAAGTCGCAGCAGATCGGCACCATACTTACCGACGAAGTGGTCGGCAGCCGTTGGTTTTTCGTATGTGCCGGACTTCGAAATCTTTTTCCCGTCCAGATCGACGACGAAGCCATGCGTCAGACAGATTTTGTATGGCGCACGATTATCCAGCGCGATGCTGGTCATCAGCGACGATTGAAACCAGCCGCGATGTTGGTCGGTGGCCTCGAGATACATGTCCGCCGGATCGCGTAACTCGGGATGGACCGCGCACACCGCCTTGTGCGAGACGCCGCTGTCGATCCAGACGTCAATCGTATCGCCGCCTTTGGTCGTATCCGGCGGCAATCCAACTTCTTTTGCCAGAGCGGCATCATCCAATTCGAACCAAATATTTGAGCCGCGTTGCGCGACGAGATCGGCCAGTTTGCGGATGATCTTAGGGTCGAGAATGGCTTTGCCATCTTTGCTGTAGAAAACCGGCAACGGCACGCCCCAGCTGCGCTGGCGCGAGATCACCCAGTCCGGTCGCGATTCAACCGTTCCCGCGATACGGTTTTCGCCCCATGCAGGAATCCATTTCACTTCATCGTGAATCGCTTCGAGCGCCCGGCCGCGCAGGGCATCGATACGAATGAAAAACTGATCAACATTACGAAAGATGATCGGCGTTTTCGATCGCCAGCAATATGGATATGAGTGGTGAAATTTTTCTTCGCCCAGAAGCGTGCCCCGTTCGCGAAGCAATTGGACAATGTCCGGGTTCGCGTCAAAAACGTATTTGCCAGTCAGGTGCGACAAACCAGCTTCATCGGTGAAACGGCCATGGTCATCGACCGGCGATAAGATCGGAAGCTTATGTTTCGTCCCTAAAACGTAGTCATCGGCGCCGTGACCCGGCGCGATATGAACGGCGCCTGTGCCACTATCCATGGTGACGAAATCCGCCGTGAATACTGGGACATCGCGGTCGAGAAACGGATGGCGTGCCTTGATACCTTCAAGATCGCCCCCGGCAAATGAAGCAAGCGGTTTTCCGACCGGCTGAAACCCTGTGGCTGCAGAAAAATGTGGGAGAAGTTTTTCGGCGAGAACTAATGTTTCAGAACTGCCCTGTCGCGAAAATTCCCGGACGACATAATTCTCTTTTGCATCCACAGCGATCGCGAGATTCGCAGGCAATGTCCACGGCGTTGTGGTCCAGATGGCGATGCTTGCATTTTTCAACGCGTTGGGAGAACGCGTTCCACCCACGATCGGAAACTTCACATAAACAGCGGTGTCGTCGCGCTCTTGATATTCCACTTCGGCTTCGGCGAGGGCGGTCTGCGCGCCAGTGCTCCAGAAGACAGGCTTCTGCGCCTCGTATACCAGGCTCTTCTCCACGAAAACTGCAAACGCGCGCAGAATTTCCGCTTCGTATTTAAGATCCATCGTCAGATACGGATGTCCCCAATCACCGAACACGCCGAGCCGCTTGAATTGATTCCGCTGGATGTCGATGAATTTTCGCGCAAATGCTTCGCATTTTTGACGGATTTCCAGCGGTGAAAGAGCGCGCGATTCCTTAACCACTTTGTATTCGATCGGAAGACCATGACAATCCCAGCCCGGCACGAACGGCGCGCGCTTACCGAGCATCGTCTGCGATTTCACGACGAAATCCTTGAGGATTTTGTTGAGCGCTGTGCCCATGTGGACATCGCCGTTGGCAAAGGGCGGCCCGTCGTGCAGAACAAATAATTCCCGGCCCTCTCGCGATTTTTGAATCTGCATGTAAAGCCTGCTTTCTTCCCAGGCTTTAAGCGTTTCCGGCTCCCGTGCGGCAAGGTTCGCCTTCATCGGAAAATCCGTGCGCGGCAGGTTCAACGTATCTTTGTAATTCTGGCTCATTTGAAGCGTGGCGAGGCTACGTAACATTCGCCACTGCACAAATCAAAGCGGGTCAAGACGACGAAACGATCGCCAACGTATAGCAAATGAAAGTCGCGTCTGCCCTTCGGCAGGCTTGATTTTCGCGCCGCTTTTTCTTTAGATCGCAGTGTGTCTGCTGGTAATGAATTGTCTTCATTGACCGGGCTCGGCGGAAATACGGAACGCGGCGCCGTGGCCTTTACTACCACACACTGGAGCGTTGTAATGACCGCACAGGGTGAATCACCCGCTGCTCAAGAAGCGCTCGAAAAGCTTTGCCGCACATATTGGAGACCCATCTATGCTTTCGTTAGACGACAAGGCATCGGGTCCGCGGAGGCGGAGGACCTAACCCAAGGTTTTTTCGCGTCGTTATTAGAACACCGAAATTTAGATGCCGTCCGTAGGGAACAGGGGCGACTTCGTTCCTATCTGCTCGGGGCGTTAAAATACTTTCTTGGCGAGGAAAGACGCCGCGCCATGGCTATCAAGCGAGGAAAAGGGCAGCGACTCATTCCGCTTGAAGAACTGCGTGCCGACGAGCGGTTCACGATCGAACCAGCGGATCCGGTGACCCCTGATCTGATTTATGAACGCCGCTGGGCATCGACGGTACTGGAGCGTGCGGTAAATCTATTGAAAGATGAATATGACAGGGCAGGCAACGAAGACTTGTTTGATTCGCTAAAGCAATTACTGCCGGGCGAACCAGATGCCCCCCCTCAAAGGGAGGTTGCTGCACATTTGGGCATGACCGAAAATGCGGTTCGCCAGGCGTTTTACCGATTTCGGCAGCGCTACCAATCATTATTGCGAGACGAGATTGCGAATACAGTTGCAACGCCCGGCGATATCGAAGACGAGCTGCGCCATCTCATCGCGGTGGTCCGAGCGTAACGTATGTCGGAAATTTACCAAGTACAAGAGGGAGAGTGCGCAGGCGACTTTCCGGCCATGATTAGAGTAATCAGAATTTGCCGCAATTGCGGCGCGAAAATACTTTCCGACGCACCGCAAGGACTGTGTACCGGCTGCGTCCTGGAAGCAGCGATCGGCGGTTTCCAGGACGCTGTAGCCGGAGTCGCCGACCCCGACCACGCGAATAAGCCACCTCCCGACAAACCAACGCGTGGTGCCCAGCTGCTTGGAGAGTTGGGCGATTACGAATTGCTAGAGGAGATTGGTCGCGGCGGCCAAGGCGTGGTGTTTCGCGCAAGGCAAAAGGGCCTCAATCGCATAGTCGCCTTAAAAGTAATTCGGCTTGGCCAGTGGGCGAGCAAAGCGCACCTGAAGCGGTTCCGTCTTGAGGCCGAAGCCGCGGCCAAGTTGGAGCATCCCGGTATCGTTCCGATTCACGAAGTCGGCGAGCGTGATGGCTCGTGCTACTTCAGCATGAAATTCGTGGAAGGCGGACAACTCGACGAAGTAGCTAGGCGCGAGCCGATGCCGATTCGCCGCGCCGTGGAACTAATCGCCAAGGTGGCGCGCACTATTCATTACGCGCATGAACATGGAATTCTGCATCGTGACATCAAACCGGGGAACATTTTGCTGGATGCAAAAGGCGAACCGCATCTGACGGATTTTGGCTTGGCGCGGTTGGTCGAATCTGAAAGCAGTGTCACGCAGACCCTGGACGTCCTAGGCACGCCCAGTTACATGGCGCCCGAACAAGCAACGGGAAACAATGCGGCTATCAGCAGCGCTACAGATGTTTATGGACTAGGCGCAGTGCTTTACCAACTGCTCACCGGTCAGCCGCCTTTTGCTGGCGGTGCCACCTACGAAACCATCAAGTTACTCCTGGATACCGAGCCGCGAC
>DATDFM010000111.1:0-5198 GCA_036522635.1 Candidatus Udaeobacter sp. | reverse complement strand
AGGTCGACACTTATCTGGTTCTCCTGCTCTTCGTCGCTTTTTTCCGAAAAACACAACGCATCTCGGCGACCGATCGCCGGTGGTTGCGTTTTCATCTTTTCGCGCGGCAATGTCCCGAGGCATTTCGCAACGCGAACCTTCGCGGTCGCTATCTTGAGACAAGTCGGCTCGCGGCGAATTACACGCGGTACCTCGATACCCTGAATGCCGTTCGTCGAGTGGATGAGATCCGGCGATTTCATTCGCTCGATTATGGCGGAAAAAAGGCGCGGATTCTGGCGCTGATGAACGGCGCAGATTAACGGCGGATATAGCCGATAATGCGCCGCGCGTCACGCTACCTGACAGGTATACAACGAGTCAGTTGCACTTAGACCGTGAAACGTCGATTACTGTTCGCATGACGACCTATCCCAAGAGTCCGAAAGAAACGACCAACGGCATGATGTATTTCCCGCGCATGCTGGACAAGATTCGGCTGCATCTGCGCGGTGACCTTCACGAAGATTATCAGGAGAACTTCGGCGCGTTGAAAGCGGCGGACGGTATCTGCTGCAATTTTCTGCGCGTGCATCATCGCGATCTGGTCGACCGTGTGAAGCAGGGCGGAACGGACGAGGAGATTCTGGAGTGGTGTTTCCAAAAGGGCCGTCGTCTGAACGATGGCGATCTTTTTGTCTGGAACGGATTCGCATCCAAGCTCGGCTGGCGCGATTCAATTTCACCGCGTCTGGAGCAACGGAAGCAGGAGGCGGGAATCGCGGATCGCGACGATATTGTCACCATTCCGGATCTCATCGATTTCGACGAAGGCCGATTGCCGAAGACGACCAAAACGGCGTGAGATCACTGAACTTTGCCCAGGTACGAGTCGGCATCGTAACAGGTTTTTGCTGCCTGACTTTCGCCGCTTGCCAATACGATGTCCCAATCACCTCGACTCCGACCCGAAAAGTGCAGGAACAATTGCTTGGCAACTGGAGATCACGTGACGGCAAAGAAGAACTGAAACTGCGAAAGCTCAACGACAGCGTCTACATCGTTTACTACGACGGCGACCTTTTCCGCGCTTATCATTCAGACGTCGCGGAAACACCTTTCGCGACGGTTCAAGATCTCAACTCGCCCGATCGCAAATACGCTTACATGGTCTGGAAACTTTCAGATGATGGCCAGCATCTGCGATTACGGAATGTCACCGATAAAGTGATTTCCAAGGAAACCAAAGATTCCGCCGCGGTCGTTGCGCTTCTAACAAAAAATGTTCGCAATCCTGAGCTCTTTGGCGAGGAGATCGAGTTTCGCAAAGAGAAATAGCAGCGTCAATTAGTTACAGCTGGATAACTTTTGCAGGGCAATCGCCAAAACCTTTCGGGGTTGCCGAATGAACAAATGGCTGGCAGGCGAAGCGCCTGCCCTTGAAGTATGGTCTGACAGGGATGGTATGCTTCGTTTGGTAGGCTGGGCAGTCCTTTGTCCGCCGCCTGGAGTTCCGGGAATCGGCTCGCATCGAGTGACGCGCCCTACCTGCCGACGCCAATCGATTGATGATCGCAAGTTTTCTGACAGAGTCTGCGATGCCCCAATCGAGAAGCGTTTTTTCGTCGATGTGGGTTCCATTGTGGTCGCTATTCGTCTTCGTGTCTGCGCTCTCGGCGCAGCCAACACCGCCGGCAGTAGATGCTAACGGATCGCCATCGCCCACTCCGCCTGTGTTTTCACCACAGACACTGTCGGAATTGAAGCAATTGCAGAAGGCGGCTCTGGGAAGCGATTATGCTTACCGACAGGTCGCGCATCTCGCCAACAACATTGGGCAGCGCTTAAGCGGATCCCCACAGGCGGCAAAAGCGGTTGATTACGTCGCGTCCGAATTAAAAGCGATCGGATGCGAAGTTCACTTGGAAAAAGTCATGGTACCTCACTGGGTACGCGGCGAAGAGACAGCGGCGCTCGTTCAATTTCCCGGACAAGCACCGAACACTACACAGAAGATTGTGCTGTGTGCGCTGGGAGGCAGTGTAGCCACACCAAGGGAGGGGATAGAAGCCGATGTCCTCGTAGTGAAAAATTTTGATGAATTGAAATCGATGCCTCGCGAAAAAGTCGCCGGCAAAATCGTGTTGTTCAATTATCCGTTCGACAAACAAATGGCCGCGGAAAGTCGTGGCATGCAGGCTTACGGCGAAGCGGTCGTGTACCGCAGTCACGGGCCGAGCGCAGCGGCGAGGCAAGGCGCTGTTGCATGTTTAATCCGCTCAGTAGGGAACGCCGATTATCGGCTACCCCACACTGGAATGACAAATTATGACAAGGATGCGTCAAAAATTCCGGCAGGCGCGGTGACCGCCGAAGATGCGGATTTAATTGCTAATCTGGTCCCGCAAGGACCGGTGAAAATGAGATTGATCCTCACACCGCAAACTCTGCCTGACGCAGAAAGCGCGAACGTAATTGCCGATATCAAAGGAAGTGAGCATCCCGAACAGGTCGTCATTGTTTCCGGTCACTTGGATTCCTGGGACCTGGGCACGGGCGCGATTGATGATGGCGCAGGCGTCGCTGTTTCGATGGAAACGGCAAACCTGATTCAAAAACTTCATCTCAAACCCCGGCGCACGGTTCGCGTGATCGCGTGGATAAACGAAGAGAATGGGGAAGCGGGATCGAAGCAATACGCTAGGGATCACGAGAAAGAGCTATCAGATCATTTCGCAGCGATGGAAACAGACGGCGGCGCCGGGCACCCGCTGGGAGTTAATATCAAAGCGAAGTCGGAAGTGAAAAAAATGTTCGCGCCAGTCGCGGATATCTTGCAGGAATCAGGCGCCGGCATACTCGAATTGGTTGAACATTGCGGAGCGGACATCGAGCCACTGGAGAAAGCTGGAGTGCCGGCTTTCAGTCCGATTCAAGACAGCCGTTTCTATTTTAACTATCACCACACGGCAGCCGACACCCTGGACAAAATCGTGCCGAAGGAGCTGGCGGAAAATTCTGCCGTGGTGGCAGTGGTCGCGTATGCGCTGGCGAATATGGAAAGGCCTTTGCCGCGATAACTGTAGCCTCGCTTTGTCGAGGCGAAGGCCGCGTCCGACACGGCGACAGAGCGCCGTCACTACATATTTCTGACGGCGTACCTAATTGTGCTTTAGATTCCGCGCCTCGTTGAGCACAAAATTCGCCAATCGACGCCCGCGATTGCGGACAAATCGCCATGGCCCGGCATCAACGAAATAGGTGAGGAGAATGCTGTCGCGCGTTTTCACCTCCGGCCCGACCGGGTCAGCGGAATGCCAGGTGTTGTCGGCTACGGCGAACGCGTAACCTGTGTTTGGCGAAAACGGCATCTTTGCTTTCATCGGTTTGCGTCCGTTAGGCAGCACCTCGTGAAAGATCGTGCCGATGTGCGGCGTGGAATTGTCAGCCGGTAAATAAAATTGGACGGTAATCCCTTTCCAAAGACTGTCGGTGTGTTTGAAGATCCGGTACCCGGGAATGTCGCGCGTCAGAATCGGTACTGCATACATATTTACCCTGGCAAAGTTTTCTCCGAACCGGCCTTTCAGGCCTGGTGCCAAGCGTTGGACGAAAGCAGATTGTAACTCCTGGGAACGCAGCACGCGACCCGTCGCATCCCAGACTCCACGTTTTTTCGGCGGCAAATGTCGAATGTATTCGGGGAACAGATCGATTTTCGCGCGAGTCGGCTTTCCATCCGGCCTGCTGCTGCCTGTCTTGCTTTTGCCGGACATCGCCCGGTAATCCTCGGCGACCGGCATCGCTTCGACCATTTGCGCGTAGAAATCGTCGGGAAAAACGCGGTGAAATTGCAAATGATGGAACGGTGCATCGTCTGCGGGCGCCTGTCGTACCGAATCGACAACGAATTGAGTAAGATTTGCAACTGATTCGGATTTTTCCATCGATTGTCCTTTAGCGGCCTAATTTAAGAATGTCATTCTGTTACGCAATGGATAACCCGGCTGAAGTGAGGCAGAGTTTGTGCCTAAGTATTCGGGATCAATGAGTGAAACAACTGGAAAGCGTTCGCTTGTTTCCACTGTTGGGCGCTGGGCAGCCGAATTGGTGCTTGTGTTCGTAGGCGTGTACGCGGCGTTTTGGCTGAACAATTATCAGCAGCATCAGCAGGATGTACAACGGCGTGACCGGATCCTCGCGTCGATTGAGCAGCTACTGCAGCAAGGCATCGCGAGTGGAAAAATTAATCGCGCAAAACAGGAACGAAGAGCCGCGGAATTTCAACGTGCGCTGGGTGCCGGAGAAATGCCGCCGCTGCAGCCGTTTGTTTTCATTACGGACTATAGTCCAGGCGATTTCGCGGCGATGCTTCAATCCGGTGGCAACCAACTGCTCGACTTGCAGACCCTTACTGCTTTGCGCAATGACGAATCGGTCATTCGGTGGGGACTTAGCGGGCTGGCGCGTTACCAGAAATTGAGCGACGAGCTGATCGTGCCGAACCTAAACCAGGACATTTCTTTCTTTTACGATCCAGCCAGCAAAAAATTGCGAAAACAGTTCGAGATTTATCCCGAGGCTCTACAAGCCAATGTGAAGTTTGCCGTCGATCTTGAACGGACCCACACCGAGTTGCTCAAACAGATCCAAGCCGAACGACAGCGCAACCATTAAACATGCCACGTTATTTATGTCATTCTGAGCGAAGAAGAATTTCGAATCCTTCCCGAGCCGCTCTGCACGCAAAAAAGATCAGAGATGTTTCGCTTCGCTCAACATGACACTGCCGCGTAAGAGATGGTCCTAACATGAACCCAATAATCCGAATCTTCGTAATTCTTTCATCGGTTCTCGTTACGAATTTCGCATCCGCCGCAGATTATCCCACGCCCGCCGAAGGCGATTTCACGATTCGCGATTTCAAATTTCAATCCGGCGAAACTTTGCCGGAGCTACGTCTTCACTATCGCACGCTCGGAAAGCCGGAGAAAGACGCTGAAGGCAAGACGACAAATGCTGTTCTCGTCATGCATGGGACAACTGGCAGCGGTGCGCAATTTATTCGGCCTGAATTTGCCGGTGAACTGTTTGGAAAAGATCAGCCGCTCGATGCAACGAAGTTTTTCATCGTGTTGCCGGACGGAATTGGCCACGGAAAATCGAGCAAACCGAGCGACGGCATGCACGCCAAATTCCCGCGCTACGGTTATCTCGAC
>DATDFM010000110.1:0-15018 GCA_036522635.1 Candidatus Udaeobacter sp. | reverse complement strand
GTGCTGATGAACCAGAACCGGATCCTGATTGTTATGGGAGTTGCAGCGGTTATTATTCTCGTGGCAATAATTCTGACGTTACGGGCACTCTGGCGGCGGTTTCGATCGCGGAAGGCAGCGACGTGAGCTTTGATTGACACTCATTCTCCTGATCATATGCTCGGCGCCGTGCCGGAGAGACAGGAGACGTGGAGCGCGCCACGGTCGAGCTTTTCCCAATCTTCCCTGGTGTCGATGTCAATCTGGCCTTCGCGGAATGACAATGAAGCAACGCGCTCACGACTTCGCAAAATAATTGATTTCGCGCCTGTGTTATCGCCGAGTGAAAGCAACTCTTGAAAAATGGAACGGGTAAAGAAGGCGGGAACACCGAGCGTATCGGCATAGCTTGATGCGACGATACTTTTCCCGCTGGTCTCGTGCAGAGCGATCAAGCGTTCGATCACGACCACGTCGACTGCGGGCTGATCACATACCAGCAACACGGTTGCCTCAACCTCTGGCGAACTGTTGATCAAACTCTGAATTCCACAGCGAATCGAACTACCGATCCCGCGCTGCCACTGCAGATTTTGCACTGTTACAACGCCGCCGTGTTCTAACTCGCGATGAAACTTTTCATGGTCGCTCCCGATTACGGCAACAACCGGCGAACAGGCAGCCTCGCAGGCGGCGTCGATGATTCGGCGAAGGAGGCTTTCTCCTCGAAATCGCATCAGTTGCTTGGGTTCACCGAAGCGAGAGGATCCACCCGCAGCTAAAATCACTGCTCCGATTTTTTTGGTGTGCGGCGACATCTCACCCTTTTGCAAGGGCCAACCCGTCGGCGCATTTCAACCCTGCGTGGATCGGCATTTTTCTCTCGCGCAAGGACACTCCGGAGCCGTGAGCAAAAACGCGCTGAATTTCTGCAATGATGGCAAGCGAAATTTCCTCCGGCGTCTCGGCGCCAAGATCGAGTCCCGCAGGAGCAAAGAATCCGGAATTGATGGTCACGCCTAATTCGAGAAGGTCGCCCAGTAATTGATTGCGCCGTTTTCGCGGTCCAATGAGGCCGACGTAGCGCAGATCGAGCGGCAACAGTTTTTGGAGCGCCGCAAAATCGCGTCCGTAATTGTGGAATTTTACAATTGCCGCTGTCCACGAATCGGGTTCGACGGATAACTTGTTTGCATCAACAGCGTCGAATGTTTCCCAGCCTAACGAATGCGCTAGCAGGTGGAACGACGCGTCGTCCGGGCCGCTACCGAAGACAAAAAGGCGAATTGGAGGATAAACTTCCTGCACTAACTCATCCTCATGCTCGACCGCCGCACCATGGCCATGCGACTGAGAACGTTCGTGTTCGCAGTTCCCAATTCGAGTGCCGAGGTCATGACCACTGAATCTGGTAATGGCAAAGCACGTCAACCTGGCATCAAGACTTTCAGAGAGAGCGATGAAAAAATTCTGCGGTGCGGGTTCAATGAAAATGTCGATGTTACCAGCGCAACCGAAGCGCTTCCGCGTATCGAAATTCATGATTGCAGGCTCGCCAGTCTTCAACACTTCCAGCGCGCGTGATGTTACCTCTTGTTCAAGGCAACCGGCACTAAGCGAACCGACCGTCTTCCCATCCGCGCAAATAAGCAGGCGCGCGCCGGGACGGCGATAACTCGACCCTCGTGCGCGCACGAGTGTAGCGAGAGCGAATTTTTCGCCGGGGCGTTGCTTGAACGCCTTCAGGATGTCGTAAATATCTTTCACATCAATTTGTCTAAGGTAATCGGTAGATCGCGGACGCGTTTTCCGGTCGCATGGAAAACTGCGTTGGCAACAGCCGCGGCGGCGCCTGTAATTCCGATTTCGCCCATGCCTCTCGCGCCCATGGGATTGAAGGCGTAATCGGGTTCGCCGACAAAATGGACGTCGATGTTGTTTATATCGGCGTGAACCGGCACGTGATAATCCGCGAGGTTGCGCGTCGCCGGCAATCCAGTCGGTGGGTCGTAGACCGTTTCTTCCTCGAGCGCCATGCCGATTCCCATGACAACTCCGCCGAGAATTTGGCTGCGGCCGGTTTTCAAATTAACAACACGCCCGCAATCCATCACGCTGACCCATCGGGTCACTCGCACAAGCGGCAGCTCGGGATCGATTTTTACCTCACAAAACTGCGCGCCGAAACTTTGGAACCCGATCTTCTCGTTTTCTTTGGACTCGAATTTTCCGTCGGCTTCGACTGACGCCATTCCGGCGCGCTGAATCGCCTGGCGAAACGTCTCCGGCTTGCTTGGATCGGCGCCGATCTCATTGAGTTTCTTCTTCAACTCATCGGCGGCATTGGCAATCGCGGAGCCGACGGTCGCGGTCGTCTGCGAGCCGCCTGCGACCGGACCGAGCGGTAAACTAGAATCGCCCAGTTCGAATTTCACTTTTTCAACCGGCAATCCGATAGCATCGGCACTGATTTGGGTGAGCGACGTCCATTGGCCCGTGCCAAGGTCGTGTGCGGCACAACGCACGAGCGCTGTGCCATCCGTTTTCAATTGTATATGAACCTGAGCCTTCCCGGCATGCGCTGGATAGGTAGCAGTGGCGACTCCCCAGCCAACGAGGAGATCTCCGTCTTTCATCGAGCGTGGCTCGTGGTTGCGTTTCGACCAACCGAATTTTTCGGCGCCGAGTTGGTAACACTCAGCGAGATGCTTTGTCGACCACGGCACGCCTTTGATCGGATGTTTGGGAGAATTGTTGATCTGTCGCAGCTTCAGGGGATCGATTTTCAGCGCGTAAGCCAATTCATCCATCGCACATTCCAAAGCGTACGTGCCCGGACATTCGCCCGGAGCCCGCATGAACGACGGTTGCGAAACATTTACTACATGAACGACGTGATCGAACTCAATGGCCGGCGCATCGTAGAGCACGCTCGTCGATCCAACGCCGCAGCGTTCCACCCAGTGACCGACCGGCGACGTCAACGTTTCGCTGTGATGACGGATTGCCTGTAATTTTCCATCACCAGTTGCCGCCAACGCGATGGTTTGAAACGTAGGGGTGCGATGGCCCGTGCCGCTAAACATTTGCTGACGCGTCAATTCAATTCTGACCGGCCGTCCGACAACTTTCGCGGCCATGGCAGCCAAAATCGTATGCGTCCAAACCGGTCCTTTGCAGCCAAACGCGCCGCCGACAAATGGACAGATCACGCGCACGTTCTCTTTGGGTAAACCGAAAGCCTGCGCCACGATGCCTTGCGCGCCTTTTACGTACTGTGTCCCGTCATAAATCGTCAGACGATCCGGCGCTTCCCACTGCGCAATGGTGGCGTGGGTCTCCATCGGATTATGAGTTTCAGTCGGCGTCGAATAAGTGTTCTCAATCTTCACCACGTCGCTGCGAGCCAGTGCCGCCGCCACGTCGCCCTTCTTTTTCTGGAGTTGTTCGTCGAGATGCTCCGTCGGTTTGTTTGTCCTGAGCGCGTCTTCCTTGCTCAAGGCGGGTGTCTCGGGCGCGTAGGAAATTTTTAACAACGAAGCTGCGTGTCGCGCGTTTTCCGATGTGTCAGCTACCACCGCCGCAACATATTGTCCGCCGTACGAAATCTTATCGTCCGCGAGCGGTTCGCGTTGTTCGATCCGAATTCCCACGCGTTTTTGGTCGTTAGGCGGTTCCGCCAGTTTCGGGGCGTTCACATGGGTGATTACCGCAAGTACGCCCGCTGATTTTTCAGCAGCGGCTGAATCGATTGTGGTAATGGTTCCATTCGCGATCGGACTCATCACCAGGAACCCGTAAGCAAGATTCGGCACGTTGAATTCAGCAGGATATGTAGCTTTGCCGCTGACTTTCGATCGCCCGTCGACGCGACTGAGCGCCGTGCCCATTACTTTTGCGGGAATGGGCGCGCTCATATCAATTTGTCTGGAGTGATTGGCAGGTCTCGCACGCGCTTTCCTGTCGCGTTAAAGATCGCGTTCGCTACCGCTGCAGGCGCGCCGACGATTCCGATTTCTCCAATGCCGCGCGCACCAAGGTCGGACATGTGCGGATCGGGTTCGTTAATGAAATCAATATCCAGTTCGGGCGTATCTGCGTGCACCGCAACGTGGTATTCGGCAAGGTTCGCGTTAACAATGCGGCCGGTTTTCTCATCGGGGACCGTGCCTTCCATTAAAGCTGTGCTGAAACCAAACAGCAGTCCGCCTACGATCTGGCTTCGCGCGAGCCTCGGATTAATCATCCGGCCCATGTCATACACGCCGACGGCGCGCTTCACCCGCACCTGCCCGAAAACATCGACTTGTACCTCAACGAAAATCGCGCCGTAGGATAAAAATGTAAATTTTTCACGCTCTTCCGTGTTCGGTTCTGAATTGAACTCGGCTTGGATTGGCTCCTGGCCGGCGCGCGCAAACAAACCGTCCAGTTGCGCTGAGTCGTTAGGCCAACTTCCTGCAAGATCGGCGACTTTCTTTTGCAACGCTCGGCACGCGCCCATCACCGCCGGAGCGACGCTTGCGGTCATCCACGATCCGCCGTTATTCGGCGCATAGGGAAATTGCGAGTCACCGAGCTCGAAACGAACCTTCTCGATTGGAATCCCCAGCGTGTCGGCTGCGAACTGCGACATTGTGGTGTAAGTGCCCGTGCCGATCTCATGAGTCGCACAACGGACGACAACTGTTCCGTCTTTATTCAGGATCGCTGTAGCGCCCGTCTTTTGTTGCCCGGCGGGATAAACGGCCGTCGCCATCCCAAAACCAATCTGCGATCCATCGACGGGTCGCGTTGAACCCGGCTTTTTGTTTCGTTTTGACCAGCCGAACTTCTCGGCGCCGCGCTGGTAACATTCACGCAGCTTTTTGCTCGACCACGGTCTGTTTTTGTATTCGTCAAGCTCTGCATAGTTGCGCAGACGAAACTCAACGGGATCGACCTCCATTTCATGCGCCAGTTCGTCCATCGCGCACTCCAATGCGTAAACGCCTGGTGTTTCACCCGGAGCGCGCATGGGACAAGGCGTAGTCAAATTCAGCCTAACGAGTCGGTGCGAGACCTCGACATTCGGACACGAATACAACAAGCGCGACATGTTGCCGCACGGCTCGGTGTAATCGTGCGTGGGCGAGGTATGCGTTGTCGTCGCGTGACGCAAACCTACCAGCTTGCCATTTTTGTCCGCACCAACGGAAAGCCTCTGCTCGGTTCGCGCTCGTTGGCCGGCGGAATCGAACATTTGCGGACGAGTGAGAGTCAGCTTCACCGGTCGTTGGACCAGCTTTGCCGCCGCAGCGGCGAGCAATGTGTGACTCCATTGAAATGCCTTCGACCCGAAAGCGCCGCCGATGAAGGGACAAATGATACGCACGTTTTCGTGCGGCAAACCGAACGCGTTGGCGACGATTCGTTGCAATTGTTTGATGCCACGGGTGCACTCGTGAATGAGCAACCGGTCCGCCGCCTCCCATTCAGACGTAGTCGAATATGTCTCGATCGGGTTGTGGTTCTCGATCGGCGTCGAATAGACGAAGTCGATTTTGTGTGCTGCAGTGGCCAGCGCTGAGCCAACGTCACCGCGTTTGTGCTGCAACTCGTCCCGTCCGGCGAACTTTTCCGGCGCGGTCGCATTCTTCTGCGCGCGTTCGTCATTGAGCGTCACCACTGGTGGTTGGCTTTGATAAGTCACCTGTACCAGCGACGCTGCGTACGTGGCTTGTTCAAAGGAATCCGCAACCACCACACCGAGATGTTGTCCGTCATGGTAGATTTCATCGTCCTGCAGCGGGACGCGGTTCTCTCCGGGCGCCCCTGGTTTCCGCAGGTCATCCGGGTATGGCCTGAAATGTGGCGCGTTTTCACGCGTCAAAATTTGAACCACGCCCGGCGCTGACTTCGCAGCCGACGAGTCAATCTTTGCAACTCGGCCGTTGGCAATCGTGCTCTGAATCAGCGCGCCGTAAGCAAGCCTTGGCCGCGCAAATTCGGCGGCGTATTTCGCGGCACCCATGACCTTGAGGCGCCCGTCAACGCGGGCAATCGATTGCCCAATCGGCGACGATGTTACAGGCATGTTTGTTACCCCATCGCAGCGGCGTTACTCAAAGCACGGACAATCGCGCGCTTGGCTAGCTCGATTTTGAACGAGTTGTATTTGTAACCTTTCGCTGGCGCGAGCTCCGCTTCGGCTGCGGCGCGGAATGTGTTCTCGTCGGCTTCCTGGCTGATCAATTTTTTCTCCGCGGCATTTGCGCGCCACGGTTTATGCGCTACGCCGCCGAGGGCGATACGTGCGGCGTTGATCCTGTTATTTGAACCGACATCAAGCGCAGCCGCCACGCTGACCAATGCAAAGGCATAGCTGGCACGGTCGCGCACTTTCAAGTAATGCGATCGCGCCGCAAACGGCACCGATGGAAGATCGACTGCGACGATTAATTCGTCCCGCCGCAGATTTGTGTCCTGCTCCGGTGTGTTACCTGGCAATCGATGAAAATCGCCGAACGGAATCTGCCGTTCGCCCTTCGGACCGCGTACGCGCACCACCGCGTCGAGCGCCGCGAGCGCGACACACATGTCGCTGGGATGAGTGGCGATGCACTGTTCGCTCTGGCCGAGAATAGCGTGAATCCGGTTGTAGCCATCGATCGCGCCGCAGCCGCTACCGGGCTTTCGTTTGTTGCATGCAGGAAACGCGGGATCGTAAAAGTAAAAGCAACGCGTTCGCTGCATCAGATTCCCGCCGACGGTTGCCATGTTGCGTAGTTGCGGGCTGGCGCCAGAAAGGAGGGCCTGGCGTAAAACAGGATAACGCGTTTTGATTAGCTCGTGCTCGGCAAGATCGGAATTGCGAACCATCGCACCGATCCGCACTCCTTTGTCCGGAAGTTCCTCGATTTGCGCGAGCGGCAACCCATTGATATCGATCAACTCGTTAGGCGTCTCTACACCCATTTTCATCAAGTCGATCAGGTTCGTTCCGCCACCGAGAAATTTACTCTGAGATTTACCGGAAACGGCTGTAACAGCCTGGTTCGCATCCGCAGCGCGCGAATAAGTAAACGGACTCATGAGCGGGCTTTCGTGTTCGCTTCCTTGATCGCCGCCAGGATATTCGGATACGCGCCGCAACGACAGATGTTGCCGCTCATCCATTCGCGGATTTCGTCGTCGCTATTCGCGTGACCTTCATGTAACAGCGCGACCGCCGAACAAATTTGCCCGGGCGTGCAATAACCGCATTGAAATCCGTCATGCTCGATAAACGCCGCTTGCACGGGATGCAGTTCATCACCATTAGCGAGTCCTTCGATCGTTGTGATCTCATTCCCTTCGTGCATTACCGCGAGAGTGAGACAGGAGTTGATTCGCCGTCCGTTGACTAACACCGTGCATGCCCCGCATTGGCCATGATCGCAGCCTTTTTTTGAGCCGGTGAGCTGCAGTTTCTCCCGCAATGCGTCGAGCAATGTCACCCGTGGATCGACATCGAGCGCGTGACTTTTTCCGTTAATCTTGAGATTCACTTTAAGTAGATCGCTCGAGCCTGCGGGTGATGTCGTCGACATGACCTGGTCGAGCGAAGCGGAACCGACAAGGTGCGGCCCAATGGCAAGGGCAGCGCCGGTTCCGGCGACCTGCTTAATGAATTTCCTGCGCGTCGCGACATGACCGATAATCGCAAGCTTATTTGGTTCGCTGGCGTCGGATGCAACCGGCTCCTCCGATTCGCTGGACATCAATAAGAAATCGTCATACGGACCTTGAATGGCGGTTCGAAAATCTCGCATCGCGCGAGAAAAATTACGCCAACGCGAACGTCAAACGATCTTCGGGACAGGTCGACCGCAAGAAATTACGAGAGGTCACGGCGCTCGCTTTGGTCCGCATTTCGGACAGTAGCTTGCTGTACATCCGGCCGCGGCAGATCTGGATGTGCGCCTTCCGTATCTGTTGCCGCAGCCGTGATCGTGGTCCCGGTAGAACGGATAGTTTGTTCGATTTTCTTTTCAGTGGTTGTCAACGGATCGTACGAGACGTGGAGCGCGCCTTTCTCTATTCTGGTTTCGATTACGCCATCCAGCGCTTCGACTGCGTCGACTAATTTCTTTTGGTGAGAGGGATCTCCCAGTTCAGTAATTTCAATTCGAGCGGCCATGGTTTCGCTCAAACTCGAATCGGCTGGGCCAGGTTTGTTCTTCATATCCTAAAGATGTTCGTGCGAGCCGTAACGATTTTGTGTATCCGAAGTCAGAGGCGATAGCGCTGCTCTCGCGTTTCGACGGCAGAAATGCGATTGGTCCGGGTGTTAGCAGCAACCATACATGATGTGCCGCTGATCGCGACCATCGCTGTGAGCCTGGCGTTCGCGTTCGTCGGCGGGTTAGTGGCGGTGCGACTGCGTTTGCCGCCGCTGGTCGGATATTTGCTGGCCGGCATCGTCGTCGGGCCATTCACTCCTGGCTTCGTCGCCGACGCTCACCTCGCTCCGCAACTCGCGGAGATTGGTGTGATTTTATTGATGTTCGGAGTCGGCACACATTTTTCCTTACGTGACCTTTTCGCAGTCCGCCGTGTGGCATTACCGGGAGCGTTCACGCAAATCATTGTGGCGACCGCGCTCGGCTCCGGCGTGGCGATCCTGTGGGGATGGTCGTTAGGCGCCGGAATCATATTTGGGTTGTCGTTATCAGTCGCAAGCACCGTCGTATTGCTGCGCGCACTCCAGGACCGCGACATGATTAATTCGAATGACGGGCGCATCGCCGTCGGATGGCTGGTCGTGGAAGACCTCCTCATGGTGCTCGCCCTTGTGGTGCTGCCGGCCCTTGCGGGAGTAATGGGTGGAAGCGTGACCAACAACAGCGGAAACCTTTGGCTGGCGGTTGGGATTACATTGGGAAAAGTCGTCTTATTCATTGGACTGATGCTTGTCGCCGGGGTGCGTTTTTTTCCGTGGCTGTTGTCGCACGTGGAAAAAACCGGCTCACGTGAATTGTTCACCCTCGCAGTGGTGGCGCTCGCGCTCGGCGTGGCGTTCGGTTCCGCTAAACTCTTTGGTGTTTCATTCGCCCTGGGTGCGTTTTTCGCCGGAGTAGTCGTGAACGAATCGGATTTGAGTCACCGCGCCGCGCGGGAACTTCAACCGTTGCAAGATGCATTCACGGTTTTGTTTTTTGTTGCGGTTGGAATGTTATTTGATCCTTCGATCCTCATCCGACAACCGCTTCGGGTCCTGGCTGTGCTGGCAATTGTCCTAATTGGAAAATCGCTGGCCGCTTTCGGGATTGTTCGCGTGCTGGGAGGCTCAACACGGACGGCACTCATTGTCTCGGCTGCGCTGGCTCAGATCGGTGAATTTTCGTTTATCCTGTCGGGCCTTGGCGTAAAGCTCGACTTGGTACCTGCGGAAGAATTGAATCTGATTGTCGCCGGCGCCCTGCTTTCAATCACATTCAACCCGGCCGTCTTTAGTGCGGCGCTCGCATTTGCCCGCGGGCGAGGGGAACAATCCCAGACCAGTGGTGTCTGGTTATGAAAAAAACTGTAACGGTGCTCGCATCTGCAACGCCGCTGCGTCGGACGCTGCTCTGCGGTGAGCCTTTCCTCGACTTTTCCTTCCGCTGTTTTTTCGCGGCGTTCATGTTATCCACCAGATTTAGATCAGGACGGCCGGCACGTTTCGCTGATGCTTTCAGGACGCCGCAGATGCGTTGGTTGCAAGCGACGAAATGACGTGCGGTGTTGTCGTTAGCCGCTGGAAGTGTGATTGTCGATTCCAGCAGAAGCCGCATCGACCATGAAAGCGTTGCAAGGTTATCAGTTCATCAAGCCGGAAGACCTGCACTGGCGACCCTCGAACCTGATGGAAATCCCAAACGCGGATTACCTCGAGCGCACCGGCAGCGAAAATCTTGGCGCGCGTCTATGGCGGTTGCCACCGAAAAGCGCAAATACGTTGCACAAGCATATTCGCTCGGAGGAGTTTTATTTCGTTCTCGAAGGTACCGGCCGCATGCGGATTGGTGACGAAACATTGACCGTTCCGAAATACGGAGGCGTGCTGGTTGCGCCCGATCAATTGCGCCAGGTATTCAACGACACTGACGACGATGTGCTATGGCTGATCGTCGGCGCACCGGAGGAATTGGAATTTTTAAAGGGCTCGAAATCAAAGATCGATCTTTCGCTGATATATCCGGTGGATCCGAAACAGTTGCCTAACGAATTGGCTGGCGTCGAGTGGCCGCCGAAAAACGGTGACAGGTGACCAGCCTTCGCCGAGGCTAACGCCCGGCGAGCGAGTGACTGTGGGCAGCGAACGACTTTCAACCCATGAACACAGGAAGTGAATCAGAAACAGCGCGCCCTCCGTTGCCGCCGTTCACAAAGGAAAGCGCCATTCAGAAAGTCCGATTGGCAGAAGACGCCTGGAATACTCGCGACCCGCAAAAGGTGGCGCTTGCCTACACGATTGATTCGTGTTGGAGAAATCGCGCTGAATTTCCGAATGGTCGCGAAGAAATCATTCAATTTCTGACGCGAAAGTGGGCGAAAGAGCTCGATTACCGGCTGATTAAAGAACTTTGGGTGTTCGAGGGAAATCGCATCGCCGTCCGCTTTGCCTACGAATGGCACGACGATTCCGGACATTGGTTTCGTTCTTATGGGAACGAAAATTGGGAGTTTGCCGAAAACGGTCTCATGCGACGGCGGTTTGCATCGATCAATGACCTGCCGATTAAAGAATCAGAGAGAAAATATCATTGGCCGCTCGGACGACGTCCGGATGAACATCCTGGATTGAGCGATCTGGGATTGTAGCGCGGCTCGCCCTCTGAATCCATGCTGTCTTCAACATGAAACTTCTCTCTGTAAACGTTGGCCTTCCGCGCGAAGTGAAATGGGATGGACGGATTATTCGTACATCGATTTTCAAAACGCCTGTAGCTGGCCGCGTGCAGGTTAGGAAGCTCAATATAGATGGCGACCAGCAATCTGATCTGACAGTACACGGAGGGGTCGATAAGGCGGTTTACGTTTACCCCTCGGAACATTATGCATTCTGGCGCGATGCACTTCCGAAAGCTGATCTGAGCTGGGGAGCTTTCGGCGAAAACCTTACCACGCAAGGCGCGTTGGACGACAAAGCTGTTCATATCGGCGACCGGTTTCGCATCGGTTCGACAGAGCTCGTTGTGACGCAACCCAGGATACCGTGTTACAAGTTAGGTATTCGCTTTGGCCGTGCAGATATGGTTAAGCGATTTCTGCACAGCGGTCGCAATGGCTTCTACCTATCGGTTGCCAGGGAGGGAGAAGTCGCAGCCGGTGATTCTATCGAGCTGATGACCCGCGACGAGAACGGCATCACCGTAGCTGATATTGTTGAGCTTTACACCGGAGACGCCGCGAAACAGGATTTTTTGCAGCGGGTGAGCGAATTAGCCGCGCTCCCGGAGAACTGGCGGGCGTATTTTCGAAAGCGTCTCTGGAAGCCCGATGCGTAGTGCATGACAACAAGGAAGTTCTTCCATGCGAGCTGACATTATCCCTGGATCCAGGTTTCCCGATTACGAACTCTCCGATCACACCGGAAAACATCGAAAGCTTTCTGAATTACAAGAGCAGGATCCGATGGTTCTTGTTCTCTCACGCGGCGCGTTTTGTCCGAAAGATCGCAGGCAGCATGAAGGCCTGCTTCAATTGCATCGCGAAATCGAGGTGGGCTATTGCCGGCTGGTCACGATCAGCACTGATAACATCACTGAGACTAACGAGTTTCGCACCGGGGTGGGGGCGCACTGGCCTTTTCTTTCCGATCCGCGCCGGGTCGTGCAGAGAGACCTCGACATCGCGGAGTACACCGATCCCACTCACAATCCGATGATTCCGCACACGATCGTGCTCGAGCCCGATTTGGTGGTTTACAAGATCTACATGGGTTATTGGTTTTTCGGGCGGCCGACGGTGGAAGAATTGCGTCAGGACTTGCGTGGAGTGATTAAGAAATGCCGCCCCGACTGGGACATCACCACGCCCGAAATGAAAGAGGCATGGCAGCAGGGGCGAAAGAAGCTGTTTTATCCGTACGGAAAAACGTACGCTCAAACCATTCGCGAGCAGGATTAGAAAGGGAGGTTATCTCAGTGACAAACAATGCAAACAGTGAACCGGTCGACTTGAAACTCGAAGTAGTCGTGATCGGTGTGTCGGACGTTGATCGTGCTAAAGCGTTCTATGAAAAACTCGGCTGGCGGCTCGACGCTGATTTTGCAAAAGGCGCTGAATTCCGGGTTATTCAGGTCACGCCGCATAACTCGGAAGCCTCAATTATTTTCGGCAAAGGAGTTACGGCGGCTAAGCCGGGCGCGATGAAGAGTCTGACTCTTGTAGTGAACGACATCGACGCTGCTCGCAAAGATCTAGTCGCACGCGGTGCGACAGTGAGCGAGGTGTTTCACTTCGCTGGTGGTCCATTCAACGATGGCGTGAAGGATCCGCGCGTCACTGGACGTGACTCGGAAGGCCGTTCCTACTCTTCGTTCGCGTCCTTCGAAGATCCGGATGGGAATGGTTACCTGCTCCAGGAAATCCAGACCCGTCTTCCAGGCCGCCAATGGAAAGCGACGCCAGATGTCTCAACCCTTGCAGAGCTCCTGCACGAGACAGAACAACACCATGGTCAGTACGAGAAGACGCACGCCGCGCATAACTGGTGGGATTGGTACGCATCTTATCTGAACGCGCGTCAGAACGGCAGCAGTCCCGAGGAAGCCGCAGCAGCGGCCGACCGCTACATGGCAGACGTCCGTCATGTTGCTCCTTTGTGAAGTTAGTCGAGGCAACAGACCCGATTAGGTCCAGCGCGGAAGAGTGATTTCTCAGGAAAGTGCGAAAGCCGGAATTAACCTAACTCTTTCCTGCGTTCCTGATTTCCTTAGAGATCCTACGTACAATCAAATGAAACCGGTGCGGGTAGAAGTGAACGACAAAATGCAGAAGGGCTACGTCTATTTCCGCACAAAACCGATGGGTCGCGCTTTTCGCTCTGGATTCACGCCCCAGTTGACGCCGAAACAGATGCTCGCACTTGGCGTGTTCGGCGGGAAGTACATGACCGATTGCCGGAAAGAATTTCCTGCGAGCTGGTTTAAACGCGCGAAGCTCTCACCGGATCAGGCGCGTGCGTCGCTGAATTATTTTGGTGTCAACGCGTCGCAACCATTATCCGAGTGGCGGCGCAAAGGTTGGATTCACCCCGACGACCCACGCGGATGGTTCCAATGGTATTGCCGATATTATTGCGGACGCCGCAGCGACGATGACTTGCGACAGATTGGCCGTTGGCGCGCCGTCCGGCGCCACCTGGCGCAACTAAGAAAACATTGTAAACCTCGCGATCTCGATTGCCGCCGTCGGCAGCGGCAAGCGTTGCTGCATTGGGCCTACGATTCGCGAAAGATTTGATCACGGTAAACGCATCGCTGGCTGCTGATGCGATCTTAAATAGGGTTCATTACATGCAGCCAACTACGTACAAAGCGAAAGCGTATTCCGCCGCCAGTGAAAAGTCGTCACTGGCCTCGACGACAATCGCGCGACGCGATCCCACCGAACGCGACGTCCAGATTGAAATTCTCTTTTGTGGTATTTGCCACTCCGATCTTCATTCAGTGCGCAATGAATGGAGCGAGTTCATGGCAACGAACTATCCAATTGTTCCCGGTCATGAAATCGTCGGCCGTGTAACCAGGGTCGGTTCCGCCGTTACGAAGTACAAACCAGGCGACCTCGTTGCGGTGGGTTGCATGGTAGATTCGGACCGCAGCTGTCCAAATTGTA
Source organism: Candidatus Udaeobacter sp. (assembly GCA_036522635.1). Taxonomy (GTDB): domain Bacteria; phylum Verrucomicrobiota; class Verrucomicrobiia; order Chthoniobacterales; family UBA10450; genus Udaeobacter. Next base: position 1,191 of record DATDFM010000110.1, on the reverse strand, counting down.
AGCGTGACCTCGAGCAATTCTGCCCGAACATGACGCTCACTTTCAATTCGCCTGACAAACATCTTGGCGGAGTCACGTATGGTGGATATTCCGATAGCATCGTGGTGGACGAACATTTTGTTCTGCGACTGCCTTCGAACCTGGACATGGCTGGGGCTGCACCGCTGCTGTGCGCGGGGATCACCACATATTCGCCGATGCGCCACTGGGGCATCGGCAAAGGCAAGAAGATCGGCGTAGTCGGCCTCGGAGGACTCGGTCACATGGCCGTAAAGTTTGGTCGTGCGTTCGGAGCTCATGTCGCTGTATTCACCACGTCGCCTAACAAGAAAGACGATGCGCTCCGGCTCGGTGCCGATGAAGTCGTCGTTACGCGGAATAGTGACGAAATGAAAAAACACGCCGGCAGTTTCGACTTCATTATCGACACTGTATCCGCCAATCACGACATCAACGCCTATATCAATCTACTTGGCGTGGACGGGAATCTTACGTTGGTCGGCGCGCCTGCAGAACCTCTTGATGTCCCGGCGTTCAGTCTGATCATGGGGCGGCGGAGGCTGGCGGGATCTGCCATCGGCGGTATCGCCGAAACGCAGGAGATGCTCGATTTTTGCGGCAAACACAATGTCACTGCTGATGTCGAAGTCATTCCGATTCAGAAGGTCAACGAGGCTTACGAGAGACTGTTAAAGTCGGACGTGAAATACCGTTTTTGCATCGACATGGCTTCTCTCAAATCGGAGTGACTTCAAAATCAAGGCTGTCATGTTGAGCAAAGCGAAACATCTCTTGCTAATTACCTGTGTATCGCCAAAGAAAATGATCGGAGATGGAAAGCCTGGCCTCGCGGATTTCGTCCGCTGCGTTGCAGCTTCGCTTCGCTCAGAATGACAGTCCAAAAGAATAGCTGATCACCCGTTCACTTTCTGCTGTTACATTGTAGTAGTGGGTTAAATCGAGTTACAGGGGATAAATTCTCATGCGGGCAACTGTGATGTATGGCGCTGGCGATGTTCGGACCGAGAACGTGCCCGATCCGAAAATCGTCGAGTCTACCGATGCTGTCATCCGCGTCACACGCGCGTGCGTTTGCGGGAGCGACCTGTGGCCGTATCAAAAAATGGAACGCAACGATAGCGGTCGCGTGATGGGGCACGAAGCGATTGGCGTCGTCGAAGACATTGGTGC
>DATDFM010000109.1:0-29737 GCA_036522635.1 Candidatus Udaeobacter sp. | reverse complement strand
CACTCGGCTTCAGCCCCCCTTTCTCGCTCATGAAGAAGAGCTTGGTTTTTCGAAACTCAAAATTTGGGTCCAGCGCCATCGGTAGCGGCGAGACATTCTCGATCAATTTGGGTTCCTCCCGGGTACCCCTTCCCGAAGCGCCAACCGTTAAGAAGCTCAAAATTACAAGTGCGGCAGCAAACCTCATTTCCATAATAAAACGGTTCCTTGGAGCAGGTGTCAACGGCCAACCATGGCGCTCATCGTTGGGGTGCTGTGGAATTCACGCAAATTGGGAACTAATTTTGTGGGTGATCGAAGTTCAGTATAAACGCGGTGTTTACTTGCCGGAACAGGATTTCTGGCTGGACCCATGGGACGCAAAACCGTTTGCGTTTGTTTCTCACGCGCACGGTGACCATATAGCGCCGCACCAGGAGGTCATTTTTTCGCAGGGAACAGCACGCCTCATGCGGGTTCGCATGCCGGGCTCGCGCATCGAGCATCCTCTGCCATTTGGGGAAAGACGATCTATTCGCTGCGTCGATGTAACATTAATACCTGCAGGACACATCTTTGGTTCAGCTCAGTGCCTTGTTTTCGTTGGGGATGAGACGCTGCTTTACAGCGGAGATTTCAAACTGCGCCCTGGCAGGTCCGCCGAACCGCCAGAGTGGCGACACGCGGATACGCTTGTAATGGAAACGACCTTCGGCGTGCCACGCTATCGGTTCCCGCCCACGAACGACGTGATCGACCAAATGGTCGCGTTCTGTATCGAATCGATTGATGCAAACGAGGTGCCGGTTCTCCTGGGCTATTCGCTAGGCAAGGCGCAGGAAATCCTGTGTGCACTCGAAAACGCCGGCTTGACTCCCATGCTGCACGGGGCGGTTTACCAAATGACGCGAATCTACGAAGAGCTCGGGCAATCCTTTTGCAAATACGTGCGATACAACCGGAACGACGTCGCCGGCAAAGTATTGATCTGTCCACCAAGCGCAAACCGCTCGCCGATGTTGGAGAAAATCCCGCGAAAACGCGTCGCGATGATCAGCGGCTGGGCCGTCGATCCCCAGGCGGTCTATCGGTACCAGGTCGATGCGGCATTTCCCTTGTCGGATCATGCGGACTACGACGATTTGCTTCGCTATGTGGAATTGGTGCAACCGCGCCGAGTCTTGACGCTCCACGGCTTTGCCGCAGCTTTTGCCTCGGACCTTCGCGCGCTCGGCCTCGAAGCATGGGCGTTGACCGAACAGAACCAGATGGAATTGCACTTCGGACCCAAAGAGATTGCACCGCAACCACCGCCTGAAAATTCCGGCGCGGAGCCGGCGCCCCACAACTCGACGGAGCAATCGGAGTTTCTGGATTTCGCAAATGTCGGTCAAGCCATCGGCGCGACTCCGGCAAAACTGGAAAAAATTCGGTTACTTTCCGACTATCTGCGCGACCTAACGAGTGAACAGCTTCCGATTGCGACCACGTACTTTACAGGAAGGGCATTTTCCCAAAGTGATCCTCGCTTACTGCACGTTGGATGGGCGGTGGTCTTTCGTGCGTTGCACCAGGCGACCAAAATCAGTGAGGCCGAGTTTCATCGAATTGCCAGCAAACATGGGGACGCAGGGAAAACGGCGTTTGAAGTTCTCAATGGCCGCACAGCGCCGCAGCCATTCGGGATCGTCGAATCGGCCGAATTGTTCCAAAATCTTCATCGCGCTCGCGGGCCGATCGCGAAAGCAACGTTGCTACGCGAGCGATTTTCTATTTTATCTGCCAGTGAAGGCGAGTATGTCGTCAAGATTTTGACTGGCGACCTGCGCATCGGCTTGCGTGAGGGTCTGGTCGAGGAAAGCATCTCAAAGGCATTTGACGTTTCGCTCGAAGAAGTGAAGCAGGCCAACATGTTGTTAGGCGACATTGGCCGGACGGCGCTGCTGGCGTCACGCAATGACTTGCAGAACGCAGAGCTCGCAATGTTTCGTCCTATCAAATGTATGCTCGCCACTCCCGAACCGACAGCTGAAGCGCTTTGGGACCGCTTTACTGCAACCGCGGGCGTTGAGCGCGGGCAGCAAGGATCAGCGACCCCGGCTACAGTGTATGTTGAAGACAAGTTTGATGGAATTCGCGCCCAGCTTCACCGCAGCAAAGAGAGAGTTGAGATATTCTCACGCGATCTGAGACGAATTACCGGACAATTCCCGGAACTGGTTGAGTTAGCCAGCAGGTTTGACCAGGAGCTAATCGTTGACGGTGAGATCATCGCTTTCGCCGAAGGACGGCGGTTGACCTTCTTCGATCTGCAAAAAAGGCTTGGGCGTAAGGATGGTACTGCAGATTTGTTCGCCGGAGCGGTAGCTGATGTACCGGTGGCCTTTGTGATTTTTGATCTGCTCTGGATGAACGGGCGCTCCCTGTTAAGAACTCCGCTTCGGCAGCGGAGGGAAGAGCTCGGCAAGCTCATCTTGCCGCCGCAATTTCAGCGGGCGAACGTTACACCAGCCCATTCCGCAGAGGAGATTGAGCGACTTTTCGAAGGTGCGCGCCGTCGCTTGAATGAAGGTTTGATGATCAAAGACGCCGAAAGCTTTTATCTCCCCGGCAGCCGGGGAATGTTTTGGTTCAAACTAAAACGCGAACTGGCAACGCTGGACGTGGTTGTTATCGCGGCAGAGCTTGGTCATGGGAAACGCAACAACGTGTTGAGCGATTATACCTTCGCGGTGCGCGATGAAACGACCGGCGACCTCTTGCCAATTGGAAAAGCCTACAGCGGATTGACCGATGTAGAGATTGCCGAGTTAACGGAGCACTTCAAACAGAACACAACAGCCGACCACGGTCGTTACCGCAGGGTGAAACCCAATGTCGTGCTTGAGGTCGCTTTCAATTCAATCCAGCCCAGTACCCGTCACGCCAGCGGACTCGCGCTGCGGTTTCCCAGAATTAAAGCAATTCGACGAGACAAAAATGTCGATTCAATCGACACCCTTCGATACGCACAGGAGCTTGCCATGCAGTCGACAAATCCCGACCGCGAAAAGAGTGCTTAGATCACGACTCAGAATTACTCTGGTGTAGACGACGGACTCGGCGAAGAAGCTTGTTCCGTGGAAGGAGTAGCTGCCTGGTGAGGTGGTGATACTCGAACTCTCCTTCTTTGCACCTCTTCCAGCTTGCGCTGCCTTTCGGCGAGGCGCTCCTGCATGCGTTGCTCTCGTTCATTTCTTAGCTGCGACGGATCTGCAATGAGACCTTTCAGTTCGGGCGGCACAGTCTGACGAGGCTCGGCAGTAGCCGCCGGAGCGATTCGAGGCACCGAGGGAACTCTCGGTTTCACCACCAGTTTTTCTCGTGCCTGCAATGCTTTCTCTCTATCGTCCAACGCCTTCTCGCGCGCATCCAGATCCGTTTTTCGTTGAGCGAGCTGTTGTTCAGCAGCTGAATCCTGTTTTTGGCACGAGCAAACCAGCGCTAAAGGAAGGAGCAATGAGAGAGCAAAAGTTTTTTTCATATTACTGATAAATTAGATCTTGTTTGGCGGTGGACGAAGAAATCGGAGAGGTTTTCGATGTCAAACGAAAGTTAATGCTCTTTTGGCGTCGGCGACGTTGTCGATCGAACGTTGACTACTTCAACCGCATCGCGCCGGGAACGTTGGACGTTGGCAAAAACCGCCAGGATCGCCAGACAAATCACGATCGCAGCCATTAACAAAAGCGCAGTCTTTGAAGCTTGGGGTAGTTGAGTTTTTTCGGTTTTTTCGTCGGCAAGATTCACGACGCAGTATCCAAGTGAACAACACCAGCGCAAGCGGGCCACTCTCTTTCATTCCAGGCGCAGAGCGGAAATGGCTTTCATGACGCGATCGCTCAGTCCGGCGTACAGACTTTTTCCTGGCTGCTCAAGATCGGCTGCGGTGAACACCAGCGGCTCCCCAATTACAATTGTAATCGGCACACGCCGAAGACCGCCTCCGCCGCGCGGCAGCGCCTCGCGAGCCCCGAAGATCCGCATTGGTACGACCGGCGCCAGCGTTTTGGCTATGACCAAACCCAACCCGGGTTCTGCCGGCTGAAGGTTCCCATCGAGTGTGCGCGATCCCTCGGGAAAAACCAGAACGCCGTTACCTGCTTGTAATAAACGAATCAAGGTCTTAATGGCGGTGCGATCAACACCCTCCTGGTTCACCGGGATCACGTTCACTTTTGGCAAAACCCACCCCAGTAACGGAACATCCAAAAGCGTTCGGCGGGCGAGAAAGTAAATCGCTCTATCGCACGTGATGCCTGCCAGTGGCGGATCGAGATAGCTTTGATGATTCATGGCGAGGATCACCGGCCCGCTCTGGATCATCCGCTCCCGATGGATGACGCGAAACTGGAACAACAATCGGCCAGCCAGTCGGCTTAAGTGATAACCAACCCAGTAATAGAAATTCATTCGCCGAAAGCGCGATCGGTCATGTGAACATCGCTCATCGGCAAACCTACTTGCTCAAGCCGGGTGATTATTTCCCTTACCACTTGTTCGACCGTCACATGCGAAGTGTCGATTGCATGCGCGTCCTTCGCTTTCACCAGTGGCGAGACAGCGCGCGAGACGTCATCGCGATCGCGAATGGTGATTTCGTCGCGCTCTCCCTGTGCGGCGCGACGTTGAAGACGCACCTCGGGAGAAGCATCGATATAGAATTTGTAAGGCGTGTCGGGGAAAACGACCGATCCGATGTCGCGGCCTTCAATAACGACATCACTTCCCTCAGCGCAGTCATGAAGTTTCTGTGAAACGATTTCGCGAACCCGCGGCAGTTTGCTGACACGAGAGACACTCTCGTTGACGTCGTCATCGCGTAAATGCTGGGCAGGATCGATGTCGTTCACGGCAATGCGGGCCTCACCGTCGCCGACAATGCACCGGAGCTCTGCTGAATCCAGGGCCTGGGTGATGCGCTCGCTCTCCTCCGGGCCAATTTTATTTTGAAGGATATGCCACGTGATCGCTCGATAAATAGCGCCCGAGTTGACGTAGATAAAACCGAGCTGTCGCGCGAGTTGACGAGCGACGCTGCTTTTTCCGGAAGCGGCAGGACCATCAATGGCGATGACACAATGGTGCGAAGCGTATGATCCCATGTGTAGTTCGCTCCTGACGAAACCTGATTAACTCTCCTGTGCAGGTACAGGAGCGAGCGAACCAATGACCGGCGTGCTCACCTGCATCCGCTTCGCGTTGGTAAATTCTTCAAGAACCGATTCGAATCCCGGATAGGATTCACGAATACATTCGGCATCCTGGATAATCGTTTCGCCTTCGGCAAACAGGCCCGCTATGGCAAAGGCCATGGCAATGCGATGATCGCCGAAACTGGGCAGACGTGCCCCGTGCAACGGCGCCGGTCCGTAGATTTCGAGTCCGTCGCTTAATTCAGCAACTTGCGCGCCCATCGTGCGGAGATTGTGTGCGATCGCCGCAATGCGATCGGTTTCCTTTACGCGCAGCTCCTCCGCATTCCGGATCGTCGTTTTGCCGCTCGCCAGAACACCTGCAATGGACAAAATCGGTAGCTCATCAATGAGCTGCGGCACTTCTCTTCCTTGAATGACAGTAGCTTTTAGGGGTACACCGGTGACTTCCACCACTCCGCGCGGCTCAAGGTGCTCGACCTCCTCAACCGCTTCGCGTATGTGTGCACCCATTCGGAGTAGCACACCCAGCATGGCGGTTCGCGTATCATTTAACCCAACGTTGCGGATAAGCAGGTGTCCACGCTGCTGCGCCGCAGCAGCGACCAACCAAAACGCTGCCGAAGAGATGTCGCCGGGAATGTCGAAATCCCGCGACTCAGGAACCTGATCGCCGAAAACGCTTACGCTGCCGTCATTTTCCCTTGTTGTGCGCACCAGGAAATAATTGAGCATCTTCTCCATGTGATTTCGCGTCGGCACTAATTCTTCAATTGTGGTTTTGCCTTTGGCGAAGAGACCGGCCAGCAACAGCGCGGCTTTCACTTGGGCGCTTGCGACTTGGGGCTGGTATTGAATTCCGCGCAACAACCCACCATGGATGCGCAATGGCGGCGTTCCGTCGGGACCTTCGGCAACAACGCTCGCGCCCATTTCACAAAGCGGCGCGATCACCCGGTCCATCGGACGTTTGGACAAGCCCGGGTCTCCCACCAGCCGACTCTCGAATTTCTGGCCGGCCAGCAGGCCCGCGAGGAGCCGCATGGTCGTGCCCGAATTGCCACAATCAATTTCCTGGCTCGGCGCGGTGAGGACCCGTTTTTTACCGTGAATGATTAAAGTGGTTGGCTCGGGTTGTTCGATCTTAATTCCCAATGCGCGCATGGCGTTCACGGTGTGCATGCAATCGTCACTCGGCAGAAATCCCCGCAGCGTGCAAACCCCGTTGGAGAGAGCGGCCACGATCACCGCGCGATGCGAAATGCTCTTATCGCCCGGGACCGTGATTTCGAGATCGATTCGAGCTGCCCGTTTTACCCGCAAATCCATAGAACGAAGAAAAGGTTACTGATGTTCATGCCGCATGTTTGCATGGAAGGTTTGCGTTGCGTTACACCGCATTCACTGTCCCGCATCGGTGGAATTCCGGGACTGCTCGCTTTACGGCACAAGGAAAATCTTGTCGGTGTAAGGATCTTTCACTTCGGTGCCGGGAGGAAATCCTTCCACATCGATGTATTTACCGGGGGAATATGGGCTCTCCACCAGATGCGGTTTGCCCGGAACAGGAATTCCGTACGGATAATCTCCTTTTGCCACCTTTGTCGGCGGTGCAGCCGTCGGCGGAGGTGAAGATGAGACCACCGGCGGAGGTGTAGTTTGTGGCTGAACTGGTCCGTTCGGGTTAAATGGCTGCTGCGGCGGTGGGTATTCTTGCGGTTGGGTAGCCGCATATGTCGACGCGCGATGATGCTGCGTCACGGGTGGTGGCGGCTCCTCAGCGCATGAGGCCAGAAAGAAAACCGCAAGGAGAGCAAGCGGGAGTGAAAATCTCATAATGAAAATTTTTGTAATCGTATCCGGACTCTGACTCGTTGCCAACGATTAAATCGCGCTTTGTTCAACCTGCAGGATTTGTTGAAAAGAGCAGCACAAATACAATATGCGGGCGCGCGTCATCCGAATCCGAAGTACGAATGCAGGGCAATTCACATGCAGAGATTTTGGTCGTCGACGACGACTCTATGAGTCGCAGGGTGTTGGGCCGACTACTCAGCGCTGCCGGCTACAATTGCCGCGTGTGCAAAGATGGTGCCGAAGCACTGGACAGCATTTTCCATAAGCCGCCTTCGGTTTTGCTGCTGGATTTCGATATGCCGGGGCCAAATGGCGCCGAGGTCCTCCGGCGTCTTCGTTCAGATGAGGACCCGGCCATTGCCCAGATTCCCGCTATCATGCTTACTGCCCACGGGAGCGAACAGAGCGAGGTCTCATGTCTCCAGGCTGGCGCAGACGATTTCGTAACAAAGCCGGTGAATTCGTCCGTTTTGCAGGCACGAATTGAAACCCAGCTTCGGCTCCGTTCGATGCGCCGACAATTGGAGCGGCAAAATGACGAACTCGAGAAATGGCGCCGCGATCTGGAGCGCGATCTGGCAGCAGCGCGCCTGACGCAGCAATCATTAATTCCACAAAAACCGTTGTTGCTGCCGGGTTGGCAGATCGCAACGTGTTATCGTCCTGTCATTCAGGTCGGTGGCGACATTTATGGCTGGCTTCGAATGAAAGACGGTCGGATTTTATTCTGGATCGCTGATGGCACAGGCCATGGTGCGGCTGCCGCCTTACTTACAACATTGGCAAAACTTCTTTTTCACCATGGCAGTATGGATCACGATTCGCCGGCCAGCTTGATGGAAGGGGTGGACAATGATTTTCGCAGCACCTTCGGAGCGCGCTCATTCATGACGGCCATGTGTGTTGCGCTCGATCCGGCAACCGGGGCGGCTCAAGTCGTTGGTGCGGGACATCCTCCGCTATTGGTGATTCGTCATGACGGAACGACAAAATCCATCCCTTCGGTGGCTCCTCCGCTGGGCTTAATCAAACGAGCAGAATTCCACGAAACATCTATCGGCCTTGAGCCTGGCGACGCTTTCCTTCTGTACACTGATGGCTTGTTTCGGTGGACGAAAGATCAGCATCATCAAATAACTCCAGAGCATCTCGAAAAAGTGCTGGATCATTCCGCGCCCAGCGCGGAGGCGTTGCTCGAACCGTTTGTAGCGCAAACAGTTCCCAAGAATTCTGCCATAAGCGCGCCTGACGATATGGCAGCAATCGCGGTGCGCCGGGAAGACCGGAAATAAAAATTTTTATTTAGCTCAAAATTAGTCTTGCTCTCCCGCAGGCGAAACGTTAGTCAGCGTCCATGCCGAAAACCAAAAAAACTTCCAAGCGCAAACCGAATCCCGCCTTCATGAAGCCGGTACAGCCGGACGATAAGCTTGCTGCCATCGTCGGTTCGCAGCCGCTCTCGCGGCCGGAGCTTACAAAAAAGCTTTGGGCATACATCAAGAGGCGTGGTCTGCAGGACAAAAAGAAAAGAATCATGATCAACGCCGACGACGCGCTCAAGCCCGTATTTAATGGCAAGAGCCAGGTAAGCATGTTCGAGATGACCAAACTCGTCTCGAAGCACCTGAAATAGATCAAGATTTCCTCCGATAGCCCGACGTTGCCGCGTCGGGCTATTGCAGACTCGAAAAAAATAATGCTACAGCGCGCGCGGCGTGTTATGCCGCTCTTGCGCTGGGCTGCAACTGCATCGAAGATGGTGGCGTGAAAACCCCTCGTTTATTTCTGGTCGCAGCCGCGATCTCGCTTGTTTTCGCTCCCTTCGTGCGCGCGGAATCCGATTGGCTGCATAACTACAGTAAGGCGCAGGAGGAGGCGAAGGCGAACCACAAGCTCCTGCTGCTCAATTTTACAGGATCCGACTGGTGCGGGTGGTGCATCAAATTCGACAAGGACGTTCTATCGCAGCCGCAGTTCAAAAATTTCGCACACGATAATCTCGTGCTGGTGGAACTCGATTTTCCTCGCAGAAAATCCCAGCCCACAGATGAGAAGAAGCAAAACGTGCAACTGGCACAGCAGTACGAAGTTCTTGGATTTCCCACGATCGTGGTTTTGAACAGCACCGGCCAAAAGGTGTGGCAGTTCGACGGTTATTTCCCCGGCGGTCCGGACGCTTTCATCGAGCAGCTGCAAAAATTACCGAAGGGTTAAGCAGCCCGATCGAATCCATCTGGGATCGATCAGTTGCGCGTTTAAGCGAACTTCGCGCCGTTGCTGCGAAATTATCAGGCGGATTCTTTTCCGGATTTCTTTTCAGCTTTCTTCGTCTCGCCGGACGAAGACGTTTTTGCTGTCTCGCTTTTTGAGGACTTATCGCCGCCTTCCGATGCTTTTGGCGCAGAGTCCTTTTTGGCCGCGGCTTTGTACGAATCGCTACGGTAATCCGTGCTGTAAAACCCAGAGCCCTTAAAAATCAAACCAGCGCCCGTGCCGAGTAAACGTTTCACCTTTCCATGTCCCCACTTTGGCAACCGGCAGAGGTCCTTGGGACATTCGCGAAACGGTTCATCGCGCATCGATTGAAAGGCCTCGAAAGTTTGCCCGCACTTCTGACATGAATATTCGTAAGTTGGCATGAGCGATCCAGCTGGGCTTCAATCTTTCAGCACGACGCTGGGAAGTCTGCATTAAACAGATTACAATTCAACCTGTTCAACGTCGTGATTGTTAGCGGACAGGAGCATCAACAAGAGAGAGGGAAAATGACGGCCGAAAAAATACTGACCAAACATCCAAAGGGTAAGGCTGGTAGGAATATCGACAGAGAAAAATATGACACGCTCAAGCAGGCTATCCTGTCAGCCCTGCGAAAAAATGATCTCACCCATACCGAATTGTTCAGCTGTCTTAACAAAGATTTAAAGGGCAAATTCTCAGGAAACATCAATTGGTATGGCGAAACCGTTAAGCTTGATTTGGAAGCCAACAAAATAATCGAAAGAACTGCTTCAAAGCCTCAGAAATATCGGCTCAAATTGAACTGACTACCATGAAAGCAAACGAACCGACCGTGTACGGCGTCACTAAAATCGCGGAACTTTTTCCCAGTATTAGGAGGATCAAGAACAAGTCGCTGCGCGAAAAGATCGCCGCGGTCTGGAGCGAGGCCATCACCACGGGCTGCGGCGGCAAGGGTTGGACCTTCGCCGAGCTGCGCGCACTAAAGTTCACCCTGCTCGCAGGCGACATCAACATGACCTTCGTCGAGCATTTGAATTCCTGCGCCCGGCAATGCATCGCCATCGCCGACGTTCTCAAGAAATCCTTCCGCTACAGAATCCCTATTCAGCGCGACTATCTCATTGCCGGTGCGCTCCTGGCGGATGTAGGCAAACCGTTGGAGTACGCTAAGGATGCGTCGGGCAATGTGGTCCAGGGCAAATTCGGTCAGCAGGTTCGTCATCCGTTCAGCGGCGTTGCGCTCGCTTACAAGCACGGAATCCCTGGCGAAGTGCTGCACATCATCGCTACACACAGCCACGAGGGCGACAAGGTGGAGCGCTCGATCGAATCGATTATTTTTCATCACGCTGATTTTGTCGACTTCGACATCGCGAAGGTTCTCGGGAAACGCGCGGCCAAAAAAATGATTTTGCCCACAAAACACACGAATTGACGCGAATTTTCCGCTTCATTAATTAAGACTGTCATGTTGAGCGAAGCGAAACATCTCGATCTATTCTTTTTGGGGAATCGGTCGAAAAGTGATCAGAGATTCTTCGCTCTGCTCAGAATGACATTTGCGATTCGTATGATTCGCGGGTAACCCCAAAATTGATATGGGTCTGACCCTTGTAGAGAAAATTGCGGCGCGACACTCCGATGGACTTCCTTCCGGAGCGGTCGTGCGTAGCGGTGATTTTGTTTCTATTCGCCCGCGACATGTGATGACGCATGACAACACCGGTGCGGTGATTCCGAAATTTAAGCAGATTGGCGCGACATCGATTGCGGATCCCGGACAGCCCGTCTTCGCGATCGATCACGACATTCAAAATACTTCGCCCGAAAATCTGGCGAAATATGCGAAGATCGAGGTCTTCGCGCACGAGCACGGCATCGATTTCTACCCACCGGGAACCGGGATTTCCCATCAAATCATGGTCGAACAAGGCTACGTCGTACCCGGCTCGATGGTAGTCGCCAGCGATTCCCACTCGAATCTCTACGGCGCGATGGCGGCGCTTGGGACTCCGGTCGTGCGTACGGATGCCGCAAGCATCTGGGCAACCGGAGTTACATGGTGGCAGGTTCCACCGATCGGCAAGGTCGTGCTTAAAGGAAACCTTTCGCCGGGCGTCGTCGGCAAAGACGTGATCATCGCGTTATGCGGACTTTTCAACAAAGATGAGGTGCTCAATCACGCAGTAGAATTCGTCGGCGATGGAGTCGCCAATCTTCCGATGTCAGCGCGGATGACGATTGCGAACATGACAACTGAGTGGGGCGCGCTTGCGGGTGTGTTTCCGTTCGACCAGGTGACTGTGGATTATCTGCGCTCGCGCGTTCCCGAGTTCACCAATCCGCAACGCCCGGGCAAACGCGGCGCGAAGAGCCGGTCTGGTTACAAAAACGCCGATGTCGATAAATGGTGGAAAAATCGCAGCGAGCTGAGCGCCGATCCGGACGCGGAGTACGCCATCGAGCTCGAGCTCGATCTGGCAACAGTCGTGCCGCATGTCTCCGGGCCTAACGAAGTAAAAACGATGGTCTCGCTTCCGGAAATGGAACGGAAACGTGTGCCGATCCAAAAAGCGTATCTGCTGTCGTGCGTGAACGCGCGTTTCGAAGATTTGCGCGATGCCGCGGAAGTTATTCGCAATCGGGGCGGACATGTTGCCGAGGGCGTTGAGTTCTATCTCGCGCCGGCGAGCGCTGAAACGCAGGCCCACGCCGAATCTACCGGTGACTGGCAGACGCTGTTAGGTGCCGGGGCCATTCCGCTGCCGCCCGGATGCGGCGCTTGCATCGGACTCGGTCGCGGTCTGGTGCAAAAGGGTGAGAACGCAATCAGCGCAACGAATCGCAATTTTAAAGGCCGCATGGGCGATCGTGATGCATTCGTTTATCTCGCGTCGCCTGCAGTCGTGGCCGCCAGCGCGCTAGCCGGTTTTATTTGCGCACCCACGAAGTTCACCGACAAACCCGCGGGCACTGCCGCCCGGCGTCCCGAGAAGAAAGCGAGGTCTGCAGGGTCCGTGCAGATCATGGAAGGTTTTCCCTCGAGCGTGCGCGGTCGCATTCTATTCATCGATAAGGACAATCTGAATACGGACGGCATTTACGCAGGTAAACACACCTACCGCGACGACATGACGCCGGACCAAATGGCCGCCGTAACATTTGAAAATTATGATCCGAACTTCAATACGCTCTATCAAAAGGGCGATGTTGTCGTTGCCGGATTTAATTTCGGTACCGGCTCGAGCCGCGAGCAGGCTGCAACCGCTCTGAAGTTCAAAGGAATTCCTTGCGTGATCGCCGGCAGTTTTTCCGAAACCTACAAACGTAACGCCTTCAATAACGGCTTTGTTGTTTTTGAATGTCCCGAGCTGGTTACGTACCTGCGCGACACATTGAATGATCAAGCACCGACAATGGTTGGATCAGAAATTACGATCGACTACGCGAAATCAATCCTCACCGTTGACGCAAAATCGTTCTCCTTCCCGCCGCTCAGTCCTGCCGCGCAGGAGTTGATCGTGACCGGTGGCGCAGAGAAATTGGTCGCGAGTCGACTTAAAAAATAGGTGGATCGACTTCTCCGAAGGCGATGGTGGTAAGCCACGCAGCGGCTCGGATTTGATCGCTTCGCGGGTTACTTTGCCAACGCGCTCGGAGATCGCGTTCCACCTTGCCGTTGCGAAACTCGCCGCTAGAGTCCACCTCTTATGGCTAAATACAAAATTGCGTGGATGCCCGGCGACGGCGTGGGGCACGATGTCATGAAGGCTGCGCGCCTCGTTTTGGATCGGCTGAAACTCGATGCCGAATACGTGCCTTGCGACATTGGTTGGCAATTCTGGTGTAACGAAGGAAATGCGCTTCCCGATCGAACAGTTAAAGCATTGAAGGAAACTACCTGCGGTCTATTCGGCGCGATCACCAGCAAGCCGCAGTCCGAGGCGAAGGAGGAATTGGCGCCGGAGTTGAAAGGGAAAGGGCTGGTTTATTTTTCGCCGATCGTCGGGCTGCGTCAGATGTTTAATCTCCACACCAACATGCGACCCTGTAAAAGTTATCCCGGCAATCCGCTTAACTTCCGCGGCAATAAGGTCACGAATCCGAGCGGCGAAGATGTGTCGATCGATCAGGTCGTGTTTCGAGAGAACACCGAGGGTATGTACGGCGGCGTCGAATTCTTTCCGCTGCCCGAAGAGGTTTACACCGCATTGTGCGCTAACCCGAAAATGAAAAAGTGGAAAGACAAGGCGGGGTTGCAGAACATCGCGCTTTCCACTCGCATCATGAGCGTGCAGGGGTGCACCAGCATCTGCAAACAGGCATTCGATTACGCGAAGAAAACCGATCGCAGGCGCGTGACGCTGATCGAAAAGCCGAATGTATTACGCGAAACCGGAGGCCTGATGATGCGTTGCTTCAAGGATGTCGCCAAAAATTATCCCGATATTCGAGCCGACGACGCGAACATCGACGCGATCTGCATGTGGATGTTCAAGAATCCACAAGATTATTCAGTGCTCGTTGCCGAGAACATGTTCGGTGACATCGTGAGCGATTTGTGCGCCGGTCTTGTCGGCGGACTAGGTTTCGCTCCAAGCGCAAATCTCGGTGACAATTATGCCGTCTTTGAGCCGACACACGGCTCCGCACCGAAATACGCGGGCCAATACAAGGTGAATCCAATCGCGATGCTTCTAACTTCGAAGCTAATGCTCGATTGGTTGAAGGAAAACGACATGGCTTCGCGCCTGGAAAACGCCATTGCTCGCGTGATCAAGGAAGGCAAAGTGCGCACCTACGACATGGGTGGGAATGCGTCTACGCTCGACATGGCCAAAGCGGTTGCGGATTACGCCGCGTAGCTATTTCGCGCTTGGGCAATATGCACCTCCGCTGAAAATCAGTTAGGGCAAGCGCTCTGCTTGCCAAACTATGAAACGCCATTCCATGCGCCTGCCCTGTCAGGTCACAGTGACCGCTTGGGAGTAATTACCGTTCTGACGTGATCAATTGAATCCTGAAGTGCGTCCAGCGCCGAGTTAATTTGGCTGGCGTCGAGATCGACGACTCGCAATGTCTCTGGTGGAAACTGGAGTTTTCCGGTGCGCACGAATTCGACGAGTGCTGGAAGTTCAGTCGCGAGATGATCGGAGACGCCGATGATCTCGGCTTCCTTGTTGATGACCTCGCTGTACGGATGAATAGAGATCGATTCCGCGGTTAACCCGACTAGGGCGGCGCGTCCGAGAGGCGCCAGGCAAAGAACGGCCTGGCGCATTGTTCTTGCGGAACCGATCAACTCAAGAACAACATCGACTCCTCTTCCGGAGGTTGCCTCTTTGATTTGCCCGACCGGATCTGCGGAGCGCGCGTCGATCGCCATTGCTCCCATGCTCGCGGCTGAGGCGAGCTTCGCCGGATTTATTTCAACGACGTAGACATCTCCGCAATCGAAAGCCCGTGCCAACTGCAATGCAGAAAATCCGAGGCCGCCAAATCCAAATATCGCAATCGACTCACCGGCTTTGAAGCGCGCTTTGTTGAGCGCATGAAGCGCGGTTGCCGACGAGCACATCATGATTGCGCCAACCTCGAATGAAATCTCCTCTGGAAGCAAAAACGCATTCGCACCGGGAATTTTAATAAATTCCGCGTACCCGCCGTCCCGATGTTTGCCAATCATTTTACCGGTGTGACAGAACTGTTCCAAGCCGCGCAAACAAAACTCGCAGCTTCCGCAGTGGACCAAATAATGTACGCAAACGCGGTCTCCCACTGAGAGGTGCGTCACGTCGCTGCCGACTTCCTCGGCGCGACCGGCGACTTCGTGCCCGAGAGTCAACGGTAAACGATCAATCTTGGAAATGCCGGCGCGATAGTGCGCATCGGAGTGACAGATCCCGGCAGCTGTCACACGGATTAGAACTTCGGACGCATCAATTCCGGGAGTCGCAACGTCCTCCTCCTCGAGGCATTTTCCGATCTGGACAAGTCGCACAGCTCTCATGACGGACGGCGCTGTTCCTGGTAGGCCCGGGTTCTTAGTCTACGCGAAACACTGGATGAAGGGTCTTAGGAGGACGCTCTTCCAGAAGCTTCTCAACGTATCGCACGAAACCTGAGTTGAATATTCCCTTCGAGTTCGCCCACCACTCTTGCGCGCCTTTGCTAGCCAGGACGGCGAGGTGTGAACGCTCGAAGCCATCGATGACGTCGGCATCGACGATCCCGAGATCACGCTGGAAATATACGCCTTCAAATCGTCGAAAAGTCATGATGAACCAGAAGTGCAGCCGTGCGCGTTCGACTTCGGTCAGGGCATCGAGACCGGCATTGCCTTTCAACAATAGTGGAATGATTGGTTCGTTTTCCACTGCTGCTTGCGCGGTCGTGCTGAAGTTCTGCACCAGGTTCTGGATCGATGACGAACGCACCGCCTTAGTGTTCTGCCGAATTTGAATGGACAGATAGATCAACGTCGCAATAACGCCGATAGCTGCGAACACATTTGCAACCGCGCCGAGTGCTTCCCAATTTATCGAGGCCACGACATTGGTCACTCAACGAATGAGAGCATCCACCTTCGTCGGATCAAGGCCGGCTTCAGAGTAATACTTTCGTGTTAGCTCGAGAAGAGTGAACCCGTCTTCATACGCTGCGAAGCTGCCATCGGCTGTCTTGTCTAGATAGATCAGGCCACCTTGGACTACGAAGAATGCTATCATCGGTTCCGGTGAGTCTTCCGTGATTACAAGCGTGTGCGCTTCGCCTGCGGGTTCGTAGATGTAGGTTCCGGGTGTCGCAATCCAATCATGCTCCAAGTATCGCCAATGGCCATGCATCGTGTAACCGTGTACGCCGCCGATGTGGTAATGAGTTCCCACCATTGAGCCGGGCAGACCTTTCAGGACGACGCTAAATCCCCCAGATGTGACGTTGAAGCAGCAAGGCTGAAACCAGACACCGTTTGCATAAGGGACCCAGAGACGGTCATCGTCGAGGCCCGTGTTGGTGATGAAGTGTTCGCGGCTCCTTTGATTTGGTTTTAGGCCGTCGGTGAAACTATTGAAAGCAGTTATCGGCATACGTCTCCTTGTTTACTGGGCAATTCGAGATATCACTCTATCTCTTTGTCGCCGACGCGGACGTGGCGGGCAAATCGGAACTGAACATGTCGACGGTGACTTTCCATTTGCCATCGGCTAGCCTTTTCCAAATCTCACAGTATTTGCCCATATCTTTCGTGCCGTCTTTCATGGTCATCGCGTAGGTGCCGATCAAATAACCGATGTCGCCGGACTTCGCCATTTCCACGCGAGTGGTTTTCCAACTGATGTCCGCCAGATTTTCAAAAAATCCCTTCCATAAATTTCGAATGCCAACCTGCGAGGTAACCGCTGGTTGATTTGGAGGCAGGCACACTGCGTCGTCGGCATAAAAGGAGACGGTCTTATCGAGGTCTTTCGCTCCTGCAACCGCCGACCATTCCGCATCGGCGTCACGAATAGCTTGTTCATCGGCGCCCTTACTACCGGCTGCCGAAGCCGGGCAGACCAATGCGACTAAAAGTACGGCAATGCAACCGGACACGAATAATGACTTTGTCTTCATGACCAGATCGAGACCGGAATTGAACGTGGCGTCAATACTTTTCAAGTTGAGCGTCCGCTAGAGCAGAAATCACAACAGCAGCTATCTCGCGAAGAACTTACAGCTGTTCTCCACTGCAGCGACGTCCGCGAGAAATCGTCCAAGTGGCAGCGACTACTTGAGAAATGTCAGACATATGAAACCCAAGAGGCAGGCCGCCGACCTATTTCTTCTCCGTTACCCGCGTCACAGTGAAAATTTCGCTCGGAAGGACCTGACCTTGAGGCCGCCCTGGTCCCTCCTGCAAAATGATACGCGACTTAAAAACCTTTTCAGTGAGCTCGATGATTTCCTCTACAGACGACGAATCCTCGGTTTCATCGGTGAATCGCCAAGTCTCAATGAGGCGCCCGTGCTCAATCCGCCATTTTCCACGGGTGTTGTCGCCTTCATCCGGTGGATCCAAAATCCAAGTGCCGTCAGCGCGGTATTCAGTTTGGTGTCGAGGACCCTGCCACGTTCCGACCAACAGTTGGGATAAAGTCGCATCATCTGGAAGCGCCAGCGCGATGGCTGGTATGAGGAAAGCGACAACAAGGCTGGTTCCACCTATCAGTCGTAATCTCTTAAAGAGCGCTGTCATGTTGAGCGGAGCGAAACATCTCTGATTTATCCATGTCGACCAGGAGAAACAATCAGAGATTCTTCACTGCGCTCAGAATGACAGTCGACAATGGCTCCTAATGCTTCTGAGTGAGGTAGGCGTAAATCTTCTCGTTGTACCGGCGGGCATATTCTTCCTGCCGTTGTCGAAGTGGTATGTCGTTAGTGACACAGCCAATTCCGGCATCAACCCTTGGGTAATTTTTGGCCACCGCCATCGGCACACCGACGGGTCCAACACCGATGCTACCCGCCCAATAAAACTTGATATGTCCTGTGCGAATGTCCTGCTCCGCTTGCTTCACAGCATCAGCTGGATTCCAGGTTGGTTCCGCTGCCAGGCAACATACGACGACCAGCACCGAGCCAAGGACATGTGCAATCTTCATAACGCGACAAAAGATCAGGTAGAGTGTGCAAAACGACCATTTTAAATGCGGGCAATTATTCCACAGTGATAGCCACTTTTCCTCTGGCGTGGCCTTGCTCGACGTAACGAATTGCGTCGGGCACCTGCTCTAACTTGTAAGTTCGATCAATCACCGGTTTCAGTTTCCCGGACTGCATCATATCGGCGAGAACAGTGAGATCGTTGTGATTCGCGTCGGCCATCATCATCCCCATCTGCTGGTTTACGAATTTTGAAAATACCATCGCCCAAAGCGCTTTGCCGAGTCCGCCGAGAAAACCTTGATCGCCTGCTCCGCCGCCGCCAATGAGCACGTATTTGCCTGCCGGGGTCAGGACACCTTTGCACTCCGACAGCGAATGATTTCCTACATTGTCGAGCATCACGTCGTAACGTTCCGCGCTCTTGGTGAAATCTTCTTTGGTGTAATCGATTACGTGATCGGCACCGAGCGATTTCACAAGATCCACATTTCGTGTGCTGCAAACGCCTGTCACCTCCGCGCCCAACGATTTCGCGATCTGGACAGCAAACGTACCCACGCCGCCGGATGCGCCGTTGATCAACACTTTCTGTCCCGGTTGAACTTTTCCCTTGTCACGCAGCGCCTGCAAAGCAGTAATCCCCGCGATATTGACCGAAGCGGCGTCCTCAAAACTGATACTGGCCGGCTTGAGTGCGACTGCTCTGCCCGCGCGTGGACACACATACTGGGCAAAAGCACCGGCACGTCCGCCGAACACTTCATCGCCCGGTTTGAACTGTGTCACATTCTTACCGACCGCTTCGACCGTCCCGGCAAAGTCAACGCCCAGACGAGTATCCTTCGGTTTGCGTAGACCCACTCCCATCGCGCGCATGACATAAGGGGTGCCTTCGACGAAATGCCAGTCATACGGGTTGACCGACGCCGCGCGAACTCTTACCAAAATCTGTTCATCATTCGGAACGGGCTTTTCAATCTCTTCCAACTTGAGGTTGGCCAAACCATAGTCGCAATAAACAATCGCTTTCATCGGATTACTAGGTGTCGAAGAATAGCGCGCGCAGTCGTTAGTCGATGTCCAATAGGAGACCAAGCCCCACAAGATCAGTAGCACAACAACCGTAAGCAGACTCCATTTAACCAGGCGCTTCCATAGCTTGCGAGGGCGTTTTGCTTTTGGTTTATCGGTTATCGTTGTCACTTTATTCCCTCTTTGTGTTAGTTGCATCGCTTTCGGTAGCACTCGGTGGTTTTTGTCCTGAGAGAAGTCCCAGTTGTTGCATTAACGAAAGTTGATCAAATGCAGACCATTCCTCTTTGATTTTGCCATTCAGGATCCGCCAGATCGTAATCCCGGACTGTTCCGCTTTCTTTCCCGTGGCAGGCAAGCCGTTTCCGGTGCCGGTATTAGTACCGCGTGCGATCCAGTAAATCGTGACCAGATCGCCTTCGGCGATCAATTTTTCGGGTACGATTGTGAGATCCGGAAATGCCTCATGCCAGCCTTTCAAGGCCGCCTGATCTTCGCTGAAACCGATATCTCGATGAATGCCATGATTGACGAAATCTTTGGCATACAATTGTTCAGCGAGTTCAAATTTTCCTTTGCTAAGAAGTTCGTCGAATGCGCGTTTCGCGAGTGCCTTGTTTTGTTCCTGCAGCGAAGAAGCACAAGCGATGACTGCCAGAAACAATGATAAGTTGATAACAATAGTAGCTATTTTCATAAGAATATTGGGAATGTGTGATGATGAAGGTTGGTAACACGGTTGAATTTTGTCGGTGTTCTTGCTGGCTGTAATCCTTTAAACAAAAGCCACAGACTGACCACCAGTTCAAAGATGGCCATCGGCGTATCGAAGATGTAGTCGTTAACGACTTTGTTGAAGTTCGGAAAAACCAGGAACACAAAGGCGCAGATTACACACCACGCAGAGGCAACTAAGCCGAAAACGGCCAGGATTTTTGGAATGTAGCCCGACCTCAACCATAGGTACGCACAAATAGTCGCGGCCAATCCAAAAAACGGCAGACCGGCATAATAATCGTCGAAATTCGCCGCGATCTGCAGCCTGGCCAAAGCTTGGACCTGATCTGGATGGAATGTTTGAAGGTAAGGTGCGGTTCCGAGCAGGCGTAGCGCGCCGGGCAGATTAAGTGTCGCCAGGAGCCACAGCACCGCGAATACCAGACGGAACAGCGTTCCAATTAAGGCAAGGATCGGATCTACCGGCTTAAGAATCACGTACAGCGCTGTGAGTAGTACAACGACATTCGCGCTGTACAACAAGAAACAAATGAGCGCCATTCGCGCCTGCATTTGGTGTGCGATGATGTTTCGCGCCGTTTCCGCTGCATCGCGCGGAACGATAAGAGGGCTGAGCAGTACGTAATTCCCAAAAACGACGATCCCTACCGCGAGCAGACCGGTAACTCCTGCGATTTTCGCAGCCGTGCGTTGCGAATTGTCGATCGTGTTCATGCCGTCTTCATCTGGACTGTGGCGAGCTTGAGCGGACGCACCCTCGCGCCTTTAATCAAAAGCCAGAGCATGATCGCCAATTCTCCAAACAGGACCGGCTGCGCCCATTTGAACGCGGCTTCGTAGTAATCTGGAAAGAATAATGCCGTAACGCTCAAAGCCACATAGCCGAAACAGTTGATCATAAGCCAGGCGCCGATGAACCGCGGCAGAAAACCGGAGCGAAAGACGAGAAGGCCAAAGGGAAAGAGCCACAACCCCCAAAAGATCTCGTTGATCAAGATTCCTTGACTGTGCAGGCGAACGAACAAGTAAGCCAGTGCATCGCGCTGAGGTTTGTCGAAGACCGCAAGGAAATCCGCACCACGGAAGAGAGTCAGCGCGGCAATATTGTTAAGCGTATTGAGAAATCCGACCGCAGCCGAAACCAAAACGAACGCGATCATTAAACCAGCCCAAGTCCTACCGACACCGCTCAGTAACTTGTAGAGAGCGATCCCGAGGCAGATGAAAATCACTGCCCCAATGAGGTCAGCCAGAATCGCAAGACGAAACATGGTCTCGTGAGCAAGGATGTTATCAGCAGTCGCAGCAGCGTTACCGCGCACGATAAGTTTGTTCGGCACATAAATCAGGCTGAATGGCCCGGTGACTACCATCGAGAGATAAATAGCGCCGGCGATGCGCGCGGCTTTCTTGAGTGGGTGCATGGAATTTCGCTTTTTTGTTATCAGGCAGGGTTGCCCAAGTTATTATTCAACTGCTATGACAACTTTTCCGCGGGCGTGCCCCTGTTCGAGGTAACGAAGGGCCTCCGGGACATCACTGAACTTGTAAGTCCGATCGATAACCGGCGTCATCTTCCCCGATTCCATGAGATCGGCCAGGATCGTCATGTCCTTCTTGTTAAATTGTGCGATGTAGCTGATAAATTTTTGGCTAACGAAGCGCGAGCATACATATGCGTCGAATTCGCCGAGCAAACGCGCAGCCACACCATCGTGCCACCCTGCTCCTCCGAGCCCGGCCATGACGCAAATCCCATTTGGATTCAAAATGCGTCGGCGTTCCGGGAACGAGTGATTTCCAATGAGGTCGAAGATCAGGTCGTAGCGTTGATCGCTTTTGGTGAAATCCTCTTTCGTATAATCAATCACGTGGTCTGCACCGATCGATCGGACAAGATCGAGATTGCGCGTGCTGCATACGGCGGTCACCTCCGCGCCAAAGGATTTCGCAATTTGGACCGCGAAAGTTCCGACGCCTCCGGAAGCGCCATTGATCAAGACTTTCTGGCCGGATTGAATCTTTCCTTTATCGCGAAGGCCTTGGAGCGCAGTCAGAGCAGCGACTGGAGCGGACGCTGCCTGCTCGAACGTGATGTTGCTGGGTTTTGGGACGACTCCGCGATCTGCCAGAACGCAAATATACTCCGCGATGGAGCCGGTTTTCCCGCCGAAAACTTCGTCGCCAGGTTTAAAGCTCGTGACGTTGTTGCCAACTGCCTCGACCGTTCCAGCGTAGTCAACACCTAGCCGGGTATCTTTTGGTTTGCGCAGTCCGATGAGCGGACGAATGAGCCATGGGCCTCGAATCGTTAGGTCGAGTGGATTCACCGAAGCTGCGCGAACTTTGACCAGGAGTTGATTGTCGTTTGGCACAGGCTTTTCAACGTCCTCGAGCTTGAGAACGTCGGGTGAACCATATTCGCAGTGAACAACAGCTTTAATGGGAACGTTCGGCGCCGCGCTACTGCGATAGCAATCATTTGTCGACATCCAGTAGGCGATGAATGTCACCAATACCAAAGCCACAAAGATAACGCCTGCACTCCACTTCACGATTCGCTTCCAGCGCTTACGAGGACGGCGCTCTGGTTTTGCTTCATCCTTCATAGCTCTTCGTTCCACAAGCACATGATTGAATTAGAGCGGTCCGCGATAACGGCGCAGCCGTACTGCGGCGACAATGAATGCGCCTGCGAATATCAATCCAAGCCAGAGACCTGGTGTACTGAGGTATCTGCCCGGGGTAAGTTGTGGTGAGTGGATCGAGTGCGCGCTAAACGCAAAAGCCTGAGGGGCGAATCCCATCAAACGGTCTTTCAACATCGAGGCGAAATGCGAAGTGCCGAATGTGATCTTCTCGAAAAACGCGATCGCGAAAAACGGCAAGATTGCCCAAAGAAAAGTCGCTCGGCGCGCCCAGCTTGAAACCAACAGAGCCCACCCATAGATCGGCGCGTGCCAAAGAGCAATCGCGGCTAACCCGTAGAGAAGAATGAACGAATTCCGAAACAACGGAACATAAGTCCAGGTCGATGCAGGGCTCATGCCATGACTTATGAGTAGCGCGCTGGTCCAAACCATCATGACCAACTGCGTCGCCACAACGATCGCAAACGTTACCAGCGGAAGAATGACCAGCGGGATGGTAGCCTTGGACAGCAATGTGGTGGAGTCCGATACAGGCAGCGATTTCCAGAACAGGATGCTGCGATCGCGACGTTCGCCGTATAACGCGTCGAGGCAATAGAACACGCCGACAATGAAGGCTGTCAGGATCAACATGATTGCCGCCATGTCATACGGCGCTTCGATTGCAGTTCGCGCCTTTGCAGGATCGAGTAACAAAACTTCCCGGCGGCGTTCCGGCAGTCCAATTGTGCTAACGAGGAAACCGAATAACACAACAATGGCAACCAGTATCGGCGCGATATAGATCGAACGGTTCTCCCAAAGTTCGCGCCACACCGACCAATAGAACGGCTGCGGTGCAGCGGATCTGGAGCCCGGGCCGTGAGCCCCGGTCTCAGGTACAATGTTTGGTTGAGCATTCATTTCGTTAGGCAATATGGTTCCGGGGAGCGCACGCGCCTCGCGTGCTCCTTTCGGCGCCCTCGCCGACACAATGTTCGTACAAAAACGTGGAATGGCGGTCGAAAAAAAGCTTTGCGACAACGAGGGCGTCATTGCCAGCACGCGACGGCGCATGCGCTCCCCGGAGATGCGCGCTCATCGCAGTGCCCCTTTCTCCTCCTTGATGCCCAGGTTCGCTTTTTCTGCTTTGCTCGCGTCCTTCGTCATCACCGCGACAAACAGATCGGCGATACTCGGGCGGCGGACCTCGCCCAAGGTTTCGAGTTGGTCGCGGTCAACACCATCGAATAACAGCACGCTGCGTCCGAAGACCGGTCGTTCGTGCATCGGCTTGAGAGCGCGTGCGGCAACGAGATGCTCGGGATTCACCATCACTTCGAAGTAACGCGAGTCGAACTCTTCCATGCTGCACTCGAGCACGATTCGACCGCGGTCGATGAACATCAGGTCCGTCAACACGTCCTGGACTTCTTCCACCTGATGTGTGGTCACGATGATCGTACGACTGCGATCGAAGTAGTCGTTCAGCAGGGAATCGTAGAATTGTTTGCGATACAAAATATCCAGGCCAAGCGTCGGCTCATCGAGCACCAGCAACCGCGCGTCGATGGCCATGACAATGGCGAGATGCAACTGCGCCACCATTCCCTTCGATAATTCCCTGACCTTGCTCGTGCGTTTGATCGTCGTGCGTGCCAGAAAATTCTCCGCCTTCCCGCGATCGAATCGCGGGTGCACGCCGGCGACATAATCGAGCAACTGTGAAACACGAATCCACCGCGGCAACACCGCTACATCCGCAATGAAAGAGACGTCGCGCATTAACTCGTCGCGATTCGTCCACGGATCTCGGCCCAGCACTTTTAACTGTCCCTCGTACGATGTGAGGCCAAGGATCGCATTGAGCGCAGTTGTTTTGCCTGCACCATTCGGGCCGATCATTCCCAGGATGCGACCCTCCTCCACATGCAAGTCGATGCCGTTCAGTGCTACGGTTGTGCCGAACGTCTTGCGGAGATTGTGCGCTTCTATCGTCGCCATGGCATTACCGTTTCCTCGATGACGAACCACGCGCTGCTGCGGCATCCAGCTCTCTTTGTGTGAGACCGAGTCTCTCGATCTTTTCTGCGATCCGCGGCCAGTCGTCGGTTAGAAATTTCTGGCGTTCGCCTTTAAGTAACTGATCGCGCGCGCCCGGCTTGACGAACATACCGAGGCCGCGCTTCATCTCGACCAGGTCCTCATCGACCAATTGTTGGTATGCCTTCAGCACCGTAAGCGGATTCACCCGAAACTCGGCTGCGACTGTGCGTACGGACGGCAGCGGATCGCCTTCGTTGAGCACGCCATCGAGGATCATATGCACGCCGCGATCGCGAAGTTGGCGATAGATTGGTTGAGTGTCATTCCATTCACGATTCATTCGGTGCTCCAGACAGGCCTCTTGCCGAGCGCGAGCGGACCGGCTTCAATTGCGCGCTGCGTCTCATATAGTGATATAGTTAAGTATAACACTATCTCACTGCAAGTTTTTTTTAGAAAATTTTTCCGAGCCAATTTTCTGCGCCCGAATGCCAAATCTCGCTGGGAATAAATTCAATGATTGGGCGCGGTGCGATTACCCACCCGACCGGCCCGCATTCCAACGCACTTATTTCGTCTCTGACTGAGGCAATGGTAGAGAAGCTTGGCCGAAGACGTAGCGCCAGCCCGCTGGAATGCGGACATACGTATCGCTAAACCACAGCTTGTAATCGGACGCTTTGCCTCCCTGCGACGCTTTGATCCAAAGGAGCGCAGTCACGACCGCCGTGTCGCCCCACACTCTGACTTTCTGCGTTCCAGGTTCCTCGTCCTGGCGTTCGTAGGTGACTTCCTTCTTTCGAGATGATTCAATCAGATCCGCTTTCTTGAAAACTTTGCCGCGCCCGGTCACCAGGACGAAATCATCCGCTAAAATCTGATCCATCGTAGCGGCATCATTGGATTTAACTGCGGCTTGATATTTCGTGTCTAAAGCGGCGACAGTCTTCGCATCTTGCTCCGTGGAAGCAGTCAAATCACTCGCGGCGGCCAATGACAACGGGATCATCATCAAGATCAGTTTTCTACATC
This sequence comes from Candidatus Udaeobacter sp., assembly GCA_036522635.1. Classification (GTDB taxonomy): domain Bacteria; phylum Verrucomicrobiota; class Verrucomicrobiia; order Chthoniobacterales; family UBA10450; genus Udaeobacter. Next base: position 4,335 of record DATDFM010000109.1, on the reverse strand, counting down.
CCGAGACGGCTTGGATGAGCTCGCTGGTTTGGGTAATGAACGTTGTCATAATCTAATTTGTTACCTATGAAACGCGCTTTCCGAAACAATTGTGTCCGGTCAGGTGGAGCCTTTCTGCTCAGCCAACTTCACAAGCGTGAACAATGCATGATTCACCGGCACAGGAACACCGAGCTCTGCCCCGCGACGGGAAATGTAGCCGTTGAGCGCATCGATCTCCGTTAGTCGGCCGCGATTCAAATCCTGCGCGGTTGAAGAAAACGCGTCTGCCATTTGAGTCGCGAGCTCCATCGCCGCCGCCATTCCCGATTGGCGATCATGAACCCCGGGCAAAACCACGCCAGCCGCGCGAGCCACCGTCAGCACCTCATCCACAATGTGTTCCATCACTCCCCTGGCATCGGCACTCCGCACGATTTGGCCATAACGAACATGCCCTAATGCAGAAATCGCGTTCAACGCGCAATTACGCAGGAGCTTCACCCAAAGATCGCCTTCGATGTTATCGGAGATGCGACAGGGTATGCCGGCGCGAACGAAAATATCTGCCAGTTGCGTTGCCTTCTCGGAACGGCCGATGATCAAATCACCGCGCGCCAGATGTTTCACGCGACCCGATTCGGGCACTGACACTGCAACGTAAACGACGGCTGGTACGGCTGACACGTTCGCCGCAGCGCGAACTTGATCCGCGTTATCCACGCCATTTTGCAAACAAACGACCGTCGCATCCCGCCTAACGAATGGACTCATTTGTCGCGCAGTAGCTAACGTATCATTGGCTTTGACGCTCAAAAGAATAAGCCTGCATTCTCGGACAGCGCTCATGTCGACTGTCGCCGTGGCCCCGATCCGCTCCTCGCCTTCTGATTTGTCGAGAACCAGACCTTTCGAATTGACCGCGTCGGCAAAATGTTTGCGGCCGATGAAAACCGTCGGCGCACCCGCGCGGGCGAACATTCCGCCAAAATAACCACCCACGGCGCCAGCACCTACGACGGCAATGCGCGGCCATTCCCGGGCGTCACTCATCAGCTGTCTTTCGCCGACGTGACCTTTTTCAGATCATAGGTCGAATAAGCAGTCGGTTTGTCACCCCTGGCGATGATGTCATCGACGGTGCGAGCAAACGCTTCGGTGTGCCAATGCCTGCGTGTCGGCCACCATTCCTGGATTCCTTTGTAAGCGAGAAAATCGCTCATGGTTCGATCAATCTCGTCCCACAACTCACTATTTAATATCCCTTCACGTCTTGAGTAATACATTCCTTCGAAGTTTTTGAAGAAGCGGTTTTGGAACGCGCTAAAGCGGAGCTTCGATACAGCGTCGAGGTCGTGAAAGGACTGCAAACCGCGAAGGTAAATGGTCGTAAATTCTCCGTCTTCATGCAACGCTTTCGTCAACTCGCCCCATTGAACGGTAAGTGCATTTACCGCTGATTGACGTCGTTCTCTGGTTTGTTCGCGTAGCTGGACGGCAAAGTAAATAACCGAAGGAATTCCTACGAACACAGCAGCCATTTGTCCAATGGCAGTGAGCATTTCCCAGTTCATAAAATTTGTTTTCGCTTTTGGAATACAGCAGACGGTTTTCGGTCCGGCAACTAACGGAGGCGACCGGTATTTTCTAACGTGCGGGCGTAGAAGACGCGAGATTGGAATTCCACATGTCAGCCGCACATTTCCAATTTCCATCGGTCTGTTTTTGCCAGACTTCGAGATATTTCCCGCGATTGTTAATCGGCTTGCCGTTGGCGTCGTTCATCGTCAGTTCGTACCTGCCGCTCACCCACGCCATCTCACCACCCTTGCCGACCTGCACCTTGGTAGGTTGCCAACTAATCACCAAACCCGGACTGCCGAGCATCGCTTTCCAGCCATTTCGAATCGCCTCTTTCGTCGCGGCGCTGGTCTCGTTTGGAGGAAACATGATTGCGTCATCCGAATAGAACGCGATTGTCTGTTCGAGATCTTTATTTGCCGCAGCTTTCGACCACTTTGAGTCGAGATCCCGAAGAAGTTGCTCGACCTGTTGAGTACCGCCCGCTTTTTCCGACGACGAAATCGAAGCCGGCTCCGTTTGTGAAAGGTTCCGCACTGGCGCGGGAAAAAGCAGGTGGTAAGCGGAAAGACAAAAGGCAACCCCTGCCACGCCGAAAACAAATGTCGCGAACTTGCGACGACTCCAATACGGAATGACCTCGTCAGGAGAAAGATCCTGCGTCCGCTTCAGGCCCTCCGGTGTCATTTCAAAAGCCCAGGAAATGAACAGAGCCACCGCAAACCCAAGCGCGAGTAACACTACAAATGCAGTGATGATCGATTCTGGCGCGTCGACTAATGGCAAAAGAACCGATGCAATCTCAATCAGCAGCCAGGCAATGACGGCATAGGTCAAAGCAACCCTGAAAACATTGCGTCGTCTTAGCTCCGAAAAGAGTGAAGGTTTGTTACTCATGACGTTGTGGGTAAACCGACTTTGGCGACCAACTTCTTGTATCGGGGATCATCGCGCAAACCACGCAACAACGGATCAACTAAAATCGTCAGGGTGCCGGCGTCATGATTATCCAAGGCGATCTGTAGCCATTCAAAAGCTTTATCTTTCTCGCCTCGTAGCGCGTAAACCTGGGCGATTTGATAAGCCAACACATTTCGACCGTTGGCGATGAGGTCCGCCAAAGCCGCATCCGCCGCCTGGCGATCTCCGCGTACATAATGGGCGACGGCGAGTTCAAATCGGCGATAACCAGCATCAGGCTCCTGTTGAGCTTCTCGTAACGCCGTCTCGCCGTCGCCACGCTGGGCAGCGATCAGCGCCTGCCATCGGTGAGTGCCGGCAGCTGCCGGTTGCAACTCCGCCGATCGACGCGCAACGGCGTCTGCCTCATCCACTTTCCCGGCGTAGAGAAGAATTCGAGCCAGGTTGTTCTGCGTTATGACGGAAAGCGGGTCCAGTTCCACCGCCTGGCGCCCCTGCCGCTCAGCTTCATCAACTCGACCCAGATAAACGACCAGGCGAGCAAGCACGTCGTTGGCTGTAGGATTGCTCGGTGAAAGCTCTTTCGCACGTCTTAGTTCACTCAGACCTTCGGTGAATTTCCAGTCCACAAGAAAACGCACAAAGCCAAGCGCAGCACGCGCCTCAGCCAGGTCAGGTTCAATCGTGACGGCTTTCTCAGCATCGCTCCGGGCTTTTGCCCAGGCGGTTTCGTGTTGGCCGGTCAAGTCTCCAATGAAGAGCCACGCTTCGGATCGCTCGGCGTATGCCAGAGCATAATTAGGATCAAGCTGGATCGCCTCATCGAAGTAAGCCACGGCTTTTCGATAGTCTTCGACGTTTCGACGCTGAAAATGGAAATGGCCCTGTAGGTAAGCATTATGTGCTTCGACGTTGTTCGTCGCGATCTGGTTCGTCTTTTCCGGCGTACCAAGCAATCTCACTTGAAGTGACTGAGCAACCGCTTTGGCGATTTTCTCCTGTACCGCAAAAATATCTTTCAATTCGCCATCGAATGTCTCCGTCCAGAGCTGAATGCCATCAGGCACGTTCACGAGTGCAGCTACAATCCGTACCCGGTCGCCCTGCTTGCGTACTGTACCATCGAGAAGTGTGCCAACACCCAGCTTCCGACCAATGGTTTTCAATTCTTCTTTTCTGTCTTTGAACCGGAACGAAGAGCTGCGACCAATAACTTTGAGCCCACTGATTTGAGCCAGAGCGGCAATCAATTCTTCCGATAAACCATCTGAAAAATATTCATCCTTCGGATCACCGCTTTCATTAATCAACGGTAATACCGCGATAGATTTCGCCGCAACGGTTGTAGCCGCCTCGCTCTGTCGAGGCGCGGCGTGGCCTGCACTGTACCGGCCTGCAAAGAACAAGCCGACTGAAAGCGCAGCACCGATTAGGACAACATAAATCCAGGCGCTGCCACGCGACCGTTGCCCAGCAGCGTCGGCAGCTTGCGTGCGTTTGATCCCTTCGGGGGTTACTTCGAATGCCCATGCCAGAACCAGTGCAACCGGCAAACCAATGATGATCAACAAAACAACCAGCCGAATCGCCCAGTTCGGGACATCAAAAACTGGAAACACTTGCGCGACGCCCTGCGAAAGCGCCCACCCGCCCACGATGTACGCCACGGCAACTTTGTAGACATTGCGCCGCTTCAATTCAGAAAAGAAGGAAGGCTTCTCGTTCATCGGTTCCCATTGGCCGCCAACTGGACGCCGAGTTTTTGGCATAAGGCGATGAAGCGTGGGTCGTCGCGATATGCGGAAAGGAAAGGGGTTATCACCAGTTGTGTCAGGCCGGAATCGTGGGTGTCGT
>DATDFM010000108.1:0-8194 GCA_036522635.1 Candidatus Udaeobacter sp. | reverse complement strand
GTCTTCTACTATCGCTTCCCGGACGAGTCGCGGGGACAGATTTTTGCGATCACGGAGAAGATCTTCCCGACAATCAAAGGGGACGGAATTCATACAATCGAAGAATTGATTCGCGCCGACGAACGTGCAGCACTAATTGCGGCGACTTACCTCCAACGATTTGCTTCGCGCGCGGATGAGATTCTCGCCCCGGGACAAATGCTAAAACTCGTGGAAACCGGCAATCATGCACAGGGCTGCATTTTTCGCGATGGAATTCATCTTCACACCGAAGCCCTGAGGACCGTGATCGACGAGATTTCTCATAGGGTGACTGGTTTCTTTATCGGGAGGTACGACATTCGCTACGAGAACGAGGAAGACTTCAAACGAGGACGTAATTTTCAAATCATCGAGCTCAACGGCGCCACGTCAGAAGCGACCAGCATCTACGATGCTCGGAACTCTCTCTTCTCCGCGTATCGCACGCTGTTTCGACAGTGGAGATTAGTGTTCGCGGTCGGAGCGGCCAACAAGGCGAACGGTCATGCGTCTTCTTCACTCGCGGCTCTTTGGCAGAACTGGCGGCACTACTCAGCCGCTGCGCTATCGTATCCGTTGGCGGATTAATGTGCACCGTTTCGTTTCTTCCAAACTCCGAGGGATTTTTTCTCGCCATGAATCGCGATGAAAAACGGGACCGCTTTACCAGCCTCGCGCCGATGGTGGTTGAACTTGAAGCGCATCGCGCAGTTTTCCCCCGAGAGCCAACCGGCGGCACTTGGATTTCGGCAAATGACAGCGGAGTTTGTCTGGCCTTGCTCAATTGGCACCGCATTAAGCGCGAACCGAACAATGGTATTCGCAGCCGTGGAGAGGTCGTTAGGAAACTGGCGGGAATAGATACTTCTGATGAAATCTCTGCTGCGATAACGAAATTGCCCCTTCGAAAGCTGCGGCCGTTTCGCTTGGTAGCCATTGCGCCCGCGGAGAATCGAGTCATTGAATGCCGTTGGAACTTAAACCGGCTTTCCAAACGCGAGCATCCGTGGAAATCGCGTCATTGGTTCTCGTCCAGTTTCGACGAGGCAACGGCCGAAGCGGAACGGACGCGCGTCTGTTCGGCACAGCCAGATCAGGCCGCCAGCCGAGATTTGAAGTGGTTGCGGCGCCTGCATCGCTCGCACCAGCCGGAACGCGGCCCGTTTTCAATCTGCATGCATCGTTCAGATGCAGCGACGGTGAGTTATACCGAGGTTTCTGTTAGCGCATTATCAGTCGTCATGCGCTACAAAGACGGCCCACCGTGCTCCCGAACCTCAACAAGGACCAAAACGTGTAAGCTTTCGCGCGCTCACACGACGAATCGATGATGGAAACTCCAGATTTTGATCGACCGATCTTTGCTCCGGTAATTCTGGGTACTTCGCGCCAGGGGCGAGCCAGCGAACATGCCGCGCATTTTGTTGTGGATCACGTCGCTAAACGGCCTGACATGCGGACCGATTTGATCGACATACGCGACATTCGTCTCTCCAATGATGATGCCGGGGAAGCAATCAAAGATCCCAAATTCGCAAAAACGGTGAACGATTCCGACGCGCTCATTTTCGTTGTCCCCGAGTATAACCACAGTTTTCCTGGTCTGTTGAAGCATGTGCTCGACACGAATCTCAAGGAATACATCCACAAGGCCGCCGGTGTTTGCGGCGTGTCCGCAGGTCCATTCGGCGGCGCGCGCATGATTCAAAATTTTCTTCCAGTCCTGCGCGAACTGGGGATGGTCACGATTTTTTCGGACGTCTATTTCGGCACCGCCGGAAAACTTTTTGATCCGGTTACCGGCCAAATCACTGATGCCGCTTACAGCGGTCGCCTCGACAAATTCTTGAACGAACTCGTTTGGATGGCGCGTGCTCTTCGATTCGGTCGGAAAAACTTATCGGCCGCCTGATGGATTTGGCTCTGGCGAACGATACCCTGCTAAATAAACGATCATCGCTCCACCAATGGGCAGGCCGACGAGCGCGCGATAATCATGGCGTAAGAATACGTTGATGAGATCGCCTGCGATATTGAGCGCCAAAATGATCAACGCGAGTCGCACGCCCCAAACGTTTCCTCGCCACAGACCAATTGCTGCTGCCCCGCAGGCTACTCCAACTGTCGTCATGACGACAAACGACCAACTTCCGAGTGATTGAAACGCGAGCCGGGCATCCGGATTCAGGCGCCACAGCAGGTCCAACTTCGTTCCAGGGAAGAGAAGCAGCGTCATGGTGAGCACGCACATCGCCAGTCCGAAACCGAAAAACGCCGCCAACCATCGATGTCGTCGCGATTTTTTCACCACTCACGATTCACTCGCTTTCGACAAGCTTCAGCCATTCTGAGTAGGCACCCACAAAACCGGGACGCGGATTACCCGGCAGGAGGCTGATGAACTCCAGCGTGTGTCCGTCGGGATCCAGAAAGTAAATCTGCGCCGAAGGCATCCATCCGATCACGCTCGGTTCATCGCTCTTGCCGCCGCCAAACCCGAACGTCTCGATGCCCTGTTGACCCAGTCTCTTTATTGTGGCGAACAATTGATCCAGGGAAATTGCAAACGCGACATGGCATTTTCGGTCTACTCCGGTTTGCGGGCCGTAACCAGTGTTCGGCCCCCACAGTCCAACCATCCCCTCCTCTTTCTTGTCCGCCCAAAGAAAAACGATGTCGCGATTCGGATCACGGTAAGCGAACGACAAGCCAGCGATATTAGTGTAGAAATCTCGCGCGCGTTCCGTGTTCGCTACCGGAAGATGAGTTTCATACAAATGCATCGCGCCTGACAATCGCTCCGCTCATTTTTGGATCAATAGGACGTCATGTCCGTCGGGGTCGCTTACAAGCGCGCCTTTGGAAAATCCTGTTTTGTTTTTTATAACGACTATGCCCGGCGAAACAAAATGGACAGACGAGTTTCGTAATTTGTTCCCGAGCGAATCGAGGTCGTCTGTTACGATCGTGGTTTGCCAATGTACGATGTCATTCGCGTGAACGTCTGCCGGCCGCGCTCGTCCGTCGCGCGGCGTCAGGTACTCGAGGAACTCTACACCCGGACCTGAGTCCGAGCGCATGCCGGTAATGCGCAGATGCGCTCCGAAAACCTGATTTAAATGTTCTTGTTCAGTACCGAAATTTTCGCTTTCGCCAGCTTTGTTCAGACCCAACAAATCCCGGTAGAATTTCAGACTCGCATCCGTGTTGGAGATGCCGATGGCAGTGTGATCGATGCCAAGAAACAGCTTGTCCGTTTTCTCCTGCCACCGCGGATCTCCTTTACCGGGCGGAAAATAAATGATCTCCAGGTTGTGCTGGTCGGGGTCGCGAAAATAGAACGCTTTGATTCCGGCCGCGGCTTTAATCGATGCCGGCAACGTTTGTGGCCCGGTGGAAACGAATGGTACTTTGAGCGCACGTAATTTCTCGAACGCCTGGTCCATATCGCGCACCACAATCGCCACGTGCTGAAACCAAAGGTCATTGCTTCGCGAATCCAACGGAATCGGCCGTCCCGGCGGAGCCAGATATTGCGTCAGGTCGAGATATTCATTCCCCAGTTGCATCCGCACAATCCGCATCCGCGCACCGAATACGCCTTCTAAATGTTCAAGATCGTCTCCCAAGACCTCGACATCCGAAACTTTCTTGAACGTAAGTGAGGAATAAAATTCTACCGCCCGATCCATATCGCTGACTGTCATGCCGATCGATTCAACAGAGACTCGCGGCGCCTGGGCGAAAGTTACTGCCGCGAGAACGAAAGCGACGAAAGGAACGGCAACGAGGCGAAGGCGAAGCATCAAATGATTGGTCGACAGGAAGCGTTGTTCCTTACATGGCAAAAGCCTCAGGTAGGGGCGGTTCACTGAACCGCCTGCGGCCGATTGAGGTCAATCGCGCCTACCTCATGCCCGCTTTGTTCACGCGCGAGCAATTCAGGAAAACGGCAGTTAAAGATACAGCGGTGCCGATTGTAATGATGATATTTCGCGCAATAAACTCTGCCTTTGCCGCGGAGATAAGCAGCCGCCGCTAATTGCATCGCCAGTACCGGCGCCGTGAAGTAAATCCACAGACCCGTCCAAAGGTGTCCTATCAAAGCGGAGCCAAACGTGCGCGCCGGGTTCATGCTCATTCCTGACAATGGCGATTCAAATGTGATGTAGGTGGCGACCAGTGCGCCGGCGAACAAGCCGGTGTAGCGGGCGAGATGAGGTGTGTTGCTGACCCGGAGCACCACGGACATCAACACAAACGCGATCACAAATTCAGCAACGAAGGCAACGATCATACCCCACATGCCAGGCAGAGTAGCCGCGTAATTCACTGCGGGATGAGAAAGTGGTTCACGAACTAATAGCGTAACTGCAAATACACCGGCAATTGCGCCAATGAATTGCGCGAGGATATAGAATGCCGCGTCCCAATTCTTCACCTTTCCAAGACGCCAGAAAGTCAGCGTGACCGCCGGATTGAAATGTGCGCCAGATCGTTTACCGAGCGGCGAGAAAACCAGTGCCACGGCTGTGGTGCCCATCGCAATGCCTGTCAGCATACGGCGTGTGAATTCGCTGGGGACGAAATTCAGAACTGGAGAGCTCGGATGATGAAGCAGGATGGTGAACAACCCGGCCGAGATCATGAAGAGGCCGAGCTCGGCCGCTTCGCAAAGATATTCCGGCCAATGGTCGCGTAACGCTCGGATCATACGTGCTCGTTAGGCCATCGGTGGTTCGAAAGCGACATCAAGCCGCCGCCCTCCAAAGCACTTCGTCCGAAATGTTTCGCGTCGGCTTTGGAAGTGCGACGCGTCCTCGCATCGCTTTCGGCTGTCGCACAGTTCACGGCCTCACCCCTTCGATGTTGAGTCGCACCCGGTAAAGTCCACTTCTCGCGCAGAGGTAGAGCGTCTTCCCATCGGCGTCGCCCCAGGCAAAATTGTGCGGATGCTTCGGCGGAATGATTGTCCCGAGATGTTTACCCTGCGGTGAAATGATCCACAAACCACCCGGACCGGAGACGTAAAGGTTGCCCGCTTTGTCGATCTTCATTCCGTCGAGTGCGTCTTCGCCCGGTGCGTTCGTCATATCAAAAAACACCTTGCCGTTCTTGAGTGAGCCGTCGGGCTGCACTTCGTAACGCATTACTAATTTCTTCTTCTCGTCCCAGTCGCCGACGTACAGATATTTTTCGTCTGGCGAGAACGCGATTCCGTTAGGCCCGGTGAAATCCGTCGTGACGACTTTCAGATTTCCGTCCTTCACCGCAAACACGCCGCTGAATGGCAATTCCTTGCGCGGATCGTTGAAAAATTTCGGCAAACCGAATGGCGGATCGGTGAAATAAAGTGTGCCGTCACTGCGATAGACCAAGTCGTTAGGGCTGTTCAACCGTTTGCCTTCGAATTTGTCCGCCAACACGGTCATCTGACCATCAGCCTCGACGCGCACGACGCGATGATTTCCGTGCTGATTGATTGTCAGACGTCCTTCCGGATCAAACGTCAAACCATTCGAGCCCGGCTGACCGTACTCCGCGATATCAGCGCCTTCATAACCGCTTTTTTCGCGAAATACTGCGAGTTGTCCGTCTCCCTCGGGCGAATATTTGTAAATCGTGTTGCTGTTAGGATCGCTGAAAAGGAGAAAACCGCCTTTGCGATCCCAAACCGGCCCTTCGGTGAATTTGAAGCCTTCCGCGAGTTTGAAGATCTTCGGATTTGGCGGGATGATCGCATCAAGCGCCGGATCCTTGCGGATGATTTCGACGTTCACTTCACTGGGCGTTATGGCGACCGGCACTACGCCGCCTTTATAAAATTCGAGCTTCGCCTCCCGCATGTAGATGTAATTGGTCGGCGGATTCGATATCGGCCCGTTGATGCCGAAAATCGCGAGCTGAATCTTCTGCCCGGGCTGCACGCTCCGGTTGATGATCAGCCGGTTCGGCGCATTCCAGCCTTTGATGACCGAGCCGCCGCTCTGACCCAGTGCGCGCGCCAGTTCGCCATCCACCCAGATTTCGGCGTAATCATCGAGCGATGTTTCGAAAATAACGGTAGCACCTGCAACATCAACGTCATTTACGCGCGGCGGAATCATCACGTTAATCCGGTACCAGTTGAAACAGAGGCGCCCAGTCGAGCGACGCGCGTCCAGTGTCGTCGGATCGAGTGTTTCCCATTTCGAGTCATCGAACTCCGTGCCGCCGGCATGCGGCGTGAAATCGTAAGTCTTGATCGGTTTGCCGGTTGGTTGTTTGTCCGGGCCAGCCGCTTTGAAATCGACTGGAATAATTTTGGTATCGCTGTAACGCCACTGACCTTTAACGAGATCGACACCTTCGCGCGTCGCGAGATCAATAACAGTGTCCGGTTTTCCACTCGGCACGTCGGCATTCGTGTCGGCAAGCGCGCGGCCGGCCAGGAAAACCAGCGTAACGAAAGTGACCGCGGCTGCGAAGCGCAAGCGCAACATGGCGGCACTGACGGGAGCCTCGCGATGCGCCCGATTGAACTCCGTAGCCCATGCATGAAGAACCGCAGTGGGTAATGATCTGTTGAAAGTAATTCGTTCCATGTTTTGGGAATTCGTCGGTCTGCGTGCGAATTCCTTACGCGCCAATGATTTCGTGATGAGTTTTTCGAAATCCCAGATTGCGTCCGATTTCCTTGCGCAAACCTGATTGCAGATTTCAATTAGTGCGATGGAAACAAAGCTGGCCGAATCGTCATCAGAAACCATCCGCGAAGAAGTTCGGCGCCGTTATGGTGCAACTGCCAGCGGAGAAAAATCGGCGTGCGGCGACACATGCTGCACGTCCACAAGTGCCGATGCGCTGGGTTACTCAGCTGAAGAGTCAGCGTTCGCACCGGAAGCTGCGAACCTCGGCCTTGGCTGTGGAAATCCTCTCGCGATCGCCTCGCTACGAGAGGGTCAGGTGGTTCTCGATCTAGGATCCGGCGCTGGATTCGACTGTTTCCTTGCTGCTCGTGCAGTGGGACCTTCCGGTAAGATCATCGGTGTCGACATGACACACGAGATGCTGAGCAAGGCGCGTCAAAACGCGAAAAGCAATGGATTCATGAACGTTGAGTTTCGACTCGGCGAGATCGAAGCATTACCAGTCGGAGACAACTGTATCGATGTGATTATCTCTAATTGTGTGATCAATCTCTCCCCGGAGAAACAGCGGGTATTCGATGAAGCCTTCCGCGTCCTTAAACCGGGCGGACGACTTGCCGTTGCCGACATGGTCGCGACCGCGCCGCTGCCTAACGAGATTAAATCCGATTGGGCTGCTTACACCGGATGCATGGCCGGCGCTTCGCAGATCACTGACCTTCAGCACATGCTCGAGACATCAGGTTTCACGAACCTCAAGATTGCTCCGAAAGATTCCTCGCGCTCCTTTATTCGAGAATGGCTTCCTGGTAAACGCGTTGAAGATTATCTGGTTTCCGCAACGATCGAGGCGGTAAAGCCGGTCCGGGCGCCTATTCGATGAAAAACTGCGGAGCAGAAGTTATCGGCACGTTTGCACTCGTGTTTGCCGGAACGGGCGCGATCATCATCAATGAAACGACAGGCGGTGCGATCACGCATGTGGGAATCTCGCTTACATTCGGTCTTATCGTGCTCGCAATGATCTACACGGTCGGCGATATCTCTGGAGCACACTTAAATCCGGCGGTCACCTTGGGCTTTTTCGCAGCCGGTCGATTTCCAGCGCGGAAAGTGTTTCCATACATCCTGAGTCAGTGTGCAGGAGCATTCGCAGCGAGCGGCATTCTTTTCCTTCTCTTTCCTAACAACGCGACTTTAGGCGCCACGATACCGGCCGGATCGGCACTGCAATCGTTCGTGCTTGAATTAATTCTTACGGCGATTCTCATGTTTGTGATTCTCGGCGTCTCGACCGGCGCAGCAGAAAAAGGTATCACGGCTGGAATCGCCGTCGGTGCTGTGATTGGATTAGAAGCAATGTTCGCCGGCCCGATCTGCGGCGCATCCATGAATCCCGCTCGGTCCTTGGCACCGGCTGTTATTTCACAGCATCTTTCAAGTCTCTGGATTTATTTGCTCGCTCCTGTGGCAGGCGCGTTGCTTGCTGTCTTCGGATGTCGATGCGTGCGTGAAGAAGGTTGTTGCTCTGGTCAATCTCCCGC
>DATDFM010000107.1:0-8558 GCA_036522635.1 Candidatus Udaeobacter sp. | reverse complement strand
TTGATTTCTGACCTCCGACCTCTGATTTCAGATCCAGCGGCGCACATCGCGTTTCAATTGCAGATAAGGTTCGCCGAATTTAGCGGTGAGATATCTCTCTTCGCGCAGGATCACCCCGTAATGCAGGATCAGGGCGAGGGGGACGACGAACAACAGCGTGATCCAATCGTTCAGAAAAAACCCGAGCGCGACCTGAAGTAAACAGAGCGCCAGATACATCGGGTTCCGCGTAAAACGAAACGGTCCGCCGCGCACAATCGTTAATGCGGGCTTGGCCGGGTCGACATTTGTCCCGGCCGTTTTCATCGTCACCAGGGCCGACAACGCAAGCGCCGGCGCCAGAATGAGCACAACAATTCCGCAGACGAGACAGATCCTGTATCGCATGATCGGCAGCTGGATAACGAAGAAATGCACGAGCGCGCTGATCACCGCGCCGACCAGCCAGATCAACGGCGGGAAAGCAATGACCCCGGGGTTATCCGATGATGTATCCGCCTCTGTCATCCTGAAGAATATTGGCAGGCGGAGCGCAGCTTGTCACTTGTCACCCGCCTGCCCGCCAAAGCCGTGGCGACGGCGGGTCACTCATCACTTTTCTTATCACCGCCCTGCTCAAGCCGGTTCAGAAGAGGGCGTTGCGCCGAGTTGTCGATCTTGCAGTGATTTAGTTTTGGCGATGTGACTCATAGTTCGTGGATTAAAACTCCACATTCGGCTGGAGTGTGTGCATGTCACATCGACAGCGCACACTCACCCAATTCGGGCTAAACGTTCGCCGGCGCCGGGAGGCGATTGGCCTCTCGCAGGAAGCTCTGGCCGAGAAAGCGGAGCTTGATCGCACATACATCAGTGGTGTAGGCGTCCGCACTCTACCACCCGCCCTGCGCATCCACTTGCTGCTCGATACGGGAAATGATCCGCTGATACGCATCAGCAATCTTCTGGGCTTCGTCCAAATCGCTGCAATCTTCGCAGACGAATGAGTCGTCAGGAAAATAGCCGTCCCGCAGAAAAATCGCCGTGTTCGCCCACGACTCCCAACGCGAGCGTAAACCATCAAGAATCTGTCCCAATTCGAGGCTGTCCAGAGTCAGCTGAAGTTGTTTGCCCATGACGGGCATCATTACCTGGCCAGGTTTGCCGACGTTGCCAAGTGCAAATTGCTGGATTTAGGGGTGATCGCTCGGTTACGTAAGAGTCCGTGGCGCGATACGGGGAAAACTGGAGCCGAGATGAATTGATTCTGGCGTTCAGCCTGTATTCGGAAATTCCGTTCGGGAAAATCCACATGAGCAATCCGAAAGTACTCGAGCTTTCGCGATTGCTCGGGCGCACGCCTGGTTCAGTCTCGATGAAGCTGAGCAACTTCGCTCGACTCGATCCGGCGCTGCAAGCCAGAGGAATCGTTGGACTTCAGCGCGGGGCAAAAGGAGAAAAGGAAATTTGGGATGAATTCCGAGAACGACCGGAAGTGTTGGCGTTTGAAAGCCAGCAGTTGCTCGCTCAAAAGCTCGGCAGACCCATTGAAGAGGTGTCCGAGATTCGGACCGACGATCTGCCGCAGCAAGGATTGGAACGTGAAGCCGTAATTCGGGTTCGAGTGAATCAAAGCTTTTTCAGGCGCCGAATATTGTCGGCTTACGAATTTCGCTGTTGCGTCACTGGCTTGAACGTCCGCGAGCTGCTTGTCGCTAGTCATATCGTTCCATGGTCAGAAGATCCAGCCAACCGTTTGAACGCAAGAAATGGCCTCTGTCTGAATCCGCTCCACGATCGCGCTTTCGACCGTCAATTTATGTGGATCGATCCAGAATTTCGGATTCGATTTTCGCCGCAGTTGTCCGCTGCGGGAAAGAAAGAACCCTCGCTTAGCTGGCTTCTGAGCTTTGAGGGGAAGCCGCTTCGACTACCGAAGAATTTTGCGCCCGATCCGGTGCTCTTGTTGCGTCACGCGAGGGCGATGTCCGTCTGAAATGGCCATATCATCAGCTCCTCGGCCCGCCGTAGCCTCGGCGAAGGCTGGCTGCGCGAAATATGATCTACAAAAATTTGACAAGAATCTGACGATCACGCCGCCTCCCTCGCGAAGACTTTCGGAGTGGATTTTCGCTCGAGCTTCCGCCGCGCCGCACATTCAGAAACTGTCCGGCTGATTGCTGCCGAGTAGACGGTCGCCCTTAGCTGATTGTCGATCTTGCCTCTAAGCGGCGCACAGTCTGATGGTTCTTGCTTTGCTCAGTGAACCAGAACTTATTGGTTTAGTTATGAACGCAGAACGGGACGCAAAGCGCGCGTTTAAGGAGATCAAGGATTACGTTGCGAAGGCTCGTCACCCCTATCGGTACGTTCAGGTTCGACTGGCAGATTATGCGACAGAAGGTGATTTTCACGCCTTCAAAACCGGACAGCGATGGGAAGTGTACAAAGAAGCAACCGCTCTTTTAGGCAAAATGTGTGAAGAAGTTCGTTGGAGGTTCGAAAACTCAGACGTGATTACCGCAGCATCTTTTGCTGAGCTTGCAAAACAAAATGGCTGGGTTGGCGACATCGGGCAAAAAATCGACTTTATCTTAACAACTTTGGGTCACGAGGTTCACGACGGTGCTCATCTGGGCGCCTATGGCGTTTCTCCGTTCGTTGTTCTGCTAAGTTCAGAGCCGACCCTTCTTCCTCAGAAGACGATCCATTCCGGCTACGTCATTTCCAACTGATTGCGAGAGGGAAATGTTAGGACGCGGAAAAACCGATTTGCGGCTTAGCTCGCTCGACAGCTATCGACGCACCAGTCGGTTCTTCGATCACTGCCGGATCAAAAGGACATACGGAATCCGGATGTGAAACAGTGGTGATTGTCGGAAATCGAATTGTATATTCCGCAGGTAAATCGTTGGATTTAACAAGATATGCAACGTGGCGTTTGCCATATTCGAAAAGGATTTTGATTAACGCGTCATCCTGAACGCTCCACGACACAAGACGCGAGCGACTAATCGGCACAATGATTCGGTGCGTCATCGTTCGAGCCGTTTGTTCAGGAGCACCGATAAGGGCAGAATCGATCACGCTGAATGGAAAAGAGTATTGAACCCCATCTTGACCTGGGTTCGTTACATTCTCGGGCTCACCGAAACTAATGGTGAATATCATCGCTTCGCACGTTTCACGAATCGGTTAAAGCGCCGGTCCAAAATATCATACCGCCCTACAAGACTGCCCTGATCATTGGTTGTTCGACCCATAGTGTAAAACTGACTTAATTCAGCGTCAGCTCGCATCGCTTTCCTTGGGCTTTCCTTGGCGAGCTCAAAGTTCTCGCGCAATTCTTTGAGAAACTCTTCGAGAAATGCGCGAATCAGATGACGCTTCGCATAGTAATTGCGAACCAGCCAATAGTATAACGGGATTGCTCCTGCAGATCGTAAGATCGGATCCTTTGGAAGAAATATCTGCGCCATCACCTTTAACCACTTGGTCGTACGCTTCGCTGCCGCCTCAAATGTTTTTGTGTCGCTCGTAACTCCCTCTAATACGAATTTGTCAAGATTTCTTGCTTTGGTATCTACGAATCGTTTGCGGTCTTCGATCATGAAGATTTTGGCGGCAAGATTGTATTGAGCCATCCGGCTCGTATCGAAAGAGATTGATTGTGTGAAAAACGGGACGCGAACCATGTGGCGAATCAGCCTCGGGATGATTCCCGGCATCGCGTTTCGTCTTTCGGCGCCATTAATCTCAAGCCCGCTGTTAAGTCGAACAAACATTTCATCAACCTTGCCTTCTTCGTCAGTGATCACGCTCATGATCAGCGGCACGTATGACTCGAACTTCTCCGCCACTCGCGTGTGATTCAATTTCAAGTCGAGATAATAGAGACCTGCGAGTTGCAAGGATAGGTCGCTGTTTAGTCGAAAGTCATCCGCGAGCGGAAATCCTCCATCGATAAATTCGAAGAACGTCTCGAGGCGCTGTTTGCCATCTATTACGGCATAGGCGGCCTCGTTTTCGTTCAACTTAGTCGATACACGATTAAAATCGGCGACATATATTTTCGGAATATCGAAATCATTGAGGATGGAATCGATGAGCTTGGCTTTTTTGGATTTAGACCAGAGCTTTCCCTCCCGTTGATACACCGGCTCCATGTTAATTTTGGAACGTTGGCTATACCACCAAACAATTGGCTTTTCCGGATGTTTTCTGACCTGAAACATTTGCTAAAAATCAAAGCCGAAGCTTCTTTTAATCTCCATAGCCAGTCCTTCTAAATCTGGATAGGCAACAGAGTCCGTGAATCCAACGGACAGTACTGAGTCGAGCAGCGATGCGATGTTCACTTTCGGGACATTAATTTTTACCAATGCGTCCTGGGGATAACCTTTCTCGTCGAACATATCTTCCATCGCTGAAGTACTCCGTCCGAAAACAGTGAAGACTCCGCGCTGGGCGACCATTCTTTGACTGTTGGAAACGCCGTACAAAGCGACGGATTCATCTCGCATTCCATGAAGCTCAGATGGCTCCTCTGTTAGCTTCGGCGCATATCCAGAAATTTCCTTGTCGTCGAGAGAAAGCGGACCCTTGGCACCCCACTGTTTACCGAGCGATTTTTGGTTCCATGACGTAGGGCTCAATATCCAAACTGCGGCGTCTTCTGTAGGAGTTGTCGGTGCTGAGGTAAGCGCGAAATATAGAGCGATGTACGGATTCTCCGTCCAATCTAGAAGTCGTGTGGGCACGCGATTGTGTTGCATGAAAAATAAATAGTCGAAGTTCGTGAGATTTCCTTCCATTGCGGGCCTTAATGCGTGGTATAGAACGCTCCGCCGGCGGAACCAGTCGAGCATTCGCTTTTCAAGCACTAACAGTTCGTCAGGATCTGTTTTAACAGGATGTCGATAGAGCCCTGGCTTCAACTTATATTCGATGCTTTTGCCACAGCCCCGGTACCAATTCATGACCTTTTCCGGCGCATCCGCGACTCCTTCGAACGCGGCGCGGCTAGCGGCGAGTGCATCCTCGATGCACTTAGTAAAGCCTTGCAGGGTTGTGACTTCGTGTTCTACCGGCTTAGCCATTGAGAGGGAAATCGTTGCGCGAGTGCGCGGTGATTAATGCGTTTCCTAAACTTATCGCAACGGTGCGTGCTAGCTTTACAGGAACGGCATTTCCCAATTGGCGTGTCGTCGAACGCCAGCCCCCTTTGAAGACGTACGTATCCGGAAAAGTCTGCAAGCGTGCGCATTCACGCACGGTGAAGTAGCGGACCCGGCCATTTCTATGAGCTAGCATGTTTTCCCCTCCTGGAACGCCATGATCTCCAGCTTTTAGAGCTTTCGCTGGGCAGTCATGCTGGCTGCCGGTGTGCCCAGCGTACCTTCTTGCGCCGGGGATATATAAGTGATTAGCAACGTCGGGACTGCCAATTTCGGCCGGGTGATTTAAGTCGCCAATAGCGTCCCGAACGGTCTGCCATGGTTCAATCGACAAATCGGACTCGCCGAGGCGTTCGATATTGTCGCGCAGGTGAGTCGGCATCCGAGGACGATTTTTCTTCGGGATACAATGCTTTTCCCAGTACGCCCCGGTTATCCATTGATCATGCAGCAATCGTTCATGCGAATGCGAAGGAGCTGGGAATTGCCAGTCCACTCCAATGTCTGAACGAATGCCGACAATAATCACCCGCTCGCGATTTTGTGGGACACCGTAGTCCGCAGCGTTAATGCTGCGTATGATGACTCGGTATGTGTCAGCTGCGCCAGTTGTGTGGTAGCGTTCAAGGCGGCGATGGTGTTCAATCCATGTCTCTTTGTTGGATTTGCGAAGTTCTGGATATGCAAAAGACAGCCGCAGATAATCGACGTATTGTGTGAACGTCCAGCGCAGCAATCCGTTTACATTTTCAAAGATGAATGTTTTTGGGCGTAGTTCGCGAACCGCGCGCACCGCTTGTGGAAACATATTACGTGTATCATCATGGCCGGCACCTTTTCCTCCTAGCGAGAAAGGCTGACAAGGTGGTCCGCCGCCGAGCAGATCGATGTCTCTGCCAAAACGGCTGTAATTGAGTCTACAAACGTTGCGCTTTAGGAGAGGCCAATTAATGGTCAGGTTTGAAGAACCATTCTTGTTTGCTCGAATTGTGTCGCAGGCATCCCTGTCTATTTCGACAACAGCTTGGTGAGCAAAGCCCGCTTGTGAAACTCCAAGCGCCATTCCGCCTGCCCCCGCGAAAAGCTCGATCGACTTCAAACTCTTTCGAGGAAGCGTAATATCCTGTTTTCGAGGTTTGATTTTCTCACTTCGCATTCCCATAACGTTAGAACACGCCAGCCGAGACGTCGGAGCTTCGCGATGTTCGCGGCGTCGCGTACCCGATTGCCCTCAAGCTTTGTCAGCCAAAAGCCAAGTTTCGACTTAGGGAGCCGGGCCAATCGACACCGCTTATTGGGATGTCTATGCCAGAAACAGCCGTGAACCAGAATGATTTTTTTCTTGCCCGGGAAAACTATGTCGGGCCGGCAAGGTAACCTCTTCGAATGCAATCGATACCTATATCCCATCCGCAAAATCAAGTGGCGAACGCGGAGTTCGGGCTGGGTGTGCTTTGACCGAATTCGTGACATTCGCTCACTGCGTTCAGACCGCGTAAGCGGATCCGTGCACTGCTCATTGAGCACTTGTTTGCGTAGCAATGGAGGCTGCGGACGCCGGACGTTCGTCGGAATCTTGTCTTTCATCAGATCCATCCGTAATTGACTCGACACCGCGGGATTTTCAATCACGCTTCAGCCGGGATGTTGTTGCGGCTGCGATTGGTTTTCTCTCTCGCCGTTTTCGCCGTGATCTTGACGGTTGCCGCGCGCGGCGAACCGTCTCCGGGATTGAAGGAGAAAAACAACGCAGGAGATCGGACGTCAGAAGTGACAGGTCAGGTCGGCGCGGCGACGGGCAAGCCGCCGCTGGCAAGGGTGGAGATCGTTAAGGATACATATTTTGGGGAGACGGTGGAGGATCCTTATCGGTGGATGGAGAACGATAAGGACCCGGGTTGGTTGCCGTTCCTGAAAGCGGAGAACGATTACACGAGAAAAGTGCTGGATAAGGTGCCGGGTCGGGACGCGTTGCTGAAACGGATCGAGCAGCTCTCGGGTGATACGGTCCAGACGAACCGGCTCCAGCGCGCGCGCGGGAAATTATTTTTTCAGCAACGGCCGATCGGCGCGGATAATTTCAAATTGTTCGTCCGGGAAGACCCATTCGACAAGCTCAGGGCAGGCTCTCGCGACCGGGTGCTGGTCGATCCGACGAAATTGAGCGCGGGCGCGAGTCATTATTCGCTCGACTGGTGGCGGGCGTCGCCGGACGGGACGCATGTTGTTTACGGATCGTCGAAGGACGGGAGCGAAGATTCGTTGCTCCATGTTTTATCAGCGAGCGATGGCAAGGATTTGCCAGAACAGATCGCAAACACGGAGGCGGCCAACCCGCAGTGGCTCGATGATGGCTCGGGGTTTTTCTATAATCAGTTGACCGGGAAAGTCGGCACGCCGGAGCGGTATCTCGATAGTCAGGCGCGATTTCATCGGCTCGCCACCGATCCGGCGTCGGACCCGGTGCTGATGAAGCGCGGCCTGGTGCGCGGCGTGGATTACGATCGGATCCAGATTCCGTACATCCAGACGTATCCGGGCGCGCACAATGTGCTGCTGGTGTTGAGCGATGTGCGCCCAGAGGTGCGGCTCCTGATTGCGCCGTTGGAAGACGCGCTCGCGGGTCGCGCGACCTGGAAATCGATCGCGAGCTTTGAAGATGTGCTGACCGGATACGAGCTCGTCGGCGATGATCTTTATCTGCTGGTGAACAAAGGGACGCCGCGGGGGCGATTGCTCAAGGCGAGCACGGCGAAGCCGGAGATTGCCGGCGCGAAGGAGATCGTGCCGCAAGGGCCGACCGTGATCGAGGAGATCGAGCGGGCGAAGGACGGACTTTATCTCAAGATGATGGACGGCGGGATCAATCGGTTGCGCCGGGTGGATTGGGACGGGCACGTTGTCGATCTTGCGCTGCCCTTCGATGGGACGATCGGTGACATTTTCACGGCGGCGAATGAAGACGGCGCGCTGATGTTGTTGTCGGGCTGGCTCACGCCGACGGGTGTGTGGTCGGTCGATGCGAAAGGCAAACTCGCTGATACCGGGATTACGCCGAAGCCGCCGATCGATGTGAGCGGTTACGAGACGAAACGCGCGTTCGCGACGGCGAAGGACGGCGTGAAAATTCCGTACAGTTTGATTTACCGGAAAGGGCTCAAGCTGGATGGTCACGCGCCGGCGTTCATTTCGGCTTATGGCGCGTACGGCATTTCACCGTTGACGCCGAACTTTGCGGGGCGCCTCCTGGCGCTGATCGACGCGGGCGCGATCGTTGGTTACGCCAATGTGCGCGGCGGCGGCGAGTACGGGCGCGAATGGCACAAGGCCGGGCAACTGGCGACCAAGCCGAACACGTGGCGGGATTTGATCGCGGTGTGCGAAGAGTTGTTTGCTCAGAAA
>DATDFM010000106.1:0-13452 GCA_036522635.1 Candidatus Udaeobacter sp. | reverse complement strand
CAGAAACCGATAATCGTGTCTCCGAACGGCAAAGAAATTCTACTCGCTTCGAAAAAGATAATTCCGCTCCGCGCCAAGGCCGACGCTGACGTGCGTGAAATTTTCTGGTTCGCCGGCAAGCAATTCGTGGGCAAAGCAGCGCCGAATCAAGTTCTCGAATGGACCGCGACTGCCGGCGACTACGAAGTCACTGCACTGGATGATCACGGTCGGGCCGGTTCGCATACCGTCGTTGTGCGGTGAAGTGCAAGCTTCGGTGACAAAAAAATCACTCGCCGATTAGAACTCTTGAATCCAAAGGCACGGCAGACTGCATCCCAATGAAAATAAAGAAGGATTCTTATGATGCAGGATTTCAGATTTGCTATTCGTCAGCTTCTGAAGACGCCGGGATTTACGTCCGTGGCAATATTGACGCTGGCGCTCGCCATCGGCGTTAACTCGGCCATTTTCGCGCTGATCAACGGCGTGCTGCTGAAGCCCATCGTGCCGGTTCGACCTGCCGAAGTCGTGAATTTGTTTACCGCCCGGCAGAACGCCAGCCATGATTATCGCCAGTTTTCTTATAACGAATACCGCGACCTGCGCTTGAACGGGGGCGATGTATTCGTCGATGTGGCCGCGCTCGAGTTCGCCGTCGCCGGTATTGGACGCGATCACGACATGCGGCGCAGCTTCGCCTTCCTGACTTCCGAGAATTATTTCCCGATGATGGGCGTGCAGGCCTTTCGCGGCCGCTTTTATAATGTTGAGGAAAGTAAGCCCGACGCGAACCTGGCTGTAGTCGTGTCAAGCTACGGCTTCTGGAAACGGAACGGTGGCCGCGACGATTTTGTCGGCAGCACCCTTCAAATCAACGGCCAGCCCTATACCGTGATCGGTATCGCACCCGATGGATTCAGTGGTGCGAACGCCTTGATCGCGCCAGATATCTGGTTGCCCCTCGGCATTCGTTCCCAGTTCGGTTCGGCTTTCGGCGATTCCGAAACGACGCACGACCTGCTGGACCCAAAAAATTACACATTCAATCTGGTGGCGCGAATGCGTTCGGGACTGACGATGGAAGCGGCAAAAGCCCGGTTACCAGTGCTGGCGCAACGGTTGAACACAGCTCAACCAGACGGCAGCGAAGCTACGAGGGAGCTGCAAATTCAAAGGCCGGCACGATTTGGTTTAAGCACGCAACCGGAGGATGACGGCCCGCTAACACTGATCGCAACATTGCTCATGGCAATGGCCGGAGCGGTCTTGCTTATTGCCTGCTTAAATCTCGCGAACATGTTGCTCGCGCGCGGCACATCGCGTTCCAAGGAAATAGCCGTCCGCCTGGCCGTCGGGGCCTCGCGTTGGCAGATTGTGAGGCAATTATTATGCGAAGGGTTTTTGCTGGCAGTGTGCGGCGGCCTCATCGGGCTGATTCTGAGCGCCTGGTGCAATGATGTTTTACTTGAGCAACTGCGCGGTCTGCTCGCGTCCGTGAATTTTTCATTTGTGGTGAAATTGCGGCCGGACACAACTGTTCTTGCAATCACGTTGTTGTTTTGTCTGATCGCGACAATGCTTTTCAGCCTTGGCCCGGCGCTGAAGGCGACAAAGGCCGATCTTGTCAAGGATCTGAAAGAGCAAGTCGGGGAACCGGCCCGCATCGGCCGTTTGAGTCGTTTCTTCGCACCGCGTCATATTTCGGTAATGGCGCAAATTGCGCTTTCGCTCATGCTGCTTTTCGCGGCTGGATTATTTTGCCGTGGCGCACTCAAGGCGGCAGGGCTGAATCCGGGCTTCGTTGCGCGTGGCGATATCATTAGTGAGTTCGATTTCAGTCTGGTTAAGAAGGCCCCGGCGGATTCACGTCGATTGATCTTCGACATGGTACGACGGGTACGAGAGTTGCCCGGAGTAACGGCGTCGGCGACCGGCACCATGCTGCCGTATTCTGACTTCACCAGCGCGCGCCGCGTTCTCCGTACGAAAGATGCGATGCCTAAGGACCCGAAGGCGCCGGATCCGAGCGTCAATTCGCTCTTCACTGCAATCACGCCGGGCTATTGCGAGGCACTCGGCATAAAACTGCTACGTGGCCGCGATTTCACTCAGGAGGAATGCGAAAACAAGGATGGTCGCCGGGTTGCGATCATCGACGAGGAAATGGCGAAAAAACTCTTCTCCAACGAAGATCCGGTCGGTCAACACATCCGTTACACCAACCCGCCAAAGGACGGCTCGCCTAACGACATCGAAATCGTAGGTGTGGTAAGCAAGCACCGGCATAGCGTTGATAACGATTCGCTCGTTTGCCGCTTGTTCGTGCCGTTGGCGCAGGGATATACCGGCCAGACGTATCTGCATGTGCGGCTCAACACACAGAATCCTCACGCGGTCGCTGCTTTTATTCCGACCCTGCGACAGACGCTGCGCCAGATCGACCCCGATTTGCCGCTTTTACAGATAACCCCATTTGTCGACTTGATCGAGAGATCGCCCAACCTTTGGATCGTTAAACTTGGAGCAACTCTCTTCGGCGCCTTTGGGGCAATCGCACTTATCTTAGCCGTTGTCGGCGTTTATGGTGTGAAAGCTTACGCCGTGGCGTGCCGGACTCGCGAAATCGGCATCCGTATGGCCTTGGGTGCCCATCGCAGCGACGTATTCGCGCTCATTATGCGACAAGGCGTGCTGCAAACGGCTCTCGCCGTTGGCGCCGGCCTCCTTCTTTCACTCGCGGCAGGGCGGGTCCTGGCCAAAATCCTGTATGATGTAAGTCCGAGCGATCCGTTGGCGCTTATCATCGCCACTTTAATGCTTGCGAGTGCGGCGCTCCTCGCTTGCTTCTTCCCCGCAAATCGCGCAACTCGTGTGAATCCAATTACGGCACTGCGAACCGAATAATGGCCGTGTTCGACTGCGAAGCTTCGCGCGTTGAATTGCGTTAGGATGCATTCGTTGCGATAAGCATTGCCGGGGGAAGAATACTCGATGAAGAAATTGTTCTTAATTCTCGCGACGTCGTGTCTTGCATTCGGCGTGGCTGATGCCACGGAGCAGGACACGGTGAATCGCTGCGCCACGATCATTAGCCAGTTTCAACGAATGCCGGAGAAAGCAATTCCAAGAGATGTGCTCCGGCAAGCGAAAGGGCTCGCGATCATGAGCGTGGTGAAAGCAGGATTTATTTTCAGTGCAAAAGGCGGGCAAGGTGTTGTGGTTGCTCGGACGCCACATGGTTGGTCTGGCCCATCATTTATCGCCACAGGCGGTGGAGGCTGGGGCCTTCAGGCTGGTGCCCAGGTAACCGATTTCGTGATCGTCCTCAACACTGATGCTGCCGTGAAAGCGTTTTCCCGCGGTGGAAATGTGACCATCGGCGTCGATCTCAGCGCTGCGGCTGGCCCAGTGGGCCGCACCGCTGCGGGGGCGGTAATGCCAACAGCCGCCGTTTACACCTACAGCAGGAGCAAAGGCCTTTTCGTTGGCGTGTCATTGGAAGGCGCGGTGGTTGGAACGCAAAGGCAATCGAACTTCAACTATTACGAACGACTCGTTAGGGCTGATTCAATTTTGAGCGGAGTTACGAAACCGCCACCGGGCGCTGCCGCACTGCGCCAGGCCCTCGGTCCCTGAACCGGAACTTCGCAACGGTCAATAAAGAATCGCGCAATTGCCGATGCCTTTACTGCGTCTCCTGTGCGCCTTGGCTTGGCATTGTCAGGGCACCTTGGCCAGGATCTTATCCATCTCAGCGGCCGTGAAAGCGCGCATGGTCTGGGTCCGTATGTTGCCGAGCATGTCCGCAGCCAGTAACACGCTCGCGGCCGTTTCATCGTCGGGGGCTTCAAAAATGCATACTTGGTCATATTCACCAAGCGTCCAATACATCTGCTTAATAGTGACTCCCATGGACTGCACCTTGGCGGCCCAAGCGGCGAGCCGCTGAGTTGTCTGCTTGGCGTTCTGCATGCCCTTCTCCGTGAATTTCACCAAACTGATGTACGTCGGCTTAACCTTCTCCATCCCGGAAGCAACGTTTGATTTGGACTCGTCCAGTTTCGTTGTAGCGATCTGCGGGTCGTTACCGAAACACCATCCCGCTCCAAGAAAACAAAGTGTTATAATAAACCCAGTCATTTTTCTTTTCATGACGCGATCGAATCCGGATCACTATTTGCCGTCAACGTTTCTTTATTTCTGCGCTCGCATTTGGCGCATTGGACCCGGGTCCGTTTCAGGCCATCGCGCAGCTTCTTGCCCGTTCAAGAGATTCAGGTCTTGCGTTCCTGCGCTCAATCCGGCATCAACCTGGTCCTTATGAAACGTCTTCTACTATTTTTCATCGTTTGTACAGCCGTTCCTTACGTTCTTTTCGCAAGCGATTCCCTTCCATTCCCAGTGAGTGTTGGCGGTCAGGCTGCAAAGGACGGGACGCCCTTTGCGAAGATCGAGAATCCAGTGGCGGCCGATGCGGAACTGTCGGTTCAATCGAAAGACGCCATGATCATCGTCAATGTGAACGCGGTGAACGCAAAGAACGAGCCGGTTCCAGGGTCAGCGCCCGCGGTGATTTTGCTGCAAGGCAAGACGAAAACGAATCTCGACAAAACAATGGATGGAAAGAAGCTGGCCGCCGGGAATTATATCATGAGCGTGGTAAGCGAAGGAAAGACAGCCAGCATCCTCATGACCATTAAGTAGAGTTCATGCTTTTTTCGTCATAGCGGATCAGAAGGCTTACGATCGAGGTACAAGCTTTTCCAAGATCTTCCCGGCCCCTGTATCCAGGCAAAGTCAGCGCAGTCACTGCCGCTGCTGACACCGAATTTCTAACGCTTGCCCCTGTTTTCCGCGGCGCCTGTGCCGTCTGTGGAGGCTTTGGGTCGGCCAGTAACGGCGGCACCACCTTTTACATCCTTCATTGGCTCCAGGTCGCGAAGTTTAGCCTTCTTAAGTCGGCGCCAAACTGACTGAACTACATGGATATTAGGCGTTTGCTCCTCCATGGTCCTCACGAGTTATCGGATATATTACTCGCAATTATCTAGTCTGTTTGTCAACAGAAAAAAGGCGTTTAACGCCTGCGGGAGGTCCTTAAGAGAGCTCGACTTTCTTGCTAGAATGCTGTAGAAAGCTGCTCTTCAATGTCGAGCAGAGAGTCAGTTTCGCCTCACGATATAGTCGTGTGCGCGTGCGGAACTCAGGAGTATGCAGCGCGCGATGCGATCGATGCAGCTCTCTTTCGCGGTGAACTTGAGGAAAAATGGCAAACATTTCTTCGTCATGTCGCAGCGGGAGAACGCGCAGACGAATTGGAATTGGACTTGGATGAGTCAACCATTTCTGCCGCGGCAGAAGAATTTCGTTACAGTCACGATTTAATCACAGCCGAAGAGACGGAAACATGGCTGGCGAATCGTGGCCTGACGTTTGATGACTTTAGCGATTACTTTGCACGTCAATATTGCGTTAGCGCGGTTGAGGAAGGCTTTTCACCTCGGCAAATAGAATACACCTCAGCCGATACCGAGCTGCGCGAGATGTTCGTAGCAGAGTTGATTTTGTCGGGGGCGTTGGACGATATGACCCTCCGGCTTATGAAGCGTCTGGCCGCGCGCTGCGCTGGAGAAGAACCTTCATCAGAAGCGCTTGCCATGGAGCGGCAGGAATTCATGCATCGTGTTGGCATTGAGGCAACGCAATTGGTCGAATGGCTGAAGGAATCTGGACGCGATTTACAGTGGTTGAATGAAATGCTCGCGATCGAGACGGCCTACAAGATACGTTGCGATACTCTGCTGGTTCCTGAAGCACGCCAGCGTGAATTGGTGGCTCTGCGATTGCGCTTGATACGATTTGAAATCGAACGGATTGAGTTGGAATCGCACGATGCCGCAAAAGAAGCCTTTTTTTGTGTGCGTGAAGACGGGATGTCGATGGAGGAAGTCGCCACTGAGGGAGGATATCCGTACCGACGTGCAGAATGTCTCATGGAAGACGTTCCGGCGGATGTGCAACAAAAATACTTCAGCGTCTCGCAAGGGGACCTGCTGGAACCGATCCCGCATGGCGATGGGTTCGAACTCTGTCGGATCATCAAAAAAACAGAGCCACGACTAGAGGACCCGATCGTCAAATCGCGCGTCGACCAGAGACTGCTTGACCATTATTTTTCAGACCTGACGACCAGGTTTACGCAGCTGCGGTTGAGCGTTCCCGTTCCAGCGGAATGAAAATTCAAGACAGCGAAGTTTTACGGCGCTCGTCGATGTTTCGGTTCGTTACCGATGAACATTTTGACGCGATCGAGCCGCTTCTGCAGGAAGAACATTATGACTTTGGCGATGTCATCGTAAAGCAAGGCGATCCCGCCGATTCATTTTACGTACTAACAAAGGGCCGAGCGCGTGCCCTGAAAATCAAGGCGAATGGTGAGGAGATCCCGTTGGGAGTATTGAAGCCGGGAGATTCTTTCGGCGAGGCTGCGTTAGCCGAGGGCGGAACGCGAAATGCAACCGTGCGTTGCAGCACCGCAGTCGATGTCTTGCGGATCGATCGCGATGACTTTCTTCAACTGGTCAGTCGCCTACCGGACCTGAAACATTATATCGAGGCAACCGGTCGCAACCGCGCGCTTCAAAGCTTTCTTTATCAATTTAGCAACTTCGGCCGACTGCCAACTCCGGTGTTGCGCGGAATGCTCGACAAGCTAACCCCCGTCACTTTCGAAAAAGGCAATCTGATCATTAAAGAAGGGGATAATGCCGGTCCACTTTTTGTAATTGAGAAAGGACGAGCGCGCGCATTCTCTGGGTTGAACGGGCGGGAGCGCAATCTCGCGTTCTACCGCGAAGGCGATTTCTTCGGTGAATTGTCGATCTTGAATGACTCGCCGCGCGCAGCATCAGTAGAAGCATTCACAGACTGCCAACTGCTGTCGTTGGAACCGAAGTCGGTGCGCGACCTCCGCCGTCGATTTCCGGAATTTGATAAATTGTTAAGCGAGCGGCTGGCCCGTTATGAGGCAAAAACCGAAGCGCGCGTTCCGCTCGATTTCGCAAACGAACTGCTTCCTGCCGACACACAGGTGCACGACAAAGTGCAGCTCGATGGCCAAGAGGCGGGTCAGCGGCCGCTCGAGGATGCCGATGGCCGGGAAGAGCCGTTCGCCGACGAGCGAGGTCTGTTCCGCAAAGACGGCAAGCGCCTCCGAAAAATCGATCACATCATGCAGATCGATGAGATGGATTGCGGTGCCGCCTGTCTGGGCATGATCTGCCGGCACTTTGGTCGCAAGGTAAGCCTGGCACGGATTCGGCAGCTGTGTCACACGGCGACCGATGGCACGAGCTTGAAAGCGATTTCTCGCGCGGCGACCGAACTTGGGTTGGCGGCACGCCCATTGAAAATTTCGTACCGACATCTACCGCAAATGCCGCTTCCAGCAATTGTTCACTGGGAGGGGAACCATTGGATCGTGCTCTATGACGTGGATGAGCAATTTGCGCGCGTTGCCGATCCGGCGCGCGGATTACGCAAGATTCCGCGACGCGAATTTGAAACGAACTGGACCGGCTATGCGGCACTATTCGATTACACTCCAGCGTTCGAAGAAGCTCCGGAAAGCAGGCCAACACTGGCTTGGATTCTGCCCTTTCTCTCACGATTCAAAGTGATCTTACTGCAGGCACTCGGACTGGCGGTCGCTGTCAGTTTCCTGCAGTTATTGTTCCCGGTATTCACCCAAATCGTTGTTGATAAAGTCATCGTCGAAAACGACATCGGCCTGCTGAAAATCATTCTGCTGGGCATGCTCGCAGCGCTTATTTTTGTCCAGCTCGCCACACTTGCGCAGGAATACTTGCTCTCATTTGCTGCTGTGCGGCTCGACACAGCAGTTCTTGATTTCTTGAGCCGGAAACTTTTGTCCCTCCCGATGAGCTATTTTACAAGTCGTCGAACCGGCGACATTCAGCGCCGGCTCGAAGGCGCGAGACAAGTTCGGCAATTGGCGGTGCAACAGGGAGTCGGCGCGTTGCTAGCCGTCGTTTTTCTCCTGGGCGCAATTATCCTAATGGCAATCTATAGTCCGCTGCTGACCGTCGCGTTTCTGGCGACGACGCCTTTGTATGTGGGGCTAATGATTTTTTCCGTAAAGGTGTTGCGGCCGCTTTATCACGGAGTGGAAGAAAGTCAGGGCAAATACAGCTCGCACCAGATCGATGCGATCAAAGGGATCGAGGCTGTAAAGGCCGCAGCGGCCGAGGGCTCTTTTCGTGACGCCATGCTCAATGAGTTTCTTTCGGTCTCGCAAAAACTTTTCAAAACAACGTTCATCGTGATGTCCTGGGATAGCGTCCTTCAAACGATTGGTCTGCTGTCTACTGCGATTTTCCTGTGGGTCGGTGCAGTGCAGGTCATTCATGGCCACTTGAGTGTTGGTGGCTTTGTGGCGTTCAGCTCGCTAACGGCCATGGCGTATGCCGGGATTTTGCGGGCGCTTGGGGTTTGGGATAACGTGCAGTTCGCTTCTGTTCTTCTGAATCGGCTGAACGACATTTTTGAGCAGGAGCCGGAGCAGGGTCATGATCGCTCCCGGCTCATTCCGGTGCGCAGCCTGGAAGGACACATCGAATTGCGCGGGGTCAGTTTCAAATATGGCGGCCCTGAATCACCTGATATTTTGAAGGATATCTCGCTCAATCTTTTGCCGGGACGCACAGTGGCGTTCGTTGGCCGCAGCGGAAGCGGCAAGACAACGCTCATCAAATTAATCGCCGGCCTGCTCGAGCCTACCGAGGGAACGGTCTTTTTCGACAATGTTGATTTAAAGACTCTGAATTATCGCGACGTCCGACGGCACATTGGGACCGTTCTTCAGGAAAATCACATGTTTAACGACACGATCGCGCGAAATATTTCATTCGGCGATCCGGAACCCGATCTCGATCGCGTCCTTGCGGCTGCCCAAGCTGCCGCCGCCCACGACTTCATCATGCGTCTGCCGCTCGGTTATGAGACAAAGATCGGAGAGTCAGGTCTCTCCCTCT
This sequence comes from Candidatus Udaeobacter sp., assembly GCA_036522635.1. Lineage (GTDB taxonomy): Bacteria > Verrucomicrobiota > Verrucomicrobiia > Chthoniobacterales > UBA10450 > Udaeobacter. The sequence continues at coordinate 4,417 of DATDFM010000106.1, read as the reverse complement.
CGGGAGGTCAGAAGCAACGCATCGCGATTGCGCGAGCGATTTACAACAATCCACCTGTGTTGATCTTTGACGAGGCAACGAGCGCGCTGGATACAGAATCCGAACGCGCGATCCAGGACAATCTCGCCCGATTATTGGCCGGACGTACTACGATTGTGATCGCGCATCGTCTGAGCACCATTCGAGAAGCGCATTCTATCGTCGTGCTGGAGAAGGGTAGTGTTGCCGAGATTGGCACCCATGATGAATTAATGGCACAGCGCGGTCTGTATTATTACTTATCGAGCCAGCAACTCGGAATCTAAAAAGCGATTTCGATGAGCGCGCAATTGACTCGACGGGATTCACTCGATAAGGAATCCGAGTTATTACCACAGGAACCGCCTTCCTGGATTATTCGCTGGACAGCGTGGCTGTTGATTTCGGCGTTTGTGTTTGCGTTTCTGATCGCCATTGTGATGCGATTGCCCGAAACGGTTGACTGCCGTTTCGTTCTGATACCGGCAACCGGGGCTGATCCGATTCAAGCTCCGCGCCAGGCGGTAATCAGTCGCGTCGTGGTCGAGGAAGGCCAGGTGGTAAAAGGCGGTGACGAGTTGTTTGTCCTGCGTTCTGACGAGATCGGCGGCTGGGATACACAGTTCCTCACGCTCAACGAAGACTTACGGACAAAGCAGGAGAGCCTCAAGAGAAATGAGAGCGCTTACACTGCGCAACTCGGAATTAAAAGCGCGGAGATTGAGCAGGCTAAAAGCGAGGTCGGGTTTCGCGAAAACCACGCGAAGACAAGCCGGGAGTTGGTTACTCGAATGGATAAGCTGGCCAAGCAGGGTGGGGAATCTGAGGTCGACCTGATAAAACTGAAACTTGATTTGGCCGGATCGGAAAAAGATTTGAGCGTTGCCCAAAGAACTTTGCAGCAAGTCATTCTTGATCGTGAGCGAATGCAAACGGAGCACGCCCGCCAACGCGGTGAAGAGCAGGCGGAAGTTGAAAAATTGAAGATGCGCATCGCCGCTCTGAAAAAGGACTTGGAAAATGCTCAACAGAACCTGTTGATGGTTCGTAGTCCCTACGAGGGAGTGGTTATCTCAATGGATCAACGAACCGTAGGTAGTTTTGTTCAGCAGGGACAGGTGCTTTGCCAGTTGGCGCCGAAAGGGTCGAAGCCACGCGCGCGCATGACATTAACTGAAGCCGGTCTCCCACGGCTTGCCGTCGCTCAGCGCGTCCGCTATTTTTTCGAAGCCTTCCCTTACCAGCGCTACGGTACTGTCACTGGAAAGGTCGACTGGATCAGCCCATCCGCCGTTACCACTACGGAAGGTTCTCGTTTCGTTGCGTTAGGATCACTTGATCGCTATGAAATGTCTTCCCAAACAGGACACCCCCTGCCTGTGCGCGTTGGAATGAAGGGCGATGCGCACATCATAGTCGGCGGCCGGACGCTGATTGAATATGCATTCGAGCCGATCCGGCAATTGCGTGAAAACATGAAGCAATAACCATCGATGAAGGCGCGGCCGTCCAAATTAAGACTCGAAGACCTAACGACAAGCAATGATGCTATGGCCCGTTGTCTTCAGTTAGCAGGACTTGCTGCGAGATCCGACGTTCCGGTTGTGCTGCTCGGCGAGACCGGCACGGGAAAAACATTGCTTGCCCAGGCCATTCACAATTCATCTAAGCGGGCAAATCGGCCATTCATCTCGTTTAATGCCGCAGCGATTAGCGACACATTGCTCGAGAGTCAATTGTTCGGTCACGAACGTGGAGCATTCACCGGCGCACAACAAACGATGAAAGGAAAGTTTGAACTCGCCAATGAAGGCACGCTTTTCCTGGATGAAATCTCGGAGATGAGTTTACTGGCCCAGGTAAAAGTCCTGCGCGTTCTGGAGTATGGCGAATTTGAGCGCTTGGGCTCTGAACGGATGCTCACTTCTAACGCCCGAATCATCTGTGCGGCGAATTGTTCGCTGCGAGAACGTGTGCGGCTGGGAAGACTTCGCGAGGATCTGTATCAGCGACTTAACGGTCTTACGCTGCTTATCCCTCCGCTGCGAGAACGGCGGGAAGAGCTGCCAGCGTTGATTGCCACGGAATTGCAAATTGCGGCAGCGAAGGAAGGCAAACCAATCACGGCCATTCATCCTGAAGCGATGGAGAAACTGCTTCGTCACGACTGGCTGGGTAATCTGCGCGAGCTGAGTCACACGGTGCGCACCATGACTCTTTTTTGCAACGATTCTGTGATTCTACCGGAGCATGTTGTGTTTCCCTCCGACCTCAAACCCGAACACGCGCCATCCGGAAGTGAAACGCCAGCGCCCACCTCCGCGGACAATCACCAGGAACCCGATGCCGTTGTTGATCTCTCACTCGAACGCGCGATGCAAAAGCATGTTCGGTTCGTCTATGAACAAGCGAATCGGAACCAGCGACGCGCGGCGCGTTTACTCGGTATTTCTCGTTCGACTCTCGCCCGGTATCTTCGCGAGGTGCCTGAAAATAAAGCACCATTGGTCTAGATTTGAGGCCATGTGGCCTAACAATGCAGTTTGGAATGTTGCTCGCCAAAGGAACGGTTTCGTAGAGGAAGAGAAATCATTACCTGCATAAATATCTCTAGTTCACCGATAAACGGGAGGCTAATCACGACTTTTGTCGCTGTGCCGGAGACTTGGCACGAATACTGATATCATCAGAGAACCAACGTGAATACCCCGAAGAACAAAAAGAGTGCGCCCGCCACAGAATCAGACAGTAAGACGCGAAAGCGCACCAAGAATCAATTGATTCGCCTCAACGACCTGATTCCAGAAAAGGATGTCAAAGGCGGGCGGCAAATGCTCTTCGGTGTTACTGATACAACCCAAACAAACAACCCAAAAAGGAAATAGTTAGGAAAAAATGGCACAGAGAAAAGAAAGCAAAGCAAAGATTAAAGTCCAGGATCTGAAACCAAAGAAAGACGCAAAAGGGGGAATGGTCGCCAGCAACCAAACGCGTCAGCAGAATAACAGTTTTCAACGCGGAACCCAACAGTCAACGCAACAGGCCCGCTTCATCTAGCACGAGGAGCCGCATGACGGTTCGATCCCGGCAGTGCAGTTTATGTTTGTCAGTCAATTTCTTGATCAGAAAATTACCGGTCCCCAGACCCGAGCAAGTCGTAGGCGGCTGTTCCTCCCCAGAACAGTTTTTCAAACTTCGGTGGTAACAAACTAAACGAACGAAACGGAAGGCAAACATGGCACAGAGAAAAGAAAGCAAACAACCCAAACAAACGAAGAAAAACATCAAAGTCCGCGATTTGAAGCCGAAAAAAGATCCCAAGGGCGCTTTCAATGGAAACCGCCAGCTAAGTGGCGGTGGCGGTCCTCGCCCCTAGAAAAAGAACCGCACCTTGGTTCGATCCCTGGGCGCGGTCGTTGAGATTCAAGAATTTCGTGACCAAAAAATGACCGCCCCCCACACCAGAGCAGGTATGAGAGGCGGCTGTTCCCCCCAGAACAATCTTCGAAAACTTCGAGCGTACTAAACGAAGTTTCAGCGATTGGCAACAAATTTTAGTTGCCTCCCTCCTTTCTGCTGAAGGTCAGTCGATCTCAAAGGACACCGGACTGGCCATCGGACTTGAACCGGGTGTCAATCCTGGAGTTGCGGTCGGGGTGTCCTCCGGTGTCGGGGTCGGTGTGATATCAGCCTGCGAATGACTTCCGTGTTTGCCTCCTGCTGACCCTCGTGTCTGTGAGGTCGCATGGTTTGCACTTTGCTTTCCACGCGCATGCGACTTGGTAATTGGCTTGGCTGCATGATGACCCGCAGGCGCGCGATGTCGCTTGTTTGCCGATGGTGGTTTGGTGTGCAGCGGTGCTGGTTGTGGTGATTTAACGTCGATGTCTAGCCGGTTGGCATTGCTACGGCTGGTGGCCCAAGCCAGCGCAAAGCTTGACACCAAAATCAACGCTGCCGCCATTATCCTCGCCACCCAGATCGCAACCCGTGCGAATCTGCCTGTATTTCTGTTTTTGACCCCTGAGTTCATATAGTTCATCCCTCCGACCGCATATTGAATCGCATGCGCCAGAGCGTTCACGCGTCAGACATACATTTGCAACGACGGATTCCAAACGTCCGAACTCCTCGTCGTTTGAGTTGCCAGACTGTGACGCTGCCTTACAAAATGACAGCCATGTCGGCTTACGAACCAACTTCCAGGCGGCCGATCGCGGCAGTGTTCCGGCAAACTGCACCCGCTGCTACGCGGTTCTGCGTGCGCCACGAGGTTCACCCGGATGCGATTTCATATTTATCGATCGTAGCGGCGCTGATCGGCGCCTTTTGTTTTTGGAAATCAGGAACGAGACCCTGGCTACTTATCGTCGCGCCGCTTTTTTGTTATTTGCGGCTT
>DATDFM010000105.1:0-15246 GCA_036522635.1 Candidatus Udaeobacter sp. | reverse complement strand
TCCCTGAGACTTTGGCGGAAACGCTTGCTGTCAATAAGCTCCTTACTGCTTTTAACGTCTTTTCGACCGAGCAGGAGGCTCTCGATAAGGGACTACAATAATAGCTGGAATCATGATCGCGAAGCAGCGAAGGTGAAGATGCAGGCTCGGACCCAACGATTGAGTCATATGGCCCTCCGATGGTCTAACCATGCGATGGCGCGAACGGCGGACCGCTCTACGTTCCATTTCTGAGATGGCTTCCACACTTTCACTCCGAGGGTCGCGCGCCCTCGTCCGCCGTCGCTCATCTTGTTCTCGTTAGGCGTCGCTACGCGCATCCTGAATCCAACCCATGAAAACCTCGATATTCGTCCTCACCCTCGCCCTATCCATCGCGACAGCATCAGCAGCCAGTGCGAAACCCGAACCAGACAAGGGGCTTGAGTTGCTCATGACGTATACCGTCTTCCACATTGGCGTGTATATCTCGCTCATCGCGGCATTCATCGGCGCGGGCGTCTTCGCCAAGCTAGACGGAGCTTTACTACGCATTGCGATCGCCGCGTTTACCGTCGCTGGCATTTGTGGCGCAGCAGTCGCGAGCAATATCCCTGAAACCTCGCTGGACTTTCAGACGTTTTGGCACAGTTCGATTGGTCCTTGGGGTCAGCACTGGATGCCGGCTTACACTTGGGCGACCATCGAGCACCTTGCGTTCTGGATCGGCATTTTACCGATTGCCTTGGGCTACGCATTACTCGGCACCAAAGCACTCAAGGGCCAATGACCGCAACGCCTAACGCGCGCTGCAGCGAACCGCCGCCCGGCGAGAAAATTTCCACATGAAACCTTCAACACTGAAATCCGCAGCAGAGGGCGTTTCCGTCGGCGGTCGCTGAGCTTGTTCTCGTTAGGCGGTGGAACGGCACGATGAGTAGAGGCGAAAGCCAGTTAGCCTGCGCCGGGGATCAGACCTTCTTTGGCCATCCCAAGGGTCTTTTCTTCCTCGCAGCCACCGAAGCGTGGGAGCGTTTTTCTTTTTACGGCATGACGGGCTTGGTGGTGCTGTATATGGTAAACCAATTGCTGCTGCCGGGGCATGCCGAGCATATTGCCGGATTCGCGAGATTCCGCGTGGGAATGGAATCGCTCCTGGGCCCACTGTCCACCCAGGCGATCGCATCGCAGTTATTTGGTCTCTACTCCGGGTTCGTTTACTTCACACCATTACTTGGTGGGATGATTGCCGATCGCTGGATCGGACAGCGCAATGCCGTGGTGATTGGCGCGCTCTCGATGTCCTCGGGTCATCTAGCTATGGCGTTTGATCAGACGTTTCTATTCGCTCTGCTGCTACTCGTCGTCGGCTCGGGCTTTCTCAAAGGAAATATTTCAGCGCAAGTGGGCGCACTTTATCGGCCAGAGGATGTGGCGCGGCGCACTCGTGGCTTCGTCATCTTCAGCACAGGTATCAACATTGGTGCAGTAGTGGGACCTTTGCTGTGCGGTCTGCTCGCCCAAGTCTATGGCTGGCACTACGGCTTTGGCGTGGCCGCAATCTTCATGTTCCTAGGCCTTGCTACCTATCTCTACGGCTATCGTTATCTTCCCGCGAGAGTGCCACGACGCCGGCACGAGGACAACCGACTCGCCGCTGCCGACTGGCGCATCATTGGCGCTCTTCTCGCCGTGATCATCATTACGATCTTTGAGTCAATCGCCTCGTATCAGATCTACAATGTAATGCCGGTCTGGACTCAGCAATATGTGGCGCCCAATATCGGCAGCTTTCGCATTCCGATTCCCTGGTACCAATCGATCTACGCATTGGGCAGCATCCTCGGCGTGCCGCTGCTCTTCTGGATATGGCGGCGTCAAGCGTCGCACCGTGGCGAGCCCGATGATCTGGCGAAGATCGGGACCGGGGCGGCGCTGGCTGCGGTGAGCAACCTGGTCTTGGTCGCCGCGATCTCTTTGTCCGGTGGCGCGCCCATCCACCCGATCTGGCCGTTCCTCTATTGCGTCGGCTTGTCCATCTGCTTCCTCTACTACTGGCCAACGCTGCTAGCGCTGGTATCACGCGCTGCGCCGGCCAAAGTAAATGCTACGATGATGGGGATTGCCTTCATGAGCCTGTTCGTTTCCAACAATGTCATCGGGTGGATCGGACATTTCTACGAGCGCATTAGTCCGATCGAGTTTTGGACCCTGCACGCCACGATTGGCGCGACCGGCGGAATTTTTGTGATACTGTTCGGGCGTCGCCTTAGCCGGGCGCTTCGGCCGGTATGAGACAAAAAATGCCTAACCAATCGATGGAGCCGACCGCGAGCCGGTGTTATATCTAGTTTTGCGATGACCTCCTTTACTTATCCCGCAGCAACGCGCGGCCTCGCTCGCCGCGGCTCATCTCCCTCTCGTTAGGCTCTGGACACGTTCCGACGGAATAGACCATGGCTAAGTATCTGATCTCTTTCCCAAGCGCGGCAATGATCGTGCCCGATGACGAATGGGAAGCGGTCGGCCGAGACGCACACGCCGTCATCGACGAAGCGAAGGCGGCTGGCGTTTACGTCTTCGGCGGCGGCATCGACGAAACTGTGCCACCGGTGCTCGTCGCCGCTGACGGTGTGGTCGCCGAGGGCGGCTACCCGTGGGCGCCCTCACTCGACGGCGGCTTCACCGTGCTCGAACTGCCCTCGCGAGAGGAAGCCGTTGCATGGGCCGCGCGCATCGCTAAGGCCTGCCGGTGCAGCCAGGAGCTCCGCGTCTTCGGGTTCGATCCACAGTCATGAGGCGCTCCTGAGCACCGGCCTAACCAGGCGATGCAACGAACCCCGAAAGCATTCGGGGCTGTGCGCTCCACTTTTTGAGATGATTTTCACACTTCAAATCCAAGCGACTCGCGGTCTCGTCCGCCATCGTGCATCTTGTTCTCGTTAGGCGTATGAAAACCTTCACTGTTACAATATTCACCTTTGGACTTGGCCTTGTCACTGGTCTGGGGATTGGCAATCACTTCATCGTTGGCACGGTTCGTAACCAGTTTCGTTCCGGCAGTGCTCAGCACCAAAGCCTCGCATTAGTTAGCGTACATGCGTTGGACGAGCTCCAGGCAGGTCATGTCGACAGCGCAAAATCGTTCTTGGCTCGCCAGATCGCCTATTACTACCGCAGTATTCAGCAGTTTGACCTGCCCTCACCGCAAAAACAGGAATTGCTCCACCACATTCAAGCCAGCAGCGCTACTTCTCCAGAATTAAAGGATGCTCTCAGCAGGGGGGCTCAGTGAAATTGTCACACTTACGCCTAACCAAACGCTCCAGCCCAACCGCTCTTTGGCATTGCGCGTCGATGTCGAACCTGATTAGTATATTTTCAATTGGACCGCAGCCTCGCTCCCAGAGCAGTGGCTGAGCTCCGTCTCGTTATACCTATGGAGAACTCTACATGAAACTAGCACTCTTTATAGCTGTCCTCTTCCTTACAGTGGCCCCTATGGGCGTAGGGCAAGAGCAGAGCGCGAGGGACACGAAGAGAACAAGTGTCGAGGAAAATATTAGGAAAGTGGATAACGAACGCATTCAAGCACAGATTCATGCTGATGCGACGGCGCTTGATCGCATTTACGCTGCTGATTTTATCGGCGTGGGTCCAAGTGGGACAGTGAGAACCAAGCCGCAAGTGATTTCAGATTTCACTTCGGGTACTTTGAAATTTCAATCTATCACTACCGACGAAGTTCAGGTGCGCATCTATGGGGACACGGCTGTGGAGACCGGTCTCTCGACAATGATCGGGCAAGACAAAGGCAAAACTGTTCCCCGTGACACTCGCTTTACCAGGGTGTGGGTAAAGCAGCAAGGGCACTGGCGGTTGGTTGCCAACCATTATTCATCCCGGAATACGCGCCAATAAGCAGTCACACTAAATGCCTGACCAATCGCTGGAGACAACTCCGAAAGTATTCGCGAGCAGGCTCGCTGACCGGCGTGAAGATTTACTTTCGATGACGTCAACACTGAACATCACAGCACAGCTCGCTCTGGCCAGCGGTGGCTCAGCTTGTTCTCGTTAGGCCTATGCTGGACGTTCGTGTTGGTTCGCCGTCTGATGCGGAAGCGGTCGCCGGCCTGATCGCCAGCTTCCAAAGCGAGCTCACCGACGATCCATCCGGCATCGGTGCTGAGCGCTTCCTTGCTTCCGTTTCGGTACAGGCCGAGCGCGAATACTTGGCTTCGGCACGTTATCGCTACCTCCTGGCTTTCTCTGGCTCAGAGTTCGCTGGCTTCATAGCCATCCGAGACGGTTCCCATCTATTCCACTTATTCGTTGCTCGGGCATACCAGGGCCAAGGCCTTGGTCGGCGGTTGTGGCAGCAGGCATTGCGAGAGCTGTGCACTCCAAACAGCGAAGGAGTTTTCACGGTCAACTCAAGCCTGTCGGCAGTCCCCGTCTATTGCAGCTTCGGCTTTGCTGCGGCAGGTTCACGGCAAAGTGTCGATGGCATTTCTTTTCTTCCGATGCGGCGGGCGGCGTCGCTAGTATGAGGCCTAGCCAAGCGATGAATCGAACCCCGAAAGCATTCGGGGCGGTACGCTTCACTTTTGACATGATTTCCATAATTCCACTCCGAGCGACGCGCGGTCTCGTCCGCCGCACTTGCGAGCGCCTTTCCAGTTCGCTGCGTTCGTCGTCGCTTGATCATCGTCGGTGCGATCTGTGCGATGGCTCCCGAGGTGGACGTTTTTGCTTTCGGTTCGGTATCCCTTCGCCTGACGACGAGTACAACAGCTACGTGGTGCCCGTTTGTTCCCGTCTGCGCCAGCCAGAGGGGCCGCTCACCGAGTATTTTGCCAGGACCTAGAACACATCAGGGCGAGCGACTGCCATGGGAGAAATTTCCCGAGGCCGCGCGCAAGTTGTTGCAGATCGGTGCCCAGTCGCAAGTGACTTCGAGGTGTTTGACACGGCGCCCTACCTTCGCTTGTCTCTGTCTCGGCGTTAACAGGTAATCCGATGAACACTCTCAAGACCGGCCAAGTTCTATGTGTGCGATGCGACGATCTACCGTGGAAGCCATCGAGTTTCTTCACTGGAGTGTTTGTGAAGGATGTGGCCATCACCGATGGCTTGGAGATGCAGATCGTTCGACTTGAGCCTGGCGCAAGACTTCCGATTCACACCCATGAATGCCCGGAATTCATATACGTTCTTGAAGGCGATCTGATCGCTGGCGGCCAACATTTATCTCCAGGGTGGGCGAGTGTGGCTAGTGTAGAATCTGTGCATTCCGACGTTCATTCCGAGTCGGGTTGCGTATTTGTACTCGTCGATCGTCCATTATGAGCGCAGTTGAGGTAGAGATAATACCCTGCTGCGATTTATCCCCATCTCGTTAGGGCTCAACGAATCCCCGCGCCGTGCCAGCAGGCTACTCTGGAACTTCGCTTCTTAAGAAGCTCGGCATCGTCGCCGACACCGAAGTGCTGTTGCTCGGTGATCCAGCTGATTTCAGAGCGCTTCTGCAGCCGATGCCTCCGGCAGTTCGCTTCACTAGCAAACCGACCGCAAACACCGGCTTGGCTCACGTGTTCGTCACCGAGAAGGGCGATCTATCCAAGTCGCTTGCACTGTTAAGACAGAAATTGAAGACGAATACGCCTGTGTGGGTGTCCTGGCCCAAAAAGTCGTCGGGAATGCCATCGAATGTCACGGAAGACGTCGTCCGCCAGATCGCTCTGCCATTGGGCTATGTGGATATCAAGGTTTGTGCTGTAAGCGATGTCTGGTCAGGACTAAAGTTGGTCGTTCGCAAAGAACTGCGGTGAGATCCGTCATCTGCTTCCGTCGCGAAGCCAACGAAATGTCCGCCACTGCGGATCTTCGATTTGATGTTCGATGTGCGATCTTTAATGTAGACATACCCCCCCACCAGGCTTATCTTTTGCTCGTTAGGGCTATGATCACAATCTCCTCTTGGCTAAGCCCATGAAACACCCGCTTTGCTCGGTATTGGGCGTGATGATTGTCGCGACGGCATTGCTCTTATCCGGCTGTGAAAAGGAAAACGTCGCCACGGGTCCCACTTCTCAAAGCACGCCTGGAAGCACAAAGGCCCTGGAGGCGGTGGATCTCGTGGGATACAACGGGAAAGCGCTCAGGAGAAGCGTCGATCGCATCAAGGAGACTAACGAGAAACATGATCAGCAATTAGAGAAGCTGTCCGAGACCGGGCCAGATCAGTAACGCCGGTTTCGAACTCGAAGGGCTGCCACGCAGCGACCGGGGGCTTCGATCCGTGCGAATTCTATTATCGGCTGCTCGTGCGCGTAGGAGTAGCGCGCGGACGCGGTTTTGCCTTGGCAGTTTTGCGCACGGTGATTGTTCCTTCGCGCGCGATCGCGGGCGTGGGGGATGATTCGGGATATTTTTTGGTCGTTGGCCAGATCAATCGCCACGGCTGAGTTTTTATTGTTTCGCTGAATTGCTTGATGTTTTCGCCGGCTGGCTCGAGATCGTTTATCGCCAGCTTCAGTTTGTCTGACGAATTTCGCAGGTTTCGCAAGGTGACCTCAATGTTGTCGTTATCCGTCAGGCTGGTGCTGATTTTTTCGATGTTCGTGAGCGAGTGCGACAGCGCGCTATCGGGCTTGGTGAGATCGGAGAGATGTTCGCCGAATGTTTTGAATTGGGTGAGGGCCAGACTTAGTTCGGAATTTTTCTCGGTGAGTTTGTTGAGATTTTGGGCAGTGTTCTGGAGATCTTTCATCGTGTTGGTCGCCTCGTTGGCAACCGGTTTGATCACCTCCAGCATTTTCGCTGCGGCTTCGCCCAGATCGGGTGTGCGTTCGCCTGCAAACCTCTCGCCATCTTTTGCGCGTCCCGACTCTTTCGTGCCCTGGGTGAAGTCAATGGCCATGTCGCCTAACAAACCGAGTTGTATCATTTGGGCTTTGGTGTCGCGATAAACCCGGGCGGTCTTGTCAACCTGCACATCAACGCGGGCTTCGAATCGCGGGGCCGGAGAGGGGCTCACGTTCGGTTCAGACGGATGAATCGCCGCCGCCGCCTGCTGCGCCTGCTTCTCTTCCGTAGCTGTTAGAGGCGAATACAGTTTCTGGACCTGACCAATTTTGCGGCCTGCCAGCATCACCACTGCACCCGGTTTAATTCCGGCGGCGTTATCGAAATAAACTCCGTACGTGACGAGCGGCCGAAACAATCCAGGCGCGCCAAGCAAGACCAGAAGGAAGGCGATCACACCGATCGTGCCGACCACAAGCAAGCCTGTCAGGATTTCATTTCTTTCTAATTGCATCGAGTGAGCCTTCCAGAATCGGGCCTTCCGTGCTGCCGCTCAAGAACTGTGCGACCACCGGGTTCTTAGATTGTTTAAATTGTTCGGGTTCGCCTTCTTCAATGATTTTTCCTTCGTATAACATAGCCATGCGCGTAGCGATACGAAATGCGCTTTCCATTTCGTGTGTCACGATGATGGAGGTCGCTTTCGATTGCTTGGTGAGGTTGATAATTAGTTCGTCAACAACCGTGGCAATGACCGGGTCGAGTCCCGCTGAAGGCTCGTCGAGCAGGACCAATCCGGGTTCCAGCGCGATCCCGCGCGCCAGCGCTACGCGTTTGCGCATGCCGCCGCTGAGTTCGTCCGGTAACAGGTCCTTTGTGTCCAGCATTCCTACCAGATCGAGTTTTTCATCCACGATTTTATCAATCTCGTCCCGCGATTTGTCGGTAAGCTCTTCCAGCGGCAGCGCCACATTTTGACGAACGGTGAGGGAGCTCAACAACGCCGAGTATTGATATACCATCCCGATCTGCTGTCGTACCTGTTGAAGCTTTCTGCGTTTCAGGCGATTGATCTCGAATCGTTCAAAAAAAACCGAGCCGGAATCCGGTCGAAGTATGCCAAGGATGAGGCGCAAAATCGTGCTTTTGCCGCTGCCGCTCTGACCCATGATTACCAGGCGTTCCTGCGGCTGCACGTCAAGGAACACGCCTTCGAGGACTTTTTTTCCTTCGAATTGCATGTGCACATCGCGCAGCTGAACCATTTGCGACGGCGTGCTCACGTCGGATAGAAATTGGTGTAAATGACGTTGTAAACGGTGTCGAAGCCGATCACGGTTGTGATAGCGGTGACCACGCTGGAAGTGGTGTTAGTCCCGACCCCAGCCGCGCCTCCCTTTACAGTAAGTCCACGGTAACAGGCGATCGCGGCGATGAGCAGTCCGAACATGAAGCTCTTCAAGATGCCAGTAATGATATCGCGAATGAGCAATGAATCTTTTACCAAATCGAGGAAATACAGAAACGCGATACTAAAATACGCTTTGCAAACCAGACTGCTCGCTAATACGGCTGCGAGGTTCGCAATCGTGGAAAGACACGGCGTCAGTAGGAACAGTGCGAGCATTCGAGGCGCGGCAAGAAACCGCAGCGGTCCGATGCCCATGGCCTCAATGGCTTCGACTTCCTCGTTCACCTGCATGGTGCCCAGTTCCGCGGTGAACGCCGCGCCGATGCGTGCTGCGACCATGATCCCGGTGATCAGCGGACCAAGTTCACGTGTGAAAGAAATGGCCACCAAGCCGGGAATCAGCCGCTCCGTTCCGAAGCGTTGCAACTGATAGCCGGTCAATAACGCCATTGTCAGCCCGAGAAAGAAGCAGACCAGGCCGACCAGCGGCACTGAATCCACACCGGCCCGTACGCTTTCGCGGAAAAAACTTGCTGCCCGGAACGGGGCGCGCCGCTGTTGCACGCGTTCCATGCTTTCCTGCAACGTGTTCACCATGAACCAGAAAACGCTGCCGACCTCGCGCAGAAAACTGCGCTCGATCTCAACGACCTCCAGTGGTCCCGGCGTCGTGCGACGTGCTTCGGCGTTAGGCATGGACGAGACATTGCCTCACTTCGCCATAGGGAAAAGGGCAAACTTGCTGCATAGCTGCCGTCTGTAGCCGCTTCCCTGCGGGAAGCGCCGGGTGAGGATGTTAGCTGAAGCGTCGGAAATTACGTCGCCCATAGGGCCGCGGCGCTACAGGCGTCATTGGCAATGTCTCAAACGTTTCGACATTTCGAGTTCCTGAGCTTTACGTTTGAACCGATGAAAATTGTTCGAGCTTGTGCAGCCGATTGCTTCTTTGCTTTCCTGCTCTTTACTGCTGCGGCGTCCGCGCTTGCCGCTGAAGCCGAGCAATCTGTTAAACCGGCAGCGGAAAAATCCGCCGAAAACAATTCAAACATGGAAAGAAAAAAAATTAGGCTCGTGATTCACGGGGGCGCCGGAACGATTGAACGCGGCAGCATGACACCGGAAAAGGAGCGCGAGTATCGTGCCGGGCTTGAACGCGCGTTGACTGCTGGTTACGAAATTCTAAGCCGTGGTGGATCAAGTCTCGACGCTACGCAAGCAGCTGTGCGCGTGCTTGAGGACGATCCGCACTTCAACGCTGGCCGCGGCTCTGTGTTCACAAGTGCCGGCACAAACGAAATGGACGCCTCCATTATGGACGGCAAGACATTGAAAGCCGGCGCGGTTGGCGGCGTGAAACACATCAAAAATCCAATCGCCCTGGCCAGGCTGGTTATGGAGAAATCTCCGCACGTCATGCTCGATTGCGAAGGCGCAGAAGCGTTCGCGAAAGCAAACGGGATCGAACTGGTGGACCAAAAATATTTCTTTACGCAGGACCGCTGGGACGCGCTGGAGAAGATCAAGGCTGCCGAAAAATATCGCGGCGGCGGTGATGGAAAGAGCTACATAATCACCGATCAAGATCGACACGGCACCGTGGGGGCCGTGGCGCTTGATAAGGACGGCAATTTGGCCGCGGCGACTTCGACCGGTGGGACAACAAACAAAATGCCCGGACGAATTGGGGACACTCCGCTGATTGGTGCCGGCACGTACGCAAACAACCAGACTTGTGCCGTCTCTTGTACCGGTGACGGCGAGTATTTCATTCGTGTCGGGGCGGCCCGTGAAGTTTCAGCGCTGATGCAATACCGCGGGATGAAATTGGAGGAAGCTGCACAGACTGCGCTGGACAGCGTGGAACAGCTCGGCGGGACTGGTGGTTTGATCGCCATCGATAAGAGCGGCGAGATTGCATTGCCGTTCAATACAAATGGCATGTATCGCGGCTATGTCGATCCGAGCGGCAAATTTGTGGTGGAGATTTATCGTTGAACCATCAAAGCGTTGAAGCAGGAGACGTGTTTTGTCATTCCGAGCTAAGCGAAGAATCTCTGGCTCTTTCGTTGCCGCAGCGGTGATAACCAATCAGACATGTTTCGCATGGCTCAACATGACAGAATGGCTTTTCAACGATTCAACCCTTCAACGGTTTAACGACGCCGATGCTTCCGCCTTTCTCCATCGTCATTCCGTGTTTTAACGAAGAAAGCCGCATCGGCCAAACGTTGCGAGGCACCCTCGACTATCTCGCCGCTAATGCGCCCGAAAGCGAGCTGATTATCGTAAATGACGGATCGACTGATGCAACCGGCGCAATTGTCCGCGAAAGATTGGGGTCGGCACAGGTCGCCACACGTTTGCTGGAGAATTTTCCGAATCGCGGAAAGGGCGCGGCGGTGCGCTCTGGATTGCTAGCTGCACGAACGCCGATCGGACTTTTTTCCGACGCCGATCTTTCCACGCCGCTGGAGGAGTCGGCGAAGCTGGTCGAACCCATCGTGAATGGCGAAGTGGACATCGCTTTTGGTTCGCGTGCACTTGATCGGAGCTTGATCGGGGTGCATCAACCGTGGCGGCGAGAGCAGGCCGGCCGCGTTTTTAATTTGCTGGTGCGGCTCGCTACTGGGTTGCCGTTTTGGGACACACAATGCGGATTCAAAGCATTTCGCCTCGAAACGTGCCGGCCAGTTCTTGAAGCGGCGCGGATTGAAGGCTTCGCCTTCGACGTAGAGCTACTTTATCTCGCGAATCGAGCCGGTTTACGGATTCGCGAAGTTCCAGTGCGTTGGAACCATGCCGAGGGCAGCAAAGTTAGCTTTTTTCGCGATAGTTTGCGCATGTTGCGCGAAGTGATCACGATTAGAAGATCCGTTGAATCGATGAATCGATGAATCGTGAAGCGTTACGTCGGCCCCGCTTGAACGCTTCAACTGTTTAACGCTTTAACGGGAAAACCGCGCATAGCGTGTTAAATTTTCGTTCCGCACATGGAGTCATTTCAATTTCATCCCGCGGTCGCCCGATGGTTCGAACAAACATTCGGTTCACCGACAGAACCACAAGTGCGTGGCTGGCCGGCAATTCAATCCGGTCGGCACACGCTGATTTCTGCGCCGACTGGCTCGGGCAAAACTTTGGCGGCGTTTCTCTCGTCTCTCGATGCATTATTTCGACAGGGGACGGAAGACCATTTGCCGGACGAGACGCAAGTGGTTTACGTCTCGCCACTCAAAGCGTTGAGCAACGATATCCGAAAGAATCTTCAGGAACCGCTGTCCGGGATTCGCGCGTTACTGGGCGAGGCGAACGGACAGCCGTCTTCAAACGACTACCGCGCGGCAAAGGACATTGATGTTCGTGCCGAATTGCGCACCGGCGATACGAGTGCGGCTCAACGCCAGGCGCTGATCAAAAGGCCGCCGCACATTCTGGTTACCACGCCCGAGTCGCTCTATCTGCTGCTTACGTCCGAGTCCGGCCGGGGAATACTGCGTACGGCGCGTACGCTTATCCTCGATGAAATTCACGCGCTGTTGGATGATCGTCGCGGCGCGCACCTCGCGCTCAGCGTCGAGCGTTTGACCGCGCTGGTGGAGGGACCGCTACAACGCATCGGTTTATCTGCAACGCAGAAACCGATCGAAGAAGTAGCGCGTTTCCTGGTCGGGGCTCGAGCGGTAGACAAGGCTGGCAATCCGGATTGCGAGATCATCGATATCGGTCACCGACGCGAATTGGATCTGGCGATTGAAATTCCGAAATCGCCGCTGGAAGCGGTGATGTCGAACGAAGTTTGGGAGGAAGTTTACTCCCGGCTTGCCGAATTAATTCAGGCGCATCGAACGACTTTGGTTTTCGTTAACACGCGTCGCATGGCCGAGCGGGTGACACATCACTTGAGCGAACTACTCGGCGCCGACGCTGTCACTTCACATCACGGAAGTCTTTCTGCAAAATTACGACTCGAGGCGGAAGACCGATTGAAACGCGGTGAATTGAAAGCGCTGGTCGCTACCGCGTCACTCGAGTTGGGAATTGATATTGGTTCAGTTGATCTAGTTTGCCAGTTAGGCACGACGCGTTCGATAGCCACATTGCTGCAACGCGCCGGTCGGGCCGAACACAAACCTGCCCGCAATGCTTCGCACGCTCCTGCTGCGATGCAGGAGGTTCGGGCAGGTAGCGATGCAGGCGGGCGAGGCGGGTTGCCAAAAGGGCGAATTTTCCCATTGAGCCGGGATGAACTAATCGAGTGCGCAGCGCTGCTACGTTGCGTTCATCGCGGCGAACTCGACTCCCTGACCATTCCTGAAAAACCGCTGGATGTATTGGCGCAGCAACTCGTTGCCGCGGCTTCCACCGAAGATTGGGATGAGAATGAATTCTTCGAGCTGGTTGGTTCGGCCTGGCCCTACCGCAATCTGACGCGCGGTGAGTTCGAACAGGTTGTGACAATGCTTGCCGAAGGTTTCAGCACAAAGCGGGGACGGCGTTCGGCATTGATTCATCGTGACTCGATCAATCATCGTTTGCGCGGGCGGCGCGGAGCGCGATTGACTGCACTCACGTCCGGCGGAGCGATTCCTGATAATGCCGATTATCGAGTGATCCTGGAGCCATCGGAGACTTTCGTAGGCACTGTCAATGAGGATTTCGCAGTGGAAAGTCTCGCGGGGGACATCTTTCAGTTGGGAAACGCATCATGGCGCATCCTGCGCGTGAATTCCGGCGTCGTTAGAGTAGAGGACGCAAAAGGTCAGCCACCAGGGATTCCCTTTTGGCTGGGTGAAGCTCCCGCGCGTACCAATGAGCTCTCGGAGGCGGTTTCTAATTTGCGGGTGGAAATCGAGCGACTGCTGGTAGAGTCGCCGCGCGGCGGCGACCGAACGGCGCAGCGCGCCGACCCTATCGACGTCGAGGAATGGGTCGCTAAAGAATTCCAGTTGCCGCAAAACGCTGCGGAACAGGTCGCCGCCTATTTTGCGGACACATATCGTTCGTTAGGCGTAATTCCCTCGCAGCACACGCTGGTACTGGAGCGCTTCTTCGATGAATCGGGCGGTATGCAGCTGGTATTACATTCGCCCTTCGGCAACCGAATCAATCGCGCCTGGGGTTTGGCGCTTCGAAAACGCTTTTGCCGTTCGTTTAATTTCGAGCTGCAGGCAGCGGCGACCGATGACGCGATCGTAATTTCGCTTGGCACGCAGCATTCATTTCCGCTCGACGAAGTGTTCCGCTATCTCAATTCCAAAACAGTTCGCGACCTCCTGGTCCAAGCGTTACTCGACGCACCGATGTTCACGATTCGCTGGCGCTGGAACGCCACCCGTTCGCTCGCCGTGCCACGTTTTCGCGGCGGCGCGAAAATCGCCGCGCCACTGCAACGGATGGAATCGGAAAATCTTTTGGCCGCGGTTTTTCCCGATCAGCTCGCCTGCCTGGAGCACATCGTTGGCGACCGCGAGATCCCGGATCATCCTTTGGTGAAGCAAACGATTGATGATTGCCTCAGGGAAGCCATGGACATCGACGGCCTGGAAGAGGTTCTGCGCAGGATTGATTCTGGCGCGATCCGATGTATCGCGCGCGATTTGCCTGAACCGTCTCCGTTTGCCGCCGAGATCCTGAATGCGCGGCCATATGCTTTTCTCGACAATGCGCCTCTCGAAGAACGGCGAACCCAGGCCGTTTACACGCGGCGGGCTTCGGAGAGAAATGGCGGCGACGGTCTCGGTATTCTCGACGCGACTGCAATCGAAAAAGTCAAAGCGGAAGCATGGCCGACAGCATCAAACGCAGATGAACTGCACGACGCACTGATGATAATCGGGGTGATGATGCCGGAAGAGATTCAGCGAAGCGCGAACGAAAGTAGCGCGAGCCTCCGGCTTGCGGCGCCAACGGAACGCAAGCGAGACGCATGCGCTACGTTTGCTTGCGACGATGCGGTTTCAGCGCACTCGTTGGAGGAACTCATTGCGTCCAATCGCGCAACGCGACTTCAAATCGTAGACAAGACGTTTTACGTAGCTTCAGAACAGTTACCGATGCTTCGGGCGATCTACTCAGATGCCATAGCTATGCCGGAATTGGTTTTGCCCAATTCTATCAATGGAAAAACCTGGGAACGCGCCGATGCGATTCGCGAGATGATTCGTGGTCGTTTGGAGGTTTGCGGACCAATTACTGTCAGTGAGCTCGCTGACACGCTCATTTTGCAACAATCGGAGGTTGATGCGGCGCTTCTCGCACTAGAAGCGGAAGGTTTTGTGTTGCGCGGCAAATTTCATCCTGATGTCGCCGAACAAGAATGGTGTGATCGCAGATTGTTGGCGCGGATCCATCGCCTAACGATTGATCGATTGCGCGCCGAGATTCAGCCGGTCTCGATTCAGGATTTCTACCGCTTTCTTTTTGCCTGGCAGCGAGCGGATCAGGAACACCGGGTCGAAGGTCTGGAGGGTTTACAATCCGTTCTGGAACAGCTCGACGGTTGCGAGTTGCCACTGGCTGCGTGGGAATCGGCGGTACTTCCGGCGCGTGTCATCGATTACGATCCCGAATGGCTCGACCGGCTCTGTTTTTCCGGTCGGATCGGCTGGGGCCGTCTTAGTATTCCGCAAAATCCAAACGGACGAGCATCGGCGCCGTTGCGGACGAGCCCAATCGCGCTTTATGTGCGCGAAAATCTCGCCGACTGGCTCGCGTTGATCCAGCCGAACGCGGCGGTGGAACTTTCGGTCACCAGCAAAGATGTGTTCGAGGTACTTCAAAATGGCGGCGCACTTTTCTTTAGCGAATTAGTCAATCGCAGCGGCCTGCTGCCTTCCCAGGTGGAAGAGGCTTTGTCGCAACTGGCGGCTGTGGGTCTGGTAACTTCAGACAGCTTCGACGGGTTACGTGCTCTTCTTGTTCCCTCAAACAAACGTCCGACCTTTGGCCGAAGTACCGCAAAACGCCGCCGTAGAACAAGTCTCGCCAGCATCGAATTTGCAGGTCGCTGGTCATTGTTGAGATCGCGATGGAAACAAAACTCGGCA
>DATDFM010000104.1:0-5700 GCA_036522635.1 Candidatus Udaeobacter sp. | reverse complement strand
CGGGCCGGATAGCGACCTGGAAACGCTGGAAATGTTCGCCGACCGGATGAAAAATTTTAACCCTGCCCGCGAAGACGTGAAAACCTGGTTCGACCTGCTCGATCTTGATGATCACGTGACTTTTGGCGGAAAGGCCTAGTTTCAGATCTCGGATCTCAGGTCTCAAATTTCGAGGGCATCGGGCGTCAAATCTCAACATTTGACATTCCACTCTCCGCGGGCGCCACTCGTGGATCTGCTTGCACAGACCGCAAAGGTGATGAAGAGCCAAGGCATCAAGCGACCCCACTTTTCCCACCTCCGCTCGTGGTGCGTCGCTACGCGAACGGCAAATCGTAATAGATCAACACTTCAGAATTTGAGCACCGATTGCCCAAAATAGGTCGAAGGTTTTGGCGTCGACCAACAGCCTAAGTGATCTTTGCAAGAAGACGAGGAATAGCCCTATCCGGGCTATCGATGTAAGCCGCGGTTCTCCCGATCCCTGAAGTGGACGGTAGCTGGCTGAACCTTCGTCGATACCGACCCGGACTGATGCCGGCTATCCGGCGAAAGTGATGGCGAAACGATTCTTCCGTGCCGAAGCCGCAAGAGTCCGCCACAGCCCACAAGGGCGCGCGGGTGGTTTCCAACGTGTCTTTTGCGCGCGCTACCCGCTCGTGCACGATCCACTGCGTGGGCCAGAGTCCGGTGGCATCACGAAACTGGCGCTGCAAGGTCCGCTCGCTCATGCCGGCGCGGCGAGCCAGCGATCTCAAATCATGCTTCCTTTTCAGATTCCCTCGCATCCACTCAAGCAACGGCGCGATCGGGTGCGAGGCATTGAGCGAGACGGCGTGTGGAAGAAACTGCGCTTGTCCGCCCTCACGATGCGCCGGGATAACGAGACCCCGCGCGACCAGATTCGCAATCTTCGCCCCGTGATCGCGCCGAACAAGGTGCAGCATCATATCCAGTCCGGCTGAGGATCCAGCCGACGTGATGATCCGGCCCGTGTCTACATAGAGCTCGTTGCTTCGCACTTCTATCTCCGGGTATCGCTCCTGCAATCGCGCGACGTGTATCCAATGCGTCGTGGCGGGCTTCCCGTCGAGCAGGCCGGTTGCGGCGAGAACGAACGCGCCTGTGCAGATCGAACAGAGTCGCGCTCCGCGCGCGTGCGCATTTTGGAGTTTCCGAATTAACAATCGCGACGGTGGCACAGCCGGCCGCCAGCCGGGAATCACGATAGTGTCCGCCCGGTCTAGGAGGCGCAGCGAGTGCGGCGCGGTAAAACGGACGCCTCCGGTCGCGCGCAGCGGGGACCGCTTAGCCGCGCACACGCCGAAACTGTACCACGGCCTGTCAATGCCGGGCCATCGCACGGAAAAAATTTCAACTGCGCAGGCAAACTCGAACGTGCACAAGTCGTCATAGGCGACCACGGCGACAAGATGGGAACGCATGGCGTATGATTACCACATTATGACGTATACGTCACTGGAAACAGAAGGTGGCACGGAGTTATCTGTAGGCATGAAAACAATAACTAAACTCATTTACCTGGCCTTCACGGTTTTCATTCTTGTTATAGGCGCTGTAACTGCAAATGGCGCTCCGAACGACCTGTTTGTTTCCATCGATGGTGATGGCAACAACGGCGGCGGTTTTATTTACGAATACAACCCGGGTGGAGTGCAAAGCACCTTTGCTGCCGGCCTTTCCCGGCCTCGCGGGGTCGCCTTTGACCACTTTGCCAATCTTTTTGTGGTAACCAACACGTTCGTTTCCGGTTCCCAGACACTTGTGACGATTGTGAAAATTACTCCAGGCGGCGTACAGAGCACCTTTGCCACACTCAGCGGTAACCTTAAGGGTCAGGGCGTGGCGTTTGACGGCGCAGGCAACCTATTTGTCGTGGCGAACGATCTGAACGACCCGAATCTTACCTCCACAATCTACAAATTTACTCCCGGCGGGGTACAGAGCACGTTTGGCTCTGTGCCCGGCCAAGGTTTCGGCCTCGCCTTTGACAGCGCGGGCAATCTTTTCGTAACAATAAATGCTCTTTACGGGGTTGATCCTGCGGAGATCTGGAAATTCGCGCCGGATGGCACATCGAGCGTCTTCGCGACAAACCCCGATACCGTCAGCGCCTGGGGCGACTTAGCGTTTGATCGATTCGGAAATCTTTTCAATTCAACTGACTCTGCCACTCCTACGGCCGATAAGATCCTCAAATTTACGCCTGATGGTGAAGAAAGCGACTTTGCCACGGGCTTCACCGAACCTCGAGGGTTAGCATTTGATAGAGGCGGTAACCTCTTTGTCGTCAACCGCTCATTTGAGCCGCCCGGTAATATCTTAAAATTTACACCCAACGGTGTGGAGACGGTCTTCGCCTCCGGGATTGATGGTCCGCAGTTCCTCGCGGTGCAGCTTCTGCCAACTCCACGCCTAACCCATTAACCCAAAGAATCGTCTGTTGAAGAAACAATTCATGTCATGAAAAGAACAATCATACTTCGTTCGGCGCTTTCGGTTTTCGTCTTGATGCTGGTCTCTTGCTCAAGCGGGACGGCGGCGAGTACAACGCGTCAGACCACTACGACCGCAGCGACCACGCCAGCCCACACCTTACCAAGTCAGCCCATCGGTTACCGGGACTTGATGCAGGGAACGGCGGCAGGGGCGGGCTTCTGAATGTCCATAAGAAAACACAAGTGAAAGGAATATTGTTTATGCTGTTACTAAAGTTGCTTCGAATTGGTTTTGTTGGGTTGATGCTCTTTGTTACAAGCGCATGGGCTGCAAGCTCGGTGCTGGAAGGGATCGTCAAGGATGCTAAAGGACATCCGATAGAAGGCGCGGACATCCGGATCGAAACGAAAAATGGTGGGAAATTGCTCACAACCGTCAAGACCGATGTAAGCGGTCGTTATATTTTAGAGGGTCTTCCGCCAGGCAATTACCGAGTCACATTGGCTGTGAATGGCGCCATCAAAACGTCCATCAATAATACAACCATCGAGTCGGATGCGCCGACACAACTGAATTTTGATCTGGGTGCAGCGCCAGTGTCGCGGGCATCTGTAAGCGTGAAGAAAGGGCGCCATTGGGTTTGGGTACCCGCGTTTACTGGAAGTCGTCTGCCTGGTCACTGGGTCGAACTTAATGACAGTGGAAGCTGGGCGGGAGAGGCTAGCAGCTTCAACGTCGTACGGGTCAGCGGTGAAGAACTGCAACGGACAATTCACAGCAAAGACCTCCCCGCCGGAGCGAAGTGATCGTAGCGCCGTCCTCGCACAATGTTGGCGGCCGTTCTCCCATCGATCTTGAGATTGTGCGGAGCATCGGGGTCAGATCTCAACATTGACATTCCACTTTCTCCGGACCCCCACTCGTGGATCTGCTTGCACAGACCGCAAGGCAAAATGAGGGCTAAGGCATCAAGGCTTATTTGGATCGAATGCTGTTCGACTGTTCGCAGATCCACAACGTTCCAATGTCACACGTTTAGACGCGACCCCACTTTCCCACTGGGTCACAAAGCGCAGACGCCGCAGCCCCCCGACGCTCAACTCAGCGCGCCGGCATTGCACCTCCCCACGCCGACGGCGACGGGTTGAGCGGAGTGATCCGCGACGGCGAAATGTTCGTTTTCATTTCCGCTCCCGCCGGAGTTGTCGGCGGTGTGCCTGTGACGCGAGCCAGGAATCCGTGGGCAATGCCGGAAGCATCGATGTAACGACCACAGATAATCCCCTGGTCATTGATACCGCCAAACGATGTAAAGGTTGATCCGGGAAAATCGAAAGTGAAGAAATTATTTGGCGGGACAAAGAAGAGTCCATGAGTGGCGCCTGAGCTGTCCCCATATCTGCCTACCACCCAGTTCTTATCGTTAAGTCCAAACAGGATTGTCGCAGTGGAGCCGGAAGGATCGATCGGGAAGTGCAGCGCCCCACCGGCGTCCCGGTAGTAACCGTGAACGATTCCTGACCCATCCATATAGTATCCCACCACCAACTGGGTTGAATTATTGCGTTCGTAAGCAAAGGTCTGGAGAGCTCCCGGGACGCTAAATGACGTTATGGTTCCGCCAACGCTGACGAACCCCTGGTGGATCCCGTTTGGGCCTGTCAAAGCAAACGCGCCGGCAAAGTCGCCGGAATCGTTTATACTATGCACAAGGGTGCTGGCCGCGCCGGCAATATCGTATTCTGTGAAGGTGCCGCCCGACAGGAAAAAACCGTGAAAGTTGCCATCGCTGGCGGCGTAGTCACCGCAGACCGTGCGTGAGTTGTTGATGCCTCGTCCTTCGGTAAGACCCACGGTATCGTTAGGGTCGACGATCGGGTCGCTAAAGCTGCCATCGCTGAACCGGACAAAACCGCGCGACACCAAGTTCGAATCGAGGAAAATGCCAACGATGTCGCCTCTCTCGTTAATCTTTTGCGGGAGGGTCGAATTTCCGGTCCCGGGATAATCAAAAGTCGTGATCACTTCGATAGAGCCTGAGTTCGCTGCTTGCTGAGCGAACGTCCCCATCAATGGGAACATGAATAGAACTGCCAGAATGCTGATCAATATTTGTTTTGGTTTCATGATGCTTATTGCCTCCTTAATTGAATTGCCCATCGCTAAAACGCGGATGAGGCAAAAACAACTTCCAGTTAGCGAATTTCGGTATGGCCAGTTTGCATGTTATTTCTCAGGCCAGACTTCATCCATCATAAGCCGGTTATGATAGATGAATAATTGCAGAATTTAGGAGAGCTTGCGCAGTTTGAGCGATTTGCGGCCGCGCGGAGGCCACGGCTTGCCCGCCTTCAGTGCGGCGCGTTTGGCCTCACGGATCGCGACCATTTGCCTGGCGTGCGACCGGCTCAGTTCGCGCCGGCCGGCAAGTCCGCCGCGTTTTCCGATTTTCGCGAGATACTCGCGCACATTTTTGTCGGCTTTTTTCATCCCGGTTCGAAACGGCAGGTGGAGCGCCTGCCCTGGAACTCAATTTGACTCGTTCAACTATGTATCATAAGCGGCTTACGATGCCTGAAGTCAACTGTTCAAAGTTTCCGAAGTCGCTGCCTGTTCCCGCCACCGGTCGGTGTTTACGGCCATGACCAGCAACCAGAGCATCAGCAGCGCTTCCGCAGCAATGCCCACAATTGCAATCCCAACGAACAATCGCTCGGCTAATGGCGGGTACAAAAAGATTAGCCAACCTAAACCTGCGAGCGCCATCAATCCTCCCAAAAAGCGTGGCAGAAAGGTTGATCGCAGAATAAGACAGCCGATCAGCAGGCAATACACTCCGAAGAACACCAGGGCGACGTTGCCGACTTGATGGGTCAATTTCAAAAACAGCATTCCGACTGCGCGGCCCGACAATTCGTCGGAGCTAAATACAGAAATCGTTCCTCCATCTCCCAAGTTGGCCAAGGTGAAAAACTGAAACACGCTCCCGCTGGCCTGGATTGCGCAGCCTACAACTCCGAAGAAGGCAGCAACCAACGAAACACTCCGATTCACTGGTTTAAACAACACGTAAAACAGAGCGACCAAGGCGATGTAGAACCCTGTTCCGATCAACCCGGTAGCAACGCCGAGATGGAACAACCGCTCGTGAGTAACGATCGCGTTCGCCGTCGCTGCGCTGTCGTCCTTGACGACCAATCCCTTGAGGCAAGCCTCGCTCAGTATCGACGCAAGAAAGAA
>DATDFM010000103.1:0-15511 GCA_036522635.1 Candidatus Udaeobacter sp. | reverse complement strand
CGTCGTTGTCATCGGCAGTCGTGGACCGGTGGAAATCAATCCTCGCGATACGATGCAGCGCGACGCGGATGTGCGCGGAATGATTTTGCCAAACACGCCGCCCGCAGAAATGGCGAGCATCCATGCCGCGCTCGTGGCCGGTCTCGAGAACGGCACGTTGCGTCCGGTGATCGGCAAAGAATTTCCGCTCGTGGAAGCCGCCCAAGCACATCAAGCGATGATGAAATCAGGAGCGTTGGGGAAGATCGTGCTGGTGCACGGAAAGTAAGAAAGAAAAAAGAAGAATGGAGCACGTGGGACGCGCGACATAGGAGGCAAAGTGACGAGGGTAGGAGCGAGCAAGCCGGGAGGCGAGCGAGTTTCAATTAAGGCTTGATGACCCGTGATCGGTGTCCGAAGCGCTAAGAGCCGGGTGATATGTTTCATCAAGCGGCTCTTTTTTTGTTCATAACCGAGAGATTGTAGCCATCGTCCTGCTTGCTACCGCGAAGTTGCGAAGGCGGGTGGGCCCAGCACATGCTTCCCACAGGGAAGCGGCTACAGTAACGACGAACTGATCGCCATCTTCGTTACGATCTTAAAACGCTCGAAAGATGCTTCTTAATTCTTAATTCTTAATGTCTCCTCGCCCGGCTTTGATCGTGATTGCGGTGGTGTTTGCGATCCTGAATGCAGATATCACCACAGTCAATGTGGCGTTGGTGACAGTGGGTAAGGATCTTCATGCGGAGTTGGAAGATCTGCAGTGGGGACTCAACAGTTATATGCTGGCCTTCGCTGCCTTGATAGTGGCAGCCGGTCGCCTGGCCGATGTGTTTGGGCACCGCCGTTGTTTGCTGGTCGGTTCGCTCCTCTTTGCGATAGCATCACTGATTTGCGGAATCGCGCCGACGCTTTCGGTATTGGTAATGGGGCGAGTATTACAGGGGGCTGGTGGAGCGCTCATGCTTCCTTCAGGAATGGCCATCATCTCGGCCGCCTACAGTGGAGAAAAGCGAGCGGCCGCTCTGGGAATATTAGTAGGAATGGCTGGCGTGGCTCAGTCGATTGGACCACTAGTCGGCGGTTTTCTCACCGCTGAAGTAAGTTGGCGTTTTATTTTTTTGGTGAACCTGCCGCTCATCGCCATCATCATGATTGTTGCGTTGCGCGGGATTCAGGAGTCGCGCGATGAGACCGTTTCCCGCAGAGTTGACGTACCGGGAGTAATTTTTCTCGCCAGCGCCCTAACGAGTTTGTTAATCGCTCTTGATCTGGCGCAGGGCAGCGACAGGAATCCGACGTTGGCGATTGGATTAACTTCACTGTCGTTAATCCTGTTCGGCGTATTCACGATGGTTGAGCGGGTCACCATCAACGCCATCGTTGATGGCAAACTTCTTCGGCTGCGCCCGTTTCTTTGTTCCTGCGTAGCAAGCTGTCTTTTGGGATTCGTGTTCTTTCTCTTCCTGTTTATCGCGGCGCTTTATTTACAGGAAGAACTTGGCTACAGCGCGTTCACCGCGGGAATTGCGCTGGTCCCGTTCAGTCTGGTTCTCGCTGTGACAGGAGTAACGGCTGGCCGCCTAACGAGCCGGTTTCAGCTGGCGCATCTTCTGATTGCGAGCTGTGTTTCCATGGCCCTGGGGTTAGTAACTCTGTCGTTTCTGCCTGCCTCGTATGGATATCTTGGAATGGTCTTTCCATTTATCCTTGTCGCGGCTGGCGCAGGTCCCGGATTCACTTTGTTGAATACCGCGGGTCTTGCGGTCGTCCCCCCGAAGCGGTCCGGGCAAGCCGCGGGAATAATTTACATGTTTCGATTCGGTGGAGGAGCGATAGGAGTTGCCGTGGCCAGCGTACTTCACGGCGCGTTTTTTAACAACCAACTCATCGCCAGATTATCGGAAACGCCGCTCTCGGCGGCGCAACAAAGATTGTTGGAACAACCGGGAGCAGTCGAGCGCTTGAGACAACTCGAAAGCGGATTAATGGCGAATCAGATCGAACAAATTCGTCTGGCATTTCACGAATCGTTCGCGGCTGCGTTCGCCAACACGCTTCGGCTTAATGTGATATTACCGATCATGATTGCGGTGCTCGTAATTGTCCTGATGGGACGGCAACGTAAAAGTGTTGAAGCGTTAACAGTTGACAGTTCGCCTAACGAGTCTTTTTCCAAATAACGTCTTCGTTATTTCGACGGTCGATCAGTGTGTCGACTTTACCATTGGCACCGTAATGGAACAGAATTCTGCCTTCGACACCTTTGCGGAAGAAGAGTTCTGCTGTTTCGGGCAGCAGTTCCTCCTTTTTGCCCTTCCGTTCAACGAACAGCTTGTCGCCTTCATCAGTCACGGATCTTGTTTGGCCAGGGGCCAATTCGTAGGTTCCGATAAAGTCGGAGAACTTCTTCGGGTCGGCTGTTCCTATGGCGGGATCTTCATAGTAGCGATGCGCCTGACTGGCTATGATCTGCCAATTCCCGTTGCGCTGAAGCCACGTGTCGGTGATGTGATAACGCGCTTTCAGATTTTGGCCGAAGATCGTCTCGGTCTCGTCAGCGTCGTAACTGAGTGCCGCGGTATTCCCGATGATCCGGCTGTGAACGTTTTCGATCTTAATCGTTCCGGAGTATCCGGTTGGAAGCGGTGTGATATCGGCGATCAGCTTTGGTTTATCGAAAAAGCGTCCTTTCTCGTCGGCAAACATGCAGTCGTCGGCGAAGTGTTTTTTCCACGGCGCCTGATCGCCGGTAACGAGCGAATCGTAAAGCTCCTGGGTGCGTCGGACCAGTTCGTCCTGCGTTATGGGAACATCTGCGGCGGAGATGATACTTGCGAGGGAAAGAAATCCAATGAGTATGAGTTTCATAAGAAAGGATGAAATAAGAAGTAAGAAAAACTAATCAGCAACGCACGAAACCAGGAAAATCTAAATGATCAGAAAGCGCGTCTTAATTTCTCTTCTTCCTTCTCATCTCTAAAGTCTTAATTTTTCTTTCTGCCCTTTCTTATACCATGACTAAAGAGGAACGTTCGCTGCTTGAAGTACTCGACACCGCATTGCGATCGAAAAGCGTGCGCGAACGCATTCGCTCTATCGTGGTACGCGTTCGCGAGCAACTCGCGCGCAAGAAAGATGCGCTCATGAGTTGGGAGCCGTTTCCTTTGGAGATTCTCGCAGCAGAATTACCGCATGAGATTCGGTCCGCGTGGGTATTCGTTTTGCGTGCGGGCGCGGACACAGGCGCCGAAAGGCATCCGAACAGTCATCAACGCATGATGTCGTTGGAAGGCAGCGGCGATTTTCAAACCGGTCAGCCGGGAAACTGGCAATCAAATGTTTTGCTTAGCGATTCTGACGCGCCACTTGAACGCCGATGGATTTCTATTCCGCCGAATGTCTGGCATCGCCCCGTGATCGACGCCGCTGCAGATTGGGCAGTTGTTTCCTTTCACACCGTGCCCGCTGAGGAATTGATTGAAGAACGGCCGGACGACAGCCGCAGCGCCGGTACGAGGCAAATGAAGTATTTGGGAGAGTAAGAAGGCTCTCTTTCGATCGCCGAACTCACTTTTAAATTTTTCCTTCTTCCTTTTGCCTTTGTTCCACGTTAACACGGCAGATCACCATCTATGAAATCAACAACACATCTTTTCCTCACCGGTATCGCCATTGGCTGCGCGGCACTGTTAATGAGCTGCGCCAGCACACAAAACATCTCTCAAAACAGAGAAAGCATGCTCGTGGCCTCCGGATTTAAAGTCATCACTCCTAAAACAGCCGCCCAAAAGCAAAAGCTCCAAAATCTTCCGACCGGGACGGTGACCATGATCAAGAAGGGCAAGAAAAAGTACTACGTCTTCCCGGATCCGCCTCACAACCAGGCATACGTCGGCGGACCCAGGGAGTATCAGGCTTATCAACAGATGCGCGCCGACAAGAAACTCTCCAGGGAAGATCTGCAAGACGCCGAGATGTATCAGGACGCGAACATGGAGTGGAGTGTGTGGGGAGGCGGAGAAGGAGTGTGGGGCCCCATGGGCGGACCGGTACCCGGAGGGTTTTAGTCAGATACGAGTTTTGTGGATGACATGCGAGGTTGTGACCGGATTGTTTAGTCGTTGTGGTACGCAGCAGCGAAAAACGAAACGACCTAAACCGCGCAACTGGAACGCTCGATGAAACCGATGCTCCAGCGGCTGAAGTTTCGCCGCTTCTCCACGGTGCAACTTCTCGTTGCGCTCGCCGCCCTCCTAATCTGTGCGCCTTTCGTTGAAGAACTCGAAGGCGGTCGTCTCATTCTGTCGGGATTGTTTTCGCTGGTTTTGCTCGCTGCAGTAGTTGCTGTTGCCGGTCGGAAGCGCACTCTGATCATCGCCCTGGTTCTCGCGGTTCCAGCTATCACAGCGAGATGGATCAACTATTTTCGGCCGGACCTGATTCACGCTGCTGTATTTCTCGTCTGCGCCCTCCTGCTGCTGGCTTTTGTGATCGGGCATGTGCTGCAGTTCGTTTTGCGCGCGCCTGTCGTTACCGTGGAAGTTCTCTGCGCAAGCATCGCAGCTTACCTGATGCTCGGCTTGATGTGGACAGTCGCCTATTGGCTCGTGGACCAGGTGACGCCTGGCGGAGCTTTTTCCTTCAATACCGGCGGCAGCACGCAGTCGATGGGTGGTTTCAACGGAATCTATTTTAGCTTCATAACGTTGAGCACCGTCGGGTACGGTGACATTACGCCCCTGTCGCGAGCCGCGCGCTGGCTGGCAGCAATAGAAGCGATGACGGGTCTGCTTTATGTGGCAGTCCTGATCGCCCGGCTGGTTTCACTTTACTCAAACGCAAAAGCCGATGACTCCTGAAAAATTGGTTAATCCGGTTGAAAGTCGCGCCACACGACGGCCGTGAATTCGTCGACGACACAAGAGTACGCCTAAAGTCTTACGGGAAACTTGCTGCGCGCAGATATTTCTTCGCTATCATCGCAATCCGGCTGAACACGGGCCGCCTGTATGAGGCTTGAAGACACGCAACGATCCATTCGCCTGGTAGCCGCTGTAACAGGTCTCGCATTACTCACCAGTTGTGCCACGGCGCCACAGATTGCACGCGGTCCCGAATATCCGCCGGCCGCGGGCCTCATGCGCGAAGCGCGGTCAGCAAACGTTCCGGTTGAAAAGCGAGCAGCCGATTATTTGCAGGCCGCCGCGATCACCGCGCCATTGCTCGGGTCCGGTATTGGGACACCCGCTTGTGAAACCTACAATGCAGCTACTGCAGAACTCACTCTTCTGCTTCGGTCGGCCGACGGAGGGCGTTGGTGGGATCGCTCGTTAACGCTCAATGGCGGGAACACGACCTACCGATTGCGACTGGAACCAGGACGATGGCCCTCTACGTGGTCCCCGGATTTCTTCACGTCTTTTCAGGATCCTGACCAAATCAAACGGACATTAGTCAAAAAAGACGTAACTCAAGGCGGTGTCGGAGGCGCCCTCGTCGGTGTGCGGTCGATAACACCGCCAGAAGAGTTCGCACCAGCGAAGGGACTGACTGCAGCGGTTACCGCCACCGTCGATGTTCGCGGATCGGATGCTGTCCTTGCTTTGCGCCGGCCAAGCAATGAGCCAGCTGCACGTGTAGAAGGAAAGGTGCGGCCTCTCGCCGCAGACTTTTCCGCTCCGATCTCTTATTTCCGGCCCCCAAACAACCTGCTGCTCTTCGATCTAATGGGCATGTTGCGTGGCAACAACATGATGGAGAAGACGGGGCTGTATTTTCTCGAGCCGTACGATCCCGGCCGAATTCCAGTCGTTTTCGTGCATGGGCTTATGTCGAGTCCATTTACATGGGTCAAAACAATCAATGGCCTTCAGCAGGACCCCGAAATACGCAAACGCTATCAACCCTGGGTGTTTGGTTACGCGACTGGCAACCCTATTCTTTATTCAGCACTCCGGTTGCGTGAGGAGCTGGCTAAAGTGGACAGGCTTTATCCAAATCATCTTCCTTATGTCGTCGTCGGTCACAGCATGGGAGGCATGCTCACGCATGCGCAGGTCACCACCGTCACGCGCGAAATGTGGGAGAGAGACAAAAAGTTGGGACCAACTGCCAAAAGCATTTTCGCCAATAACTCAAGTGACAGTCTAATCGTGCGCGCCATGACTTATCATGCAAATCCGCGAATTCATCGCGCTGTTTTTATCTGTACACCGCATCGCGGGAGCGATATGGCAAGCAATGGAATCGGCAGATTCGGTATCAGCTTGATCACTCTTCCAGTACAACTGCTTTCGACCGTGAAGGACTCCTTGACCAGTGCCGAGGTCGCGCAAATAACCGGCAGTTCGAAACGTCTACCGAACAGCATTACGGGATTAAAACCGTCGAATCCAGCGTTCCCCATAATTAACGAAGCTCCGATGACGGTTCCGTATCACTCAATCATTGGAGATCGCGGGAAGGGAGACTGTCCAAACTGTACTGATGGTGTCGTTCCGTATTGGAGTTCTCATCTCACGGGAGCACGATCCGAGCAGATCGTTCCTGGCCCGCACGGTTCAGCCGAGTTGCCGCAGACCATCTCCGAGCTGGACCGGATTCTGCGTTTGAATCTGGGACTGCCTGCCACGCCACGAATTACTGTCGCTCAGGTGGCTCGTTGAAACGGCCAAGAACTCAAACCGCAACAACTACAACGTCACCGGTTGCAGAAGCTGGAACTGCATCAAAGTTCCGGGAGTAATCACTAACGTGCCGGCGGTAAATCCATGCCGCGCCTGGCGCCCAGTGATCGCCGGATGACCCGGTTCGAACGCATTGGTTTTCACGGGAACGTTGCGGCCGTTCACCGAAACGGACGTTAGCTCCACTGTGAGCGGATCGTTTCTGCGGGGATTGTGCCGAGAGGAGGCGATTCTTCCGAAGACTTTGCTTCCAGCTTTCAATATCGCCCTTCCATTGACCAAAACATCCTGAGCAAGTTTCCCTTCGAAGGTTCTGCCTACCACAGTCTTCGAGCTAAAAGAGCTGACAGAGCTGACGGTGAGCGTTGTTCCAGCAGGAATCGTCGCCGCATTTAAGGATGACGCGGCGATGAAGGCGTAAATCACAGAGATAACCGCAATGACTGTTGTTCGTTTCATTTTTTAAACAGTTTGGGAACTGGGTTTTCAATCGGGAGTTTCGTAAGGCGGCTCGTGTGTTGCGGTCGCGGTGACTTGCATCGGTGGATTGATCAACTGGAAGACCACAGCGGCAACCGCGCCGCCAGCGAAGTTTGCCAGCAGATAGATCCAGATATTGCTCCAATCGGAAATGCCGAGAATGCTAATGCCCAACGCAACCGCAGGGTTGAACGCGCCACCCGAAATGTCGCCGACAGCAAACGCGCCAGTCATCACGGTCAAGCCGATAGCCAGGCCGTAGAATGAGTTCCCTGATGTGCCTTCGGCCGTCGCCGCATTCAGAACCACATACACGAGCGCGAACGTGAAGAGAAATTCAGCGAGGAACGCGGGACCAACATGCAGCGCCATAGGCGTTACAGCTGCACCGGCACGAAAGATCTTGCTCACGATCAGCGCCGCAACACCGCCGCCGGCAAACTGCGCAATCCAGTAAGGCACGACGTCGGCCGGTTGTAATTTGCCACGAATCAAAATGCCGAGTGTCACGGCTGGATTGTAATGTCCACCAGAGATGTGACCACCAGCATAGACCATCACCATAAGCGCCGCGCCAATTGCCAATGGCGCGATGACTCCCGTGCCAGCGCCGACTACCGTGCAGCCAACTGTCAGAACCAGGAAGAACGTTCCGATGAATTCGGCGATATATTTGTTCATAGATCAATTCTTAGCCGACACAGTTTGGAAAAAGCAAGACACATCGGCGGCGGGACTTTGGTCTCGCACGCTGTGAGCGCTGTTGCCGAGCGCAGGGCAGTCCACGAGGCGCGGTCTTTCGTTTTAAGGACTCGAGAAAATGCGCAGCCTTCGTCAGGCCGCTAGTTTTATCCAGATAAATAGCAGAATAATCGCGCCGATAATCGACATGATGAAACCGGCGGGATGAAACGATGCCCCCGGTTCCGGTTTGGAAAACAACCGGCCGATAAAGCCGCCGACGATTCCACCGGCGATCCCAAGCAGCGTGGTCATTATCAAACCAAGGTGCTGGGCACCGGGCATAACCGCGCGTGCGATCAAACCGATGATAAAACCGACAATAACGTACCAGATGATGTGTAGCATAAGCCTCCGTTAGGCCGCTGAGCCTACCAGGAAACTTGATCGAATGTCGATAGTTTTCACGCACAGAATCAGGCAGGTGCAGTGAAGTCGTCGTTCTTTCTCAGAATGCCGGCAATGGAGGTGGCCCGAAGAATAACCTCAGCATCTTTTCCTTGCCGATCACGCGGGCGAGTTCGCGTGCCGTGCAGTAAACCAGGATCAGCAGTAACAGGATGATTTGTATCGCCCAGAAATGCGGCCACACCATTTCCGTCAGCAGCTTTTTATTCCCAGCAACAATGCTGCCTGCCTGTCGCGAAAAATCGATAAGCCGCTCCACGTAGTGAATCACGCTAGCCATCAAGAGATAGATCACCGTTTTCCATGCGATGTTGTAAACGAGCGGCTTGTTCGGATAGCGATTAATCGGCGGCAACATGTCCGCAATCAGCACCGCTTTGCCCAGGATCAGCGAGGCGATGGCAATCGACATCGTGGACAGAGGCTGGAAATTCGAGCCCCTGGCGATTAACACACGGATAAAAGTGAGCAGGTGCAGCGCTACGAAAAAGAAAATCGTTGGTGGAAGGATGGCGAAGAATTCCTCTTTAAGCTTCTCGAGTATTTTGTGCA
Organism: Candidatus Udaeobacter sp.; assembly: GCA_036522635.1. GTDB lineage: Bacteria > Verrucomicrobiota > Verrucomicrobiia > Chthoniobacterales > UBA10450 > Udaeobacter. Next base: position 6,659 of record DATDFM010000103.1, on the reverse strand, counting down.
TGGCTCTCCTTATTCACTGCTCAAGATTTCATCACGAAAATCGACTTGGTGCCAGCTGCGACGACAAGGGCCGCGATCCTTAGAAATTCACTCCGGCCTGTATAAAAGGTCCGTTCAAGGCGTTCGTGTCCGTGAAGCCGTTCTTTTTGAAGTCGTACTTCATGTAACGCCATCCGGTCTGCAGCCAAAGGTTACGCGTGAGCTGGAATTCGAGACCGCCGGCCAATTGATAGCTCCAGTCAGTGCTATCGATCGATTCTCGGACAATCGTGCGTCCCTCCCGATGTAATGCATATGCAGTGTCAGCGTTGGCGTTAAATCCACCAACATCGCCTTCCGCGAAAATCTTTGTGGCTTTCCAGATTTTCACCCGCCCCCGAAGGCCCACGACCGGATCGACCCAGCTAATTGAATCGGAGAAATCCAAGCGCCTTCGAATTCCCAATAATTCGCGAAGCCTGACCAGGCGTGCATCGCCATTGTCGACGATGCTTAGATCGCCCTCCAGATAGGTCCATCGGGCGCCGGCAAAGAGGGTCAGATTGGCATTATCGCAATTAATCAGCCGATAACCAATAAATCCCTCCGCAAGCGCGTTTTTCACGTGCACATTGGCGTCGGTAAAAAGCAAACCCGGGAGCGTCGCAGAAGTACCCACCTCGATGTATTGACCATCAACCCAGAACTCCCAACGTTTATAGCGAGCGTTAATCGACAGCGCGATTGGAACATGCGTCAGGTGCTTAAACAATTGGCCGAACGTAACGTCGGATTCGGCCTCGATGCCCTTGACCCCACTGTCACCATCAAGACCAGCGAGCCACCCGGGAAGACCAATGCGCACCTCCCACAATGACGGCGTTTCGCACCAGCTCTTTTCGACCGGTACAACTTCCTTTGAATCATCCTTCCCGTCGCCCGAAGAAAGTTCCGACCCTGCAAAAAGAATGTTGGAACTTCCGAACAGAATTGCCAACACAACGACCCAAACGGATTTAGCAGCCGAATTGTTCATCGTGCTCTCCTTGTAGCCAGCCCACACTCCCGTAACAAGTTCTTCTTGATTAGCAGAAGCCCAAAACACGATTGATTTTACTGTAGGACTTAGGTCGTACGACCAATGGGCAATAGCATGCGCACGATCATTTCATAATTGTGTAAGATTCGCTGGATCAACAATTAAAACTAAAAACCGGAAGGAGTAATTACGTTATGAGATTATTCGATTCGATACTCGCAGCAGCTAGCGGAAAAACCGACGCAACAGGTGAAGCGAATCCGCTGATGGGAATTCTCGGTGGGCTTCTCGCGCAGAGCGGTGGTCTGCAAGGTTTGGCCAGCAAATTTTCACAAAATGGCCAGGGGAACGCATTCCAATCGTGGGTCGGCATGGGTGAAAACGAGGCCGTTTCCAGCAATCAAATTCAACACGTGCTTGGCTCCGAGCAGGTCAACGCGATCGCGACCAGAATGGGAGTGGATCCTGCCGTGGCTTCCACTTTTCTGGCCGAGTACCTGCCAAAGATTGTGGACAAGCTGACACCAGCCGGAAAGATCGATCCTACCGCAGACCATCAACAGGGACTGGCGGCTTTACTGCCATCACTGTTGCAGAGCCTTGGTGGCCAGGCTTCGACAGACCAGTCGGCTCGAGCCTAGCTGCTGAAATTTGCGCTAATTAATACAGAGGCCCCTCGTGCCAACCGCCTGTGATACGGCTCCGATGCTTGACACCAGCGTGGTCCTCCGCTTCGCCACGTGGGATTTGCAGCCGATTTAATTCACGCCCTAGGGACTTGGCGACCTCTTCGGTTTAAACAAACGTGGGAACCTTAATCTGAATTTGCGGGGTGCAGGTGTCGCGACCGGCGTTGGAGTGGGAGTGGGAGACACTTCAGGCGCTGTCTTTTTGCGAACACGTTTCGATGTCGGCGAAATCGCAGGCGATTCGGCTCCTGATGGAGAAAGAGTGCTCTCGGCCGCCGGGGTTGCCTCGGGTCTTTTTTGCTCGCGCTGTTTTGGGGTTGAAGAGGATTCGACCGGTGTGCCAGTGAGCAACTGAGATTCAACGTACGGAACGCAAATGAGGAGCCCAATCCCAAACACGAGCGGAAGAAATTTGCTGGTCTTAACGTTCACGTGTTTGTGCTCAGCTGCCACAGCGGTTTTTCTCCCTTTTCGTTAGGCCTTTTGCGTCAATCGTTCGACAGGAACATTTAACCAATCCGCCGCTTCCTGCCGATCTTTGAAGATGCGAACATTGATCGGCGACCCCTGGGTTAATAAGGCATGCAACCGCGCGTAGTGAATCATTGTCGAATCGGTCGCGAGAATCGCCGACTTAACCGGCGGGTGTCCCGCATACGAGAGGCGACGACAAAGAGAAAATTCAACGACGTATTTGAAATTGAGCTCAACTTCGTGGGCAGCCACCGTATCCGAGAATCGATTAAACGGCTTTTCTAATCTGGCCTCAAGCTCTTCAAGAACAGATACAACCTTCTTCACAGCGGCGTCGTCGATCACACCGCGCGGTCGATAGGTGAGCAGCTGGATATCTTCGTGAAATTCGAGCTCAGGTGGCAGCTTCGTCATTGTTTTACGGGACGTTACCCTCTGTTTGGGTACTCTGGTCAAAGGAAGTTTCACTGAGTCGTTCCAGCGGAACACCGAGCCATTTCGCAATTTCGTCTCGTTGTTGAAATATCCGCACACTGATTGGGGAATCCTTCGCGATTATAGCGTGCAACTGGAAATAATGACCAATGGTAGAGTCGACCGCCAGAATCGCCGATTTCACCGGTGGACGATCAGCGTACGAGAGGACTCGATACATAGAAACGTGAATGACGTATCGGTAATTCAGATCAACGCGATCGATTTCTGATGTATCGGAGAACCGGTTGAAAGGCTCCCTTAGCTTTTTTTCCAAGTCTCCGACGGCGTTAACTGCTCTAGCGACCGCTACTTCGTCCAAAAAACCCCGCGGCCTGTAGACAAACAGACGAATGTCTTCGTGAAACTCGAAGTCAGGCGAAAGACTCATTACCGGATAATTTTGGTTAGGCGATTTCTAAGGTCATCTCTTTCGAATCGGCCGCCAAGCGCGAAAATCAACCTTAAGTCAATGAGTCGTGTAGCCGCCATCGATCACAAATGTCTGCCCGATGGCGAACGAAGCGAGCTCTGAACAAAGAAATAAAACCATACTCGCTATTTCTGTGGGCTGCGAGAAGCGGCCGAGCGGCGTGTTCGCGATGAAATGTGCTCGCATATTTGGATCATCAAACCATGTCTTCGTCATTGCGGTATTCACCAATCCGGGAGCCAGCGCATTGATGCGAATACCCTGGTTTGCGTACTCGACGGCAGCCGCTTTGGATAATCCGATGACGCCATGTTTGGCGGCGCTATAGGCGCTGATTCCGGGTTCCGCGATCAGGCCTGCGATCGATGCGTTATTGACGATTGCGCCGCCGCCGCTCTGCAACATGTGCGCGATCTCGTGTTTCATGGACAAAAAGACACCTTTCAGATCCACAGCCAGGGTTGTGTCGAAAGTCGTTTCGTCCATTTCAGCGAGCATCACCGTCGGAGGCAGCACACCAGCGTTGTTGAATGCGCAGTGCAATCCATCGTAAGTCTTGATTGTTTGCGCGATAAGATTTTTCACCTCGCTTTCGTCGCGCACGTCGGCCCTTACAAAAATCGCGTCACTGCCGCCGCGTTTGATCTCCTCGACAGTTTGCGACCCAGCAGGATCGATGTCGCCGATCACAACCTTCGCGCCACTTTTTGCAAAGAGCTGTGCCGTGGCGCGACCAATGCCACGACTCCCGCCGGTCACAAGCGCGACCTTGCCTGAAAAGTCGAATGCAGAGACTCTCGGGTTCATGATCATGAGACGTGATCAATGCGATCCGCCCGCCTCACAATCCTAAACAATAGCTCGGCTGACTATAGGACTTTGGTCTAACGTCGGCAGCCCAACGGCCCTAACGAGCGGTCTAACGATGCGACCTTGCCGGCAAAATTGAATGAAGGAGTATTCATCCGAGTTAACGTTCTTCTCTCTTAGTAAAAACCGATCTCATTTTGAGATTCTTTTTTCACACCCATTTTAAAGTCCACTTCGTCTTCGAAGCGCGATGCTTACTGGCGATGAAGCGCCGGTAACCCGAGACAAATGCCACGACAAGCGCGAAAAGGTTTCCTGTTCATCGCTCCGCTCACGATATGGAAAATTTTACCGCGCGATTGTGGCACTTTGATCCAACACCCTCGGACAGCAGGTAACAGATCGAACAAATTCTTACAAAATTGGCCCCAACATCGCAATAGTGTTATTCCAAAGCCGGCGGGTCATCGGCCATTGGGCCACCGTCTCGATGGTGACGGGATGGGAGCAGGCAAGATAGGCGTCCTGACGGCGGCGCATTACGGCGGTTAAAGTCGGATCGTAGACCAGAATGTTGTTTTCGTAATTCAAATCGAAACTGCGCCGGTCCATGTTCGCCGAGCCGATCAGCATGATTTCGCCGTCCAATGTGAGGGACTTGGTATGAAGAAGACCGCCGGCGTACTCATAAATGCGGACCCCGGCGGAGAGCAAGTCACTGTAGTAACTGCGACTGGCCGCGGCCACGATCCATGAGTCATTTCGCGCGGGGAAAATGATAGTGGTGCTAACGCCGCGCCGCGCACTGGCACAAAGGGCAGTCTGCATTGCTTCATCGGGCACATAATAGGGAGTCGTGATGACCAGCTCTTTTCGGCCGGTGTACAACAGAGTTTCGAAAACTTCGGGCATCGCCGAGTTATATACTGTCGGGCCGGTGCCGATCACCTGCGCTGTCAGCCCAGGATCGCAGGGCGTCAACGGTTGACGCAACAAGGGTATGAGGTCGCCACCCATCTGCGCCATCCAATCGCTCGCGAAAAGGTACTGATTCTGCCGCGCAATCGGTCCCTCAAAACGCATCATCGCATCCACCCATGGAGCAAACTTTGCTTTGATCCGAAACTCGGGATCTGCGCAGTTCTGACTGCCGCAGTAGGTAATCCGATTATCAATCACCAGGATCTTGCGGTGATTGCGCAAATCGATGCGTCCTCGCAAAGTCCGCAAGAGAGGATTGCCGATGGGCAGTGCGGTAGCCACCTGAACGCCCGCCGCCTGCATACCTTTCCAATGCGGGGATTCGATCATGATGCGCGAGCCCAATCCATCGGCCATTACCCGGCAGGCGACATGGCGTGTAGCCGCCCGTTTCAGTGCTTCGACCACTTTGAGTCCGTTGTTATCCGGCAGCCAGATGTAAAAGATCAGATGAACGTGATCCTGAGCAGCATCAATATCCCCGACCATGGACTCAATGGCTGTGTTGGAATCTGGCAGCAAGGTCGCGCAGTTGCCACCCACGGGCTCGAAGCCATTGATCGAGTGTCCGAGCCGGAAGAGGTGAGCGTAAACCTCTGGAATTTTCGGTTGCAGATTAGGCGAATCCATTCCCGGCGCCTTGGTAAGATCAGGCATGGCGGCCAGGACTGTGCGCAGACGGCTCACTCGCCGGCGGCCGATACTGGTTTCACCGAGAAGGATATAAGCCAGGATGCCGATCACGGGCAGAACGATGATGACAACGATCCAGGCAACCCGTGAAGCCGGCTCGCGATGCGGCCGCAAAATAACCCGCGCAATCACGCCGAGCTGGATAAGCAAAAAGGCCCCCGTCCAGAGTGCAGTTAGGGACTGACTTTCAGTCATTCATTGGGCTCGGTTGACGCGGTCGTTTTCCTCTCCATCGATCCCGACGAGCCGGTTCTCGATTCGCGCGCTTGCTAAAAGCCTGTCACAAGGATTCAATTTTATCCTTAATGGTGCCCACTACTATTTTCTCGGTAAGCGATAACAAGACTAGGGCAAGCCGGTAAGCAAGACCTGCAACCCAAGCAGGGTGCTGATGCCAACAGCTCCGGTACCAAGGTTCTGCAGTTTCCTCATTGCCGCGCTTTCGTATCCGAAAAGATGAAAGCGAGCGGACAAACCCCTTTCGCCCTTAAGCTACGGCAAGCCAGGGACAATCGTCTGTCTTATTTCGCTTGGCCTCAGCTCGGGTATTGTGCGGTCAAACCGAATTGGTGGCGTGCTTCGCTCGTATCGATCGTTCACCACCAGAAGGCGCGCGGTCCCCATGCTCCGTACCAACCGACCGCCGCTGCGCGGTTCATTTCCGCGGCCATGTAATAGTTCTGCGCGATCTGCTGCTGAATGCAGAGTTGTTGGTACCGCTGGTACTCAGGCTGATGGCCGACGTAAGCGACGCCTGCCTTCTCATCCTTATAAATGTAAAATGATCTTCCCTTCATTGTCGCGTGCTCGACTGTGTAGGGCGGCAGAGCAGCATAGAGCTGCTGTTGCTTTGGCGTTTGTGGCGTGACAACGTGGAATCCAGCCGCGCTGAGCAGGGATGTTGTGTTGCCTGAACCCATCTCGGCGCAGCCTCCAAGCAACAGCGCCGTCGCCGCGGCGAGAATGAGAAGCACGACATTCGATTGCGTTATTTTGATGTTCATGTTTTGAATGTGTCCTTTTCAGCTTGAATCGAAAAGATTTTTCCGGTGTCACAGGGTTTTGACGTCCCTTTCATCGCAAGCAC
>DATDFM010000102.1:0-25356 GCA_036522635.1 Candidatus Udaeobacter sp. | reverse complement strand
AGCTTCGTGGTTCATGACTGGCGCAGACTTCTTCCATGACGGTTCTTATTTCATCAGCGCAGAGCGTGGCAGTAACAATGAGGTTTTCGTAGGGAATGATATTCCAAACATCGTTTACCGTCGTTCGGCCCGCGGTGAGTCTCGCCTTTTCATCGAATACGCCATGCATGACCGCATCGACGGCAACGCTTCTTTCCGCCAGTGTCTCGGTAATCGCGGCGCCAATCAGTTTCTCGATGTCACTCGGATGACCGCGCCGGCCGCGAGCGTGCAACGTCTCCGCTAATTCGCCGATCGGTTGTGCCAGCCACGCCTCCGATTGTTCAAGCTGCGATCGTGCTCTGGAAAGAACAACCTGATCCGGAGCGAAACGGCTATCCATCAGCTCACACATCGATTCACGACGCAGTAATTCCTTCGAATGCCGATCAAACAGGAGATCGACGCGGCCAACATGAATCCCGAAGTGGTCCGCCTGTGTGAAAAGTACCCGATTCGTCAGGCGACTTGGAATTGCCTGATGAGTGTGGCCGGCGATGAAAACCGCGACATCCCGGAACTCGGAAGTTAATGCCATTACCGTGTTGGCAAAGTCATCGCCGCCGGTGCGCGGCTTCAACCCCATGTGACCTGTGAGCACAATCGCGTCCGCGCCTTCGCTTTTCACTTTCGCAATTGCGCGACGCACAGGCTCAACAGGATGCTGAAAATCGATTCCACCGGTAAACTGCCGTGGAAGCCAAAACGACATACCCGGCGTGGTGATTCCGATAATGGCGACTTTGATTCCCTCAATTTGCCTAACGATAAATGGCCGGATCTTTGCGAACGGATGTTGCGAATCGGAAGAGCCTGCAGATTTTCCGTCTAAAATTGTGTTCGCACCCAGCACCGGCATTGCCGATTTTTGCAGCGCATCAGTAAACGGCTCGATTCCCCAGTCGAATTCGTGATTGCCAATCACCCATGCGTCGTATTTGAGCTGATTGAAAAGATCGACCATCAGGTCGCCCTTGTTTCGAAGGCTTACGTCGGTGCCTTGATAAACGTCGCCGACATCAATCAACATTGAGTTCGGATTTTGCTTACGCCAGCGGCGGATTTGTGTGACACAACGCGCCAAACCGCCGCGATCAGCAGTTCCGTCGTAATCAAACGTCGGCAAAATATGGCCGTGCAAATCCGTTGTGTGCAAAATCGAGATACAGACGGTGTCCGGCTCAAGCGCGGCTGCAGCGCTCGCCAGCGTCGGACAAGCACCGAGTAATCCCGCGCGACTAGCGACTTTCAAAAAATCACGTCGCGTCCAGGATCTGTATGGGTGAGACATTGCGGGGTGCGCCTCTGCCGACAGGCTAACCATAAATGGATCTCTGTTTCAACGGAAAAGCGTGATCCGCACTCGCTTGTCCTTGATCGTTCAGCGACCAGGCGTAACTATCTCCATTACAATTCTTTCAATATGCTCAACGAAGACTCCATCGCCGAACTAAAACGAAGCCTCAGAGGCGAACTCATTCAGCCGGGCGACGTTGATTACGATCAAGCTCGTACGGTCTATAACGCAATGATCCATAAAAAGCCGCGCTTGATCGCTCGATGCTCGGACGTTGCCGATGTGATCACGGCCGTGAATTTCGCCCGTAAAAACAATCTGCTTGTGTCGATCCGCGGCGGCGGGCACAACGCAGGCGGTTTGGGAGTTTGCGATGACGGTCTGGTGATCGATCTCGCGCCCATCAAATACACGCGAGTCGATCTTGCGGCCCGCACGGTCACCGTCGGCGGCGGATGCGTGTGGGGCGACGTCGATCACGCCACTCATGCATTCGGACTCGCCACGCCGAGCGGCGTGATTTCCACAACTGGCGTGGGTGGATTAACCCTGGGCGGCGGTGTTGGCCATCTCACGCGGAAATGCGGTCTGAGCATTGATAATTTGCTCTCTGCCGACGTTGTACTGGCGGACGGCAAATTTGTGAAGGCCAGCGCCGACGAAAATCCGGATCTATTCTGGGCGCTTCGCGGCGGTGGCGGCAATTTTGGCGTCGTCACATCATTTACATTCAAATTGCATCCGATCGACACGCTCTATGCCGGCCCCATGCTTTACGAGCTGAGCGAGGCGGCGGACGTGATGAAATGGTATCGCGGTCTGATTGCTTCAGCGCCGGACGATCTGAATGGCTTCTTCGCTTTTCTGACTGTTCCGCCAGCTCCGCCATTCCCCGAAAATCTGCACATGAAAAAAATGTGCGGAGTCGTCTGGGCATATGCCGGACCACAGGAGAAAGCGGAAGAAACATTCGCGCCGATCCGCGCTTTCAAAAAACCTGCACTGGATTTTGTGGGGCCGTTGCCGCAGCCGGCGTTGCAAAGCATGTTCGATGCGCTTTATCCGCCGGGCCTGCAATGGTACTGGCGCGCCAATTTTTTAAACGAGATAAGCGATGAGGCGATTTCGCAGAACATTCGTTTCGGTGAAGCACTGCCCACAATGCATTCCACCATGCATATGTATCCAATCAACGGCGCCGCCGCACGCGTAGGCAAAAACGATACCGCGTGGAACTATCGTGACGCGATGTGGGCGCAGGTCATCGTTGGTGTCGATCCTGATCCGGCGAACAATGACAAAATTATTTCGTGGACCAAGAGCTATTACGATGCGGTGCATCCGTTTTCTGCGGGTGGAGCGTACGTAAACTTTCTCATGGGAGACGAGGGCGAAGAACGCGTGAAGAAAACCTACGGCGACAACTACGACCGCCTGACCGCGATCAAAAAGAAATACGACCCCGATAACTTCTTCCGGGTGAACCAAAACATTAAGCCAAACGGAAAATAGATTGTGAAACCATTCCTTTTCTCTGCAGCTCTGCTCCTCTTCGCATCGTTAAATCTGCATGCGACCGAAGCTCTGTTGTTTAATGGCGGTGGCTACAACATGCAGATCATGATCGGGTACGACGACAACCCAGTCGTTGCCCAGATCCTCTTTACACCTCCCGGAGCCAAAGACTGGGTCGTTCTTCCACGCGAAAGTCTTAAGGTCAAAAAGTTCGACATGGAGAAAAGAATTTTAACCATCCGCTTTTCAAATGAAAGCAATCCGGATTTGCCAGGCTCGTTTTCCTTTTCTGTCAAAGACACCAAAGCTGTGCTCTCTATTAGTGGTAAAGAAATCAAGAGTGACTTCAATTGGGACATTTGATGTCACTACGATACATGTTGAGTTCCGTCGATCGGATCAGCGCGGTTGCTCCGTCTCATTAACACCCGGGCTCAGCCGGGTGTTACAAACAAGCGAGCGACTGGGCCGTTTTAACGGCTTCTTTGACAGCTAAACCGTTGAAACGGTTTGTTGTTCGTCGAGTCGGTTGCACCGGGCTAAAGCCCGGTGTTAATAAGAGCAGCTCCAAAATCAATAAGTACAGCCAAAGTCTCGAAACCTTTCTGGAAAATAACTGATGACAGCTGACGAGTTAAGATCGTTGCAAGCGCCGCTGAAAGCACAGTATCGCGAGCGGCCCGAGACGGCATTGGTCACCTTGAGGGCCGAGGGCCGAGTCGGCGAAGCCATGACCTGCAAGATCGAAACCGGGAAAGGGCGCGTTGAAGCGGGTCTCCATCCTGCGACCGGCGGCGATGGGCAAAGCGCTTGTTCCGCCGACATGTTGCTGGAAGCGCTGGTCGGATGCGCAGGTGTCACATTGCGAGCCGTCGCTACCGCTCTTGGCATTTCTTTACGTGATGCAAAAATTCGCGCTGAAGGCGACTTGGATTTTCGCGGCACGCTCGGTGTGTCGAAAGACGCGCCCGTGGGTTTTAAACAGATTCGTTTGAACGTCGATCTGGACACCGACGCGAGCGAAGAGCAGATAGCAACACTACTGCGCCTGACCGAACGCTACTGCGTGGTCTATCAAACATTGAGTAAACCTGCCGAGATCACCGTTTTGCATCGCGTCATATCTCGCTAACGTCTCGGACTATGCCGCTGTACATGGACATTCACAATCTCGACGACGGCACAACGCCGGAAGACGTCGCCAAGGCGCACGCGAGAGACATGGAGGTTCAGAAAAAATATGGCGTCAAGTATGCCAAATACTGGGTGAACGAAAGTGGTAAGAAAGTTTTTTGCCTTGCTCACGCGCCGAGTGCCGAGGCGGCGGAGCAAGTTCACCGTGAAGCGCACGGAATGATGCCCGAGAAGATTATAGAGGTAGAACCCGACGTCGCAGAAGTGTTCCTGGGCGGAATGGAAACGAATCCAGCCGGAGCAGTCATTCTGCCTGGTGGCGGCGCTGACGACCGCGATCCGGGCGTCCGAACGGTCCTGTTCACGGACGTTGTAAATTCTACAATATTAACCCAATCGTTAGGCGACGAAGCGGCTCTCGCGATCCTCGGTGTGCACGACGCGATCGTCCGCGACGCGTTGTCTGCATCAGGTGGCCGCGAAATAAAACACACCGGTGACGGTATCATGGCATCGTTCGTCTCGGCAGCGGGCGCGGTTCGTTGCGCAATTCAGATCCAGCGCGAATTGGACAAACATGCGCAAGCGAATCCTATGAGCGCGCTGAAGGTCCGTGTCGGCGCCGCAGTGGGCGAACCCGTCGAGCAACACAACGATCTGTTTGGATCGACAGTTCAACTTGCTGCCCGCCTCTGCTCTCACGCGCAGCCCGAACAGATTCTCGTCTCGAATACAATCGCGGAACTCTGCCTCGGCAAAGGACTCTTATTCGAGGACGTCGGCGAAGTGACCCTCAAAGGGTTCAATTCCCCAGTGCGCGCCCATTCCGCGGCGTGGCGGCAGTGAATTAAGCGGATTTATCTGCAGTTTGACTCCTGCCGCTTCGCAATATCTTCTCCGCTCAAATCAGTGTAAACCAAACATCCTGCACATTATGATCCAATCCTCACGTCTTCGTTTGTTTCTTGTTTCCACGTTGTTCGCGTTTCCGTTTGTGACGGAAGCGTTCCTCCTGCCCGGCAGCTTGCGGGCGGCGGAGGAGAAAAAAATCGAGTTTCCTGCTCCCAGCCAGCACGCAACCGTGAAACAGCGCGTGGGATTAACCGATATCGAGATAGATTATTCGCGGCCAAACAAGAACAACCGCGAGATTTTCGGCGGCCTTGTGCCTTACGGTAAGCTCTGGCGCACCGGCGCCAATGCAGTCACCAAAATTAGCTTTAGCAAACCGGTCACGCTCGGGGACAAGCAGATCCCGGCCGGGGAATACGCTCTCTTCACGATTCCAACACCAAACGAATGGACCATCATCATTTCGAAGGACGCGAAAGTGCAGAGCGCTGCCGATTACAAGCAGGAGAACGATGCCGCCCGTATCACGGCGAAGCCGGAATCAATTCCAATTACAATCGAGACGTTCACCATCGGCCTCGGTGATGTGAAAGGCGCTTCAGCGTCACTTAATTTCCTTTGGGATAAGACACTCGTTCCGGTTAAATTGACCACCGACGATGTCGAGCAGGTAAGCAAGGAACTCGATGCAGCCGTTAGCGCAGGCACCCCGCTCGACCCGCGCACCGCCTATCAAGCCGCATCCTTCTACTACGACAACAACAAGGACATGAACCAGGCGGCCAAGTGGATCGATCAGGCAGTGGCGAAGAATCCAAATGCCTATTTCATGTACTACAAGAAGGCGCAGATTGAGGCGAAGCTTGGCAATAAGAAAGAAGCCGTTGCCTCGGCGCAAAAAGCGATCGACATCCTCAAGAAAGACAAGGCACCGGACGAATCTGCAATCAGGAACGCGCAACAGATCATCGACAGCTCGAAGTAAGGATCGTTCGCCGCACCAAAGTCGACGGCGAAACTCACTTATTCACGATGAAGTCCATCGTCCTCTATCTACTCTGCGCACTGGCGACGGTAAGCTTGTGCTGCGCGGAGGTGACAAAGTTCGCCACGGCGAATCCGTCCGGTCGCAGACTTTCCGCAGATGATCGCAAGGCCCTGCAGGATTCCTCGCGCTTCCATCAGATTCATTCTACCGGTGACTTGCCAGAGGCAATCGTCGCGCTTTGTGGCGATAAACTTGCAGAGCCGGGCGGAAACTGGAATGCGACTGATGCGATCACCGATCCAAATCTTCCGGCCAAACGCCTGATTTGGGCCGCGATAGGCGGCGATTACTACGTTGTGCACTATGAACGCGGCGGGATCGCGCACACCTATCACGTGTTGGTTGCGAAAATGGCGAAGAATGAACCAAAACCGAAAATAGTTTGGCAGGCTATGGGAGGTCCGTTCAGAGATTACGTGGCATTTCTCAATGCGTTGCGAACGGGCAAACTGGACGATCGCTTAGACTGGCATTGAGCGCGCGACGGCGCTTTAAAAGTAGATCGACTTCTCGGATCGAAGATTCGCCGTGGCGAAAGGCGACGCAAAAAATCGCAAGGCGCACTTCTCGGCTGATCCAGCGCCGACTGGGATTAACGACAGAACCGGCGATGCTGTTGCCAACGCGTTGAGGACAAGGCGTTCCACCTTTATTGTCCCATCGATTTGTAAATCGAACATCTCATGCAACTCGACGGCATTGATCACATAGCTATGGGGGTACGCGACATTGAGCGCTCAGCAAAGTGGTATATCGACGTGCTCGGATTCGAGCGACTGCACAAAGGGATGTGGAATGACGTGCCGACTTTCATCGGCAAAGGAAATACAGGGATCGCCCTGTTTCCCGCGAATCAGGAGCCGAAAACCTCGTCGCACCGCGAAATCAGAATGCTCCATCTGGCTTTCCGCGCTGATCGAAAAAATTTTCATGATGCGCAACGGGAATTGGAAAAGCACGGAATCAAATTTGAATTTCAGGATCACGAAATTTCGCATTCGATTTATTTCCGCGATCCCGACGGCCACCAACTCGAAATTACGACTTATGACTTGAAGTAGTTCGACGCAGCCTTGCCTCTTTATTCCGTTGGAGGGCAAGCGCTCCGGTCGGCGGCAACCGATAGGATTGCCCTACAATCGGTTCGTCACGTGACGCGGCGCAGCAATTCCTGCATTTTCTGGCCTGCGAAAGGCGCACGGGTCCGCCGCAGCATTCAATCCGTCGTTCCAACCCTCCCTGAATTATCTGGTAGCGGAGTATCGAAAATCTGGGAAGTGTAACCGCCACAATATGAAAACAATCACGCTTAAGCCGCTTATTCTGTGTCTCGTTGTTGCCGGCCTCGGCCAAATCGCTTTCGCACAGAGCGATTTGAAGCTGCCTGATGCCAGCCAGGCTGCGGAGGTCAAACAGCGCATTGCGTTGACCGATATCACAGTGAATTACCATCGCCCGTTGGTGAAGGGGCGAAAAATTTGGGGTGGTCTTGTTCCTTATGGCAAAGTCTGGCGTGCGGGCGCGAATGAAAACACGACAATTGAATTCAGCAGCCCGGTCTCGGTCGAGGGCAAGCCGTTGGATAAGGGAACTTACGGGCTGCATATGATTCCGAACGCGGATTCGTGCACAGTAATTTTTTCGAAAACAAACACTGGCTGGGGAAGCTATAGCTACGACCAGAAGGACGACGCTTTGCGGGTTGATGTGAAACCGAAACCGCTCGCTCAGTCAGAAGAGGCGCTTGAATACGAGTTTGAAGATTTGAAACCAACTTCGACGGCGGTCACGCTGAAGTGGGAAAAACTGGGTATCCCTTTTACTGTCTCTGTGAACGATGCGGATCAGACGTTGCAGAATATTCGAGCCCAAATGAAAGGCGCAGGTCAGTTTGCCTGGCAAGCCCCGGACCAGGCGGCGCAATTTTGTTTGACCAACAAAACTGATCTGGATGAAGCACTGCGTTGGGCCAATCTCTCAATTCAGAACGAGGAACGATTCGAAAATCTCAGCACCAAAGCCGATATCCTCAAAGCGCTGAACAAGCAGGACGAGGCGAAAACCATCTGGGACAAAGCGCTCCAGAAAGCCGATGCACCGCAACTCTATACCTATGGTCGACAACTGCAGAATCAGAAAAAGGGAGCTGAAGCCGTCGAGATCTTCAAAGAAGTCGCCAAACGGTTTCCGAACGGAGTCTACGGAGATCTGGCTCAGGCTCGCGTTAAATCCTCAACCGGTGATTTCGCCGGGGCGCTGAACGATGCGAAACAGGCGCAAACCGCCGCTCCCAGTGAAGGGCAGAAGCAGGCTATCCAGGGGCTGATCGATCGGCTCCAGGCGAAGCAGGACATCAACAAGTAACGTGGCTATCTACGATTTGGGACGATAGCCTCGATGGGACGCTCACCGGAAAGTGCGCTGCTGCGCGCTACGCACCACAGTAGCGCGCAATCGACGGTTAAACGCCGCGGCCACAGAAGCCGCGGTTGGCGTACAGCTCTCGTCGCCGCGACGCTCGCGGTCGCGACCACAGCCAATTCCGCCGATGCGCCGCCGTTGTTGTCTCCAGACCAGATGAACGCCGGCGAGATTCAGCTCGCACTGGAAAAGCTCAACGTGCTTGGCCGCGTGCTCTACATCGCGGCGCATCCGGACGACGAGAACACAAATTTAATGGCGTTCTGGTCGAACGGTTCGCTCTACGACGCGGCCTATCTTTCGGTTACACGCGGCGATGGAGGTCAAAATATATTGGGACCTGAATTGGGCGAGCGGCTCGGCGTTATTCGAACAGAAGAATTGCTCGGTGCGCGACGCATCGATCACGCCAGGCAATTCTTCACGCGAGCGCTCGATTTCGGGTTTTCGAAGACAGCTGACGAAACGCTCCACATCTGGGATCACGAAAAAATTCTTGCTGACGTCGTGTGGGTCATCCGGAATTTCCGGCCAGATGTGATAGTGACGCGCTTCAGTCCCGAGGATCAAAAGACGCATGGCCATCATACGGCGTCAGCGATTCTGGCCACGGAAGCTTTCTCAGCAGCGGCTGACCCGAATCGTTTTCCACAGCAACTGGCTTTCGTAAAACCATGGCAAGCGACGCGGCTGGTTTGGAACACTTCTCCGTTTTTCTTTACAAACCGGAATCTTCCATTCGATCCCACTGGTCTGACCGTTTTAGAAGCTGGCGGTTACAACCCGCTCCTCGGAAAATCATACACGGAAATCGCAGCGGCCAGTATAAGCATGCACAAAAGCCAGGGCGTCGGTGGCTTGCCGCGACGCGGGTCGCGGAAAGAATATTTCAAACCGTTGAAAGGTCAGCCGATGACGAGCTCCCTTTTCGAAGGAGTCGACACGAACTGGTCCCGAGTTCCAAATTCCGAATCCGTTGCTACTGAAATTCGTCAGATCATTTCGAAGTTCAATCCCGCCGATCCGGCGGCGTCTGTGCCTGAGTTGTTGAAGTTGCGCCAGGCGTTGAATGCGATTCAGGATGCGTCCTGGATCGCGGAGAAAAAAGCAGACCTGGATAAGATCATCGTCGCATGTCTCGGCTTGCATGTGGAAGCGTCGACCGCGACTGAAACGTTCACGCCGGGGCAAACAGCCGCGGTAAAGCTCGAAGCAATTAATCGCTCGAACGTTCCAGTTACACTGCAAGAAGTACAATTTCCCAACACCGGCGATTCAAACAAAATCAACGCGCCGCTTCCATCGAGCGAACTGGTTACAAAAGACCTCTCGGTCAGGATTCCGGACGATGCTCCATATTCGCAACCGTACTGGCTTCGCAAGCCGCGTACGCTCGGCACCTTCACTGTCGACGATCAAAAGCTTATTGGTCTGCCCGAGAATCCCCCTGCTCTTCCGGTCGAGATAGTTCTGCAAGTAAACGGCCAGGAACTGCGATACATCGTGGACACTAACTATCGTACAGCTGACGCGGTTGCAGGCGAACCGCCGCGGCCATTGGTGATTGCGCCACCTGTGTTCGTGAACGTCCTGGAAAACGTGTTCGTATTCCCCACCAACCAGGCCAAGCCCGTTTCAGTGCGCGTCACCGCCGCCACCGGGGCTGTGAAAGGAGAACTTAAACTGGCTGCACCGCAGGGGTGGGAAGTTTCTCCGCCGTCTGCGCCGGTAGAATTGAAGGCAGCCAATGCCGAGTTCGTAGCGACATTTAGCATTAAACCACCGAACCAAAATAGCGAAGGCACGTTACGAGCAATCGCTTCGATTGATGGCCATGACTATTCGCTGGGCCGCCTACGCATTTCCTATCCGCATATCGGCGTACAAACGCTGATGCCACCAGCGGAAGCCAAACTAGTTCGGGCGGACATTCGCAAGAAGGGCGAGCGTATTGGTTACATTCCCGGGGCCGGCGATGACGTTCCCGAAAGCCTGAGGCAAATCGGGTATTCGGTGAAGATGTTGAGCGAGCCGGAAATCACGGCGAAGAACCTGGCGCAGTTCTCTGCCGTCGTGCTGGGAATTCGCGCGTTCAACACCCAGGACCGGATTTCGAACTGGTTCCCGGAATTACTCGCCTACGTAAAGGAAGGCGGAGTTGTCATCACGCAGTACAACACACTGGCCGATCTTAAGACTGACCAGTTCGGGCCGTATCCGCTGGAGATTTCACGGGACCGCGTCACTGACGAAAATGCTCCGGTGCGCGTGCTGGCGCCGAATAACGCCCTCATGAACAATCCAAACAAGATCACTCCGAAGGATTTCGACGGATGGGTTCAGGAACGCGGGCTTTATTTTCCTAACAAGTGGGATTCTGCTTACACCGCGATCCTGTCGTGCAACGATCCAAACGAAAAACCACTCGATGGTGGTCTGCTGGTTACAAAATCAGGCAGAGGTTTCTTTATCTATACCAGTTATTCCTGGTTTCGGCAGTTGCCGGCTGGAGTCCCGGGATCGTATCGCTTATTCGCGAATATGCTGTCATTGGGAAAATGAACGCACCGGATGACAGCGCAAATGCATATTCCTGGCGCAAGGCGTACGGCCTGACGATTTCTCTTTTTGCGGTGGAGGTGGTGCTCCTCTACCTGTTTACACTCCGGTTCTCGTGAACCGGCTGGATTATCTTGTTCTAATCGCCACGATTCTGGCGATTCCGCTCTACGGTCTTTGGCGAACCCGCGGCAGCGCCTCGTTAGGCCAATATCTTAAAGGTGATGCGAGTATTCGCTGGGCCACGATCGGCCTGTCTGTCCTGGCAACACAGGCGGGGCCAATCACGTTTCTTTCCATGCCTGGTCAGGCATATGAAAGCGGCATAGGTTTTATCCAGAATTATTTTGGGCAACCGCTCGCCCTGATCGTGGTGTGCGCAGTGTTCGTTCCAATTTATCAGCGGCTGAAGGTTTACACAGCGTATCAGTATCTCGGTGAACGATTCGATCGAAAGACACAGTTACTCGGCGCATTTTTGTTTCTCATCCAACGGGGCATCGCTGCCGGGATCACGATCTATGCACCGGCAATTATTCTGTCGGCGCTGCTTGGCTGGCGGCTGAACCTGACCATCTGGCTCGCAGGCGGTGTGGTAATTATCTACACCGTTATCGGTGGAACCAAGGTTGTGAGCATCACGCAGCGGTACCAGATGATCGTGATCCTGGTCGGGATGGCGATCGCATTTGGGGTCGCGGTCTACCGGCTGTCGCCGGACCTCTCCTTGGGAAACACGCTGTCGATCGCGGGCAAGATGGGCAAACTGGAGGCCGTCAATTTCTCGACCGACCCGCATAAGCGATACACCTTGTGGTCGGGCTTGATTGGAGGATTTTTCCTCGCGCTATCGTATTTCGGAGCGGACCAATCGCAGGTACAACGATATCTCGCCGGAGGTTCGCTTAAAGAGAGTCGACTCGGCTTGCTTTTTAATGCCGGGGTCAAGGTGCCCATGCAGTTTTTCATTCTGCTGCTTGGCGCCATTGTTTTCATGTTTTATCAATTCGAAAAGCCGCCGGTTTTCTTTAATGAACCGGCGTATCAACGCGCAATGGAAACCGGCTTTGCGCCACAGCTGACGCAGCTACAGACGCAATTTGATGAGGTCTTCGTGCAAAAACGCGCCGCGATTCGCGCGCTTTCAACGGCATCGGCGAGTGAGCGCGATGCAATGACCAATAAGGTACGCGACCTCGATACACAGGCGCGCGCGTTGCGTGATCAAAGCAGGACGGTTCTGGTGCAAGCGGGCGTGGATCCGAAGAGCAAGGAATCCGATTACGTATTCATCACTTTTATTCTTCAACAGATGCCGCACGGAATTGTCGGATTACTCATCGCCGTGATCTTGTGCGCGACGATGTCCGCAATGGCAGCAACATTAAACGCTCTCGGGTCTACCACCGCGATTGATTTTTATCGGCCATTGATTCGGCCGAACGCCAGCGATCATCATTATGTAATTGCCGCCCAGGCGCTGACAGCGGCTTGGGGTTTGATTGCCATCGGCGTCGCCTCATTTGCGAGTTTGGTCGAGAACCTCATCGAAGCGGGCAACATTCTGGGCTCGGTCTTTTATGGCAGCATCCTCGGTCTTTTTCTGACAGCCTTCTTTATTCGCCGAGTTACGGGATCCGCGGTTTTCTTTGCGGCACTCTGTGCGCAGATGCTTGTCTTCGTCTTGTTCGCAACGACAAACATCGGTTACCTCTGGTACAATCTTATTGGGTGCGCGGCGGTGCTGATTCTCGCGCCGATTTTGCAGCAAACTCTCTTCCGCAGCGGGAAAGCGCCCTCCGCCGGCGTATGAAGCTCGTTCCGAGCCATGGAGCATCCGATTATTTGTTTCGGCCAGCAACCGTGCGGATTTTTTCCCAGGCGATTCTTATTTGCCAAGATTGTGACGGCCCGCCGCCTGCAAAAGGAGATTGGCGGAGAAATCGTTTTTTTCTATCACGACAGCGATCATGACCCTCGCGAGACAAGCACCCTTTTGCGAGAACAGCACACCAACCGGGAAGTAGCGCTGAATTTTCAGTTTGAGAATCGGATCCAAAAACAGTTTTCCCCGCTTTATGCGAAGCGCGTTCTTCCAAAATGGCACGAGAAAACTGCGCGCCAACTTCCAAGCTATGTGCCGCAGGCGCTCGTAAACCAATTTAAAGAAACGCGATCATCGAATGTCGCGGATTTCTGTCTGGAGATGTACAGCCGAATGGGTTTGCTGGATGGTATTCGGGTAGAGCGATCCAGCGCACCACAGTTCAGAGCCCGGGCCGTAGCGGTTCCAGACTATTTCGTGGACCAGTCGTATGAAGGAGAGATCGTTCGTGCACGTTATCGCGACGGAAAATTGCTCCTGCATAAGGGCGGCGACCGGTTTCTGGAAATTCCGCGAGGCGATTTCGGCCCGGAACAAATCAGCCCGACCCGGGACACGCGTTTTGTTTGGATGCAGTCAGTAATTCGCTGCACCCATTACGTCGCCGGCGCGAGCGAACAGGATTATGTCAACAAGGCGGATGCTCCCGATGTGGAATTCGTTAGGCGCGA
The DNA here is from genome assembly GCA_036522635.1 of Candidatus Udaeobacter sp. GTDB lineage: Bacteria > Verrucomicrobiota > Verrucomicrobiia > Chthoniobacterales > UBA10450 > Udaeobacter. The sequence continues at coordinate 11,935 of DATDFM010000102.1, read as the reverse complement.
AGAGATTTCCGAATCCGGTAAGGCCTACACGGGGGAATGATGAAAACAGGGCCGCTCAAAATTGGGATTGCGTGTTTTCCGTTGATCGGCGGAAGTGGGATCCTGGCGACGGCGCTTGGGTCGGAGCTGGCACGTCGCGGCCATGAAGTTTACTTTTTCAGTTACGCTCAACCCGTTAGGCTCGACCTGCCGCAGGACAATCTTCATTTTCATCGAGTCGACGTCGCGCATAACCCTTTGTTCCCCTCGCCCGATTACACTCTGCCGCTCGCGGTAAAGATGGCCGAGGTGGCGCGTTCACAGCAGCTCGAGCTTTTTCACGTTCATTACGCGGTGCCGCACGCAGTGGCAGCGCATTTGGCCTCGCAGATGTTAGGTCCGTCAGCTCCGCGCATCGTGACAACGTTGCATGGAACCGACACCACTCTGCTCGGGCAGGATCCCGACTACCGCATGGCCATCGAACATGCCCTGGTGCACTCCGATGCGGTGACAGCAGTTTCGGAAAGTCTCCGGAATCAAACGCAGGAGACATTTCGTCTAAAACGATTCATTGAAGTCATCCCAAATTTCTTCACCCCGAACAAACCGAAGCGAAGCCGCAAGGAAGTTCGACAGGACCTCGGCATCACTAACGAATTTCTCGTGTTACACATGTCGAGTTTGCGGTCCGTGAAGCGCATCGACCTGCTGCTGCGGACGATCGCAACGTCGAACAATCGGGACCGCGTTCGTTTATTAATCATGGCGGGCGGCCCTTTTGATACTTACGAGTCGCTGTTAGATGAATTGCAACTTCGGGACATTGTCATTGTTCGGAAAAACACCGCTGTGGTGGACGAGTATGTCGAAGCCGCGGACGCGGGACTCTACACATCTGAATACGAAAGCTTCGGTCTGAGTATTCTCGAGACGATGTTCTATGGAAAACCTGTGGTCGCTTTCCGCGTCGGCGGCATTCCCGAAGTCATAGGAGATTCTTGTCCTCTGTATCCGTTCGGTGACGTAACTGCCGCTGCCGAAGCATTGGACACACTGATCGCGTCACCGAATCTGGCGCGACAAATGGGCGAACGCAGTCGCAATCGGGTACTCGAGAACTTCACTGCTGACCGCATAGTGCCTGAGTATGAGGCGCTATATCGTCGCGTAATTGCCAATTCTGGTTGAGATACCGCAAAGCGCCAATCCAGCACCGCGACCGGGCACGAATCTCTTTTTGATGAAACCTGACGATGCTGCGCCAGATTTGCCACCCGCATCGCTTAATCCGGAAAAAGATCCCGACGACTGGGTAACAAAGGACGAGCCGATGACCGGACCGCAGCGCTCATACCTCCACACTCTCTGCCGCGAAGCTGGGGAAGAATTCAATCAAGAGTGGACCAAAGCGGAAGCGTCGAAAAAGATCGAGGAACTGCAGCAGAAGACCGGACGCGGCAAAGCCGGCAAATCTGAGAGCTAGGATTTCTCGAGAACTGCTGTCCCGGATTCTGGCAGCAAGTCTGAGTCGCCTTTCTTTGCACTCGATGGTCGAAAATCCCGATCGAAAATCTCACTGTTGCATTGTTGAATAGGTAAAAGACGCAACGGAGGTCGCCATGTTCGGTATTCACGATTTCGGATTATTTCTCGCCGCGGGGTTTTTACTCAATCTTACTCCCGGTCCTGACACGCTTTACATTTTGGGGCGAAGCGTGGCGCAAGGTCGCGAAGCTGGAGTGGCATCGGCCTTCGGAATTTCGCTGGGAAGTATTTTTCACACCTGCGCGGCCGCACTCGGGCTTTCCGCGATCCTGGCAACGTCTGCGCAAGCTTTTGCGGCCATCAAGTTACTCGGTGGGGCGTATCTGGTTTTTCTTGGAGCGAAGATGATCCTGAATCGACGTCGAGAACTAGCTCTGCCAACCAGTTTTCGCCGTCGCACCACAGCCGCTGCGTTTCGACAGGGTGTCTTAACAAATGTTCTCAACCCCAAAGTCGCGTTGTTCTTCCTCGCGTTTCTTCCGCAATTTATTGATCCAGCCTCGAACATGAAAATCGCTGCGTTCATCGCACTCGGACTAACGTTCGTGACCACAGGAACAATTTGGTGTCTCGTCCTCGCGTGGTTCGCATCCAGCTTCAGTGGGCGATTGCGTGACAACGAGACCATTGCGCAGTGGCTTAACCGAACCGCTGGCGCGCTCTTTGTCTTTCTAGGCCTGCGTCTCGCAACCGCGAAATAACCCGTGCGCACATTGCGGATTTGCGATTGCCGATTGCAAATTACCGCAAATTCAAAAATCTAAACTGATAGCCAGAATAAGGACGCACGCGCCCCATCCATGCGAAACGTGACTTCGCGGAGCCTGAAAGAAGAATTAAAAGTCTTGGTTCGACATGAACCGAAGCGCGGGTGCTTTCAAAAGATCAGTTTACTGACTGTCTGCAACCGTTTGCGCTGGCTTGGTGATTTCCAGCTGTGCGGTCACTTTCTGGATCTGCGATGCCTGCTCTTTCACAGTTGCAGTAAGTGCGGCAACTTCTTCCTTAAGCTGTTGCACCGTGCCGTGCTCTTTCAGAAACTCATTGAGTAACATCGCGTTCACCTGATCGTAGCGCACCGTATAGATCTCGCCGTCCTTGTTGCGCACCACGAGGTCGGGGTTCACCTCGGCCACTTCCTCGGCGATTAAACCAAAGTACGGCGTGTTTTTAGCGTCGCTCTTGTAGTGGAAGGTCACAGGTTTGAGCGCCAGAATCGCTTCGCTCGCTTTGTCCATTGGTTTAATGTCATGTTTGAAGCGGCGCGACGAGGTCATCGTACCCAACTTCCCAGTGGCATCGATCCCCATAGCCATGACAGTGGAAGCATCCACCGACTGGTTATAGATCCCGCCGATATGGCAGGCTGAAGCTCCCGCTGTTTCGGGCAAGTTGGCGCCGAGCCGGATCGTGTTGCTTTCGCCTACCAGGCCTGTAACGCCACGGCCAATATCGATATTATTGTCCCCCGTCGTGAGAGCGCTGCCGGCGTTAGTGCCCAAAGCCGTATTTCCGCTGCCAGTGGTGTTGTTCGAGAGCGCACCGCTGCCGATCGCCGTGTTATCATCGCCGTGCGTGTTGCCGTTAAGCGCACCGAAACCGTCGGCTGTGTTGCTGCCTCCGTCTACGTTATTTGTGAGCGCGCTCGCGCCAGTCGCAGTGTTGCCAGTGCCGCTACTGTTGAGTAACAAGGCGATAGCGCCAACGGCCGTATTGTTGTCCGCGGTGTTAAGAACAAGCGCCCCGGCGCCGATAGCTGTGTTCAAGTTGTTGGTGGCTCCCGCAAAAAGCGAATCCCAACCAACTCCTGTGTTCCCCTGCCCGGTGGTGAGAGCCGACAGGGCGTTTTGTCCTTCTGCGGTGTTGAACCCTGGGTACCCACCGTCGGGCGGCGGACTGACAGCCTTCGCTGCGGATGGAATGGCCAAACAGGCAAGCCCAAATGCCATGGGAAATATTAAGATTTTCTGTTTCAACTGAATCACTGGATTCATGGTTGGTCCTTTTCTTCCCCGCGGAGTTAATTATTGGGATTGCGGCGTCCGGAAGAGGCGAAAGAACCCAGCGGGGAAGCGTCCTCCGCCTGATTCAGATCCGCTAAAGAAAAGCCCTTTTACGAAAGACATACGCGTCCGTCTAGTTAGGCGTCGCCTGATTTTTATGTAGTATCCAACCTTACCTGCGGCGTCCGCAGGAGACCCACACCTCCCACGAATTGAACAAACGAATGAGATCAGCGTTCAGTTTTGACACTGGAGGTCATCGCTTCGTCAATTCTGGCCAGACGCGGTTGCGGGAAGATCGACACCCACGCTAATCCCAAATTCATTCAGGTTAATCTCTAAACTAAGCGCGCTAAGTTTCGACGCGTGCCTGCCTCGCCCCACAAGCCAGGCTAGACGAGCCGGTGTTTTTAACGACGGTTAATTTAGCTTCGAAGACGTACCTTGTAACCTATGAGCGGCTTCTTCGCGGAATTGCAACGGCGGAAAGTGTATCGCGTCGCGGCTGCATATATCGTCGCAGCGGCGTTCATAATTCAAATTGGTTCTGCGGTTTTTCCAGCGTGGGAATTGCCGAATTGGACGCTGCGTCTTGTGGTCGTGCTTTTGCTGGTCGGTTTTCCGGTCGCGCTCATCCTCGCCTGGGCTTACGACGTGACGCCGCAAGGAATTCAAGCGACCCCAAAGACTCCCGGGCGACATCGCCGCCGCAATATTGTTCTCCTCGTCGCCGCCGGCGTGATCATTTCTTTCGCTGCGGGATTTTTTCTGTTACCACGCGCCTCCGCGCGCAAGATCGACAAATCGGTGGCAGTATTGCCCTTTGAAAATCTGAGCGATCAAAAGGAAAACGTGTATTTCGCTCACGGCATCCAGAATGAGATTCTGACGAAATTAGCGGCCGTCCGGGATCTCAAAGTCATCTCGCGAACCTCGACGGCGAAGTATCAGAGCAAGCCGGACAACTTGAAGACAGTCGCGCAAGAGCTTGGCGTTTCCACTATTCTCGAAGGCACGGTGCAGAGATCTGGCGACAAAGTTCGGGTGAATGTGCAGTTAATCGATGCCCGCACTGACACGCATCTTTGGGCAAAAAGTTACGATCGTGACTTCAAAGATGTTTTATCAGTTGAGAGCGAGGTCGCAGCGCAAATCGCGGACGCCTTGAAAGCGAATCTCTCGCCGAGCGAATCGAATGTGCTGGCCGCGGCGCGGACAGAAAATACGGAAGCTTACGATCTATTCCTGCGCGGTCAGTACGAATTTCATCAGGCAGAGAGTAGTCTGGCCGCAGACGCCTACGATCGTGCCGACGCGTTTTACCGACAGGCGCTGGCACGCGATCCAAACTTTGCCGAAGCCGCCGCGGAGCTCGCACGCAGTCGACTATCGCGACACTGGTTCATTTCTCCTTTGGCGCCAGCGGAATTAGACGAGGTGAAGTCGCTGATTGACCGCGCTCTGGCGCTGGCCCCAAATTCTCCGGAAGCGCACTTTGCGCTGGGATTATTCTTTTATTGGGGCCATCGCCAATACGAGAAGGCGCTGGCAGAATTCAATCGCACGCTGGAATTGCAACCTAACAACGCCGATGCGCGGGCGTTTTGCGCCTGGGTTTATCGCCGGCGGGGTGAATGGGAGCGTTCGCTGGCCGATTCTCAACGGGCGGAGGAACTCGACCCGCGTGACGCCAGCATCCCGAGCAATATTGGCGTCACCTGCAATCTATTGCGTCTGTGGAACGACGCGGAGCGAGCTGAATTGCGAGCCCTCGCCATCGATCCGCACAACACGCAGGCAGCGATGTTCCTTGTCTTGACTCGCCTTACCACGACAGGCGATGTCGACTCGGCCCGGCGAGCACTCGATGATTTTCCAGAGGTGATCAGAGATATGCCCGGCGGCGCAGGAGGCCCCCGCGGCGCTACCGGAGCGGGCGACGTTACCGCAGTCATTGGCTGGCAGGCTTACCTCGACGTGAACGAAAGACGTTTCACCGATGCTGCTCAAGCTGTCGAGAAGAGGGTTGTCGACGACGATCGCGCGCACCTTCAACAGCTTGCCGGACGTGTCGCCATTCGCGTGCTGGCGGGAGAAGCTGAGACAGCCAAATCATTGGCGGAAGAAGCATTGCCGTTACTCGAAGGCAGATTTCGAGAGCGACCGGATGATACTTTCGCCATGACACAGCTATCCTGGGTTTACCTCGCGCTGGGACGCAATGCCGATGCGTTGCGTCTTTCCAGACAAGCAGCGGATACAATCTCCGTCGAGAAGGATGCTCTGGCCGGCCCTAATTTCCAGATCGGTCTCGCGCAAATCGAAGCACGTGCAGGAGCGCCTGAAGAAGCCATCAACAGGCTTCGACACTTGCTCTCAATTCCGGCCGGCGGTGCAGCATCCATCTCTGGCTTGAAGATGGACCCGGTCTGGGATCCCATCCGTAACCGTCCCGATTTCCAGCAGCTGCTCTCAACTCCGGAGCAGATCGGACCTAACAAATAGTCTGTCTTACGACGGACGCTAACACGCCATTACGGCAATATTTCCGGGCAGGCAGCGCTCATGCGCTATTTGCAATCGGCAATCGCAAATCTAAAATCGCAAATATCGTTGTTCCCGTAGTTCAACGGATAGAACGGAGGTTTCCTAAACCTTAGATGTGGGTTCGATTCCCGCCGGGAACGTTTCTGTAAGCCACGTGCGGGTGGGATAACTCGGGTACATTTTCTCGCTCGGGCTTCGATTGATTCGTTCGCTCCCGCTCACTCACCCTTCGGGCTTCGTCTATGTCGCTCGATTCCCATCGGCTCCATTCCCGCCGGGAACGTTTCTCTGCGGTTCGAGTGCTAACACGCAATGGGAAAGCACGCGAGCAAGGTTCGATTGATTCGCTTTCTCACGAAAGCTCAGTCGCCGCGGCGACCTTCGTCTATGTCGTTGGACTCCCGTCAGCTCCTTTACTGATCGTTCAAAACCGTTTGCGGCGCAGGGTTGCTCACTTCAAGTCCGCCAAAGGACGGACTCGCTGAGGCGAGCTGTGCGCTGACTTTCTGTAAGCCCGTAGTAAGCACACCAACTTCCTTTTCCAAACGCGCAATTGTCGCGTCCTGTTTCTGAATCCTATGGTCTTGTTGCTCGACCTTGCGGTGTTCTTTGAGAAACTCATTGAGCAACATCGCGTTCACCGCTTCGTACCGCACGGTGTAAATCTTCCCTTCCGCGTCTCGCACGATTAAGTCTGGGTTCACTTTTGCCACGTCCTCAGCCACCAGGCCAAATTGTGGGACGCCCTTGGAATCGATCTCTTTCTTGTAGCGGAAGGTGACTGGTTTTAGCGCAAGGATGGCTTCGCTCGCCTTGTCCATGGGCTTGATCTCCTCCTTGAAACGCTTGGACGAAGATGCCACGCCGAGTTGGCCGTTCTCATCAACAAAAACCGCGGTGCCCGCCACCGACGTGCCACTGATCCCGGCAATAAAGGTAGCCGTGTGGGTGCCTTGCGCGCCGATCCGGATGATGTCCGACTCAGTGTTGAACCCTGAGTTGCCGATATAAATGTTGTCATTGCCCATGCTGAGATTGTAGCCGGCCGCAGGGCCGAGTGCGATGTTGCTGTTGCCTTGGCTGTTGAGGAGCGCATTAACGCCGATGGCCGTGTTGTTGTTCCCTTCGGTATTGAAATAGAGCGCCTGAAAGCCGATCGCCGTATTGCTGGGGCCGCTGTCGTTATAGACAAGCGCGTCAGCTCCGACGGCAGTGTTCTGTGTGCCTGTGGTGTTGAGCAACAGCGCTGCGGCGCCAACTGCGGTATTGGAATCCGCGTTGTTAAGATCCAGCGCTCCAGCGCCAACGCCGGTGTTGAAGTTGCCACTGGTATTTAAGAAGAGTGAATACCAACCGACTCCAGTGTTTCCAGCCCCGATAGTAAGGCTTTGAAGCGCATTGCACCCCTCCGCCGTCGTGAAGTTCGGATAGCACCCATCTGGTGCCGGACTGACCGCCTGCACGGACGATTGCCCAACACCGCAGGCGAGCGCAATTATCAGCGCGATGAGAAATGATGGAATTGGGATTTTAATTGATGTTTTCATAGGTGGCGGATTGTGCCTCGTTTGCTCTTCATACGGCAACGATAAAGTGATTGAATATCCAACGTCGATTCAATCAACGATCCACGCTTACCAAGTGCGACCGCGTAAAAAATAAACGCGGTCTCAATCTAATCCGTGACCAATTGCTCTTCATTCAATGTGGTACGGAAAACCAAACGCAGTCAGCAATGTAATCGACTACGCGATGCACTACAGCCGATCAGATGATGCTGTGATTCCCGTCACGATGCGGCTGGTCACCTGATTGAAACGCAGCAGCACGCCGGGGATTTCAAAGAGTGCTCATAGCCATTTACGAGTGCCAAGCGCGAGCTGAACGGTAAGTCGAATCGGTCGCATTAGACCGTCCGATGCCCGCGTCGCCCAACATAGCATACACAGCTGACAATTATCAGCAGGTACAGGATCAGCGTCGATACCGCCGCGAGTACTAGGTATTGCATAATATCTTCTTTATGACGTTGATAACGTCAGGATTGCCTTTCTACTCATTGTTCTTTGTTTTTTGCTTTGCAAAAATTGTCGGCTCAATACAGAGCAGACGCTGAACTACTCCCGCCAATGTGAATCGCCGTTTTATGATCTTGAACGCTGCGCTATGCGCCGGATGACATTGGCAACGCATTGCCAATCGTTCCATTTACATTTGATAACGAAGAGTACTTCGAGAATGTCTTACGCCGAATTGCGTAACGAGTTATTGTAGCTGGCGCTCAATCTCTCGAGTCATCGGCGCTCGAACTCCGGCGCATGATCAGCTTCTCGTGCAACTTCAGTCTTCGAGCTTCTTATTTGACGTCCTCGGCGTAATCGATTTCGCGCAATTTTCGACCCGGCTAAAGAAAATGGGATATGGCAAAGGGCATTGTTCTACATTGACACAGCGCATCCGATGCTGTGATTCGCGTCTACGATGCGGCTGGCATCCGATCGAAACGCACGAACAGGCTGGTGAATTCAAGGAACGCAGCTGCCATTGCCTCATTGACTGTCTCTTTTCGGGATGCCTCACACACTTAGCGATCACGGAGTGTCATTCTGCTTCCCGGCGAATGTCTCGCGCAGGATGCGCGCAAACCACGGTGCAAATCCGAAAGGAAGTAAAGGACGAAGGATGAACGACGCACAGACTTTAGTTCTCATCCACACAGTCGCGTGGCCGATTTTGATTTGGGCACTCAGCAAAATATGGAGCGACCCTGAAGTTCAAATCGACGATGAATCGCATTCCATAGTGGCAGAAGCGCCGTCAGCAATTCATTGGCACGCACAATAAAACGCTTTCCGTACCAAGCGCGTCAACGATCCAAACTGTTCGACACGCAGTCCCAATTCCATCCGGTTTTGCTGACATCGTCAGCGATGATTTGCCAATACTTCGTTAAGACTTTGCTCGTATCGTTGCTTGTTATTGAACTCGACGACGGACGATAGCAAACGTTACACCGACAGTGATGATCACCGCGGCCACGATGAATATGATAAGGCCAGTCTGATTTGCCATCCCCGCTCTCCACCCCGCTACCTTAATCGGCCCTGGCTCGGGCTGCGCCGCGGCGGTCCTCGCAGGAGAACCGACGGAGCAGATGGGCGAAATTTTGAATGGCTTGCGCGGACCGCATAAAGATCATTGCGGCGTCTCTAATTTCCGATGTGGCGAACTCGATGCGGTCGCAACACAGTCAGTTCGAGCAAAGCGGCGCAAGGCAGAAAAATTGAAGCAATTGCGGCAAGCAAACAGACCAAAGTGATAACGACGATAATCTCAGCAAAATCGAACATCCCGCGCGTGAATACTCTGAAAGCGGGACTCATTGTTATCTGAGACAGGCAACCGAATCCGAAGGTTACAAACAAAACGGCCGATCTCGTTTTTTCCATCTATTGAATCTTTGACGGATAACTCGGCTTCATCCTTTCGCTTGGGCTCTATTGATTAACTCAAACTTCCCAGTTCTCGATCTGCGACCTCCGCTTTGCTGCGTCTATGTTGCACCGCTTCCCGCTGGCTCCATTCGTTCACTCCCATTCGGTCATCGCTATGGGCTTCGTCCATGTCGCTCGATTTTTATTGGCTCGATTGATTCCGCGGTCGCGACTACATGCAGGTTAACGTTTTCGCGATCCTTGTCGCGACCATGTAATCGAGTGCTAGGGTCACGTATGGATCGCGTCATCAATATCTGGTCTGACGTTATTTGACCGTTTTGTTACCTCGGCTCGGTCTGGGCCGAAGAGGCGGCGCGACAGCTCCAGGCTGATCTGCGTTGGCTTCCATTTGAGATTCACCCTGAGACGCCGCCCGAAGGGGCACCGAAACCGTTTCCACCGGAGGCCTGGCCGCAGGTTCGCGCGCGGCTTGAGCGTTTAGGCCAGGAAATCGGGCTTCCGATCGACCCGCCCAAACGCAACGTTAACTCGCGTTTCGCGCTCGAGACCGCCGAGCTGTTGCGCGCCAGAGAAGGCGACGACGCAGTCGGCGTCTTTTATCAGGATGTCTCGCGCGCGTTCTTCACCAAACATGCTGACATCTCAAAACACGACGTCATCGTGCCGACCGCTGAACGCTTCGGCATTTCTGCTCCAGAAGTAGAAGCCGCTTGGAACGAGCACCGATTTTCTCCCGCCGTCGATATGTTTATGAAAGAAGGCCACATGGCCGGCGTCACCGGTGTCCCAGCGATGGGATGGCCGCATCGGCATGCGGTTGTTGGAATGATGCCAGCGGCCAAACTCGCGCGTTTACTTCGAAACGAGGGAGCCGAAATCTAATCCGTGAACATCGATTCGCTTACTCCTGCTCACCCACCTTTGCGCGAATCATTTGGCGCGTTATCTCGACGCTTGGAGATGCGATCCGTTGGAGAGCATCTTGAAATCCGTCATGATCGGGCCTGGCTCGATCGCCAGATACTCGGGGCCGCTATTTTCTTGGATGCCAATGTCTGAAGCAAAGACAGTCGGTTCTCCGCGGTGTGTAAATTTCAAGATATCGCCGCTGGCAGATGGAGGGATTTCAGTTACGAAAAGTTTGCCCGCGCTGTCGAAGATTAAGTCGCGCGGATTAGGCAGGCCTGACACAAAGGTTCTCTTAACACCTTTCGCAGTAAATTTAAGAATTGCGTCGGCAGTATTAGGGTACATCGCAGTAGATACGAAAAGATTTCCGAACTGATCAAAAGCCAGCCCGAACGGGCCCGTTTCGGGCTTGGTGAAAGCTTCCGGGCCAACAAATACACTTCGTCTGCCATCCGGCGCGAACCGGTAAATAGTTTGACCGGTCACATCTGCCGCGAACAAGTCACCGGTGCGATCGAAGGCCAGGTCAAAGCCGTGACCCGGAACAAATCCAAAGGATCCGCGCTCTCCTTGCGGCGTAATTTTAAAAATGATGGAGACAGTATTCGACCATGCAATCGCCATGACATACACATTGTCTGAGTGGTCAATTGCCACGCCTTCAGCGAAAAAGGAATCTGGTATCGTTGCGAACGTACTCTGCGTGCCGCCCGGCGTGATTTTCACAATTGTGGGATGACACCAGGTATTTTCGTCGCAGGAGTTTGTTGCCACAAACAAATTGCCGACGCTGTCGAACGCCAATCCGCGAGGTTGATCAAGACCGTAAGCAAACATGCTTTGCACGCCATTGGGGTCGTATTTAAAAATCGCTCCGGCACCGTTTCCGGGCCCACCATTAATGGAGGCGAATATGTCGCCCGGCTCACCATAGGCTTTGACTCCGGCGTTCGCCACAATCACAGCCACGATCGCGGCAAAAATCAGTGTCCTTCGCAGGCTGATTTTGATTCCGTCTCTAATTATTTGCTGTTGATTCATGATTCCGTTTGTTTCCCCGCTCTGGTGATTTTGCGAATGCGGGTCCGGAAAAGGCGAAGAACCTCGCGGGGAGAAGCCCTCCGCCTGATTCGAGATCCGTTTAGCGAGTCCGAGCTTGGGAAAAGCAGGTCAGCCAGTCAAGACAATTTGTCTTAACGCCCCGTCGCATCGCATCGTTCGACAGATGGGTTGAATCTTCGCGACGCGAACGCTTACCTGTCAGCGGATTTGACACCTACGTGGGTGGCAGCCTCGTCTGGTTGCCTGTCGAAAATGGCGCACATTCCTTTGTGATAGAACCGCAGACGATAGCCATATCTTGCCGCAAACGCCGCGATCCTAACTTCTCGATAGGCCGCGTCTAGTGGCCAGAAATGTTGCAGTTCATCCTCATAGATAGCGCAGTGCGACCATAGCCCGTGTTGCAACTCCTGCTCGATATGACTCGCT
>DATDFM010000101.1:0-4936 GCA_036522635.1 Candidatus Udaeobacter sp. | reverse complement strand
GGCGGGCCCGAAAAATCGAGCGGCGCCATAATGTACCGCGAACAACTCCACGAATACCGTGAATCGGCTGGCCTTGCCGATGCAACAACCAGCCGGCGATTTTGATTTGTTTGGTAAAAGTGACCCGCTGTGGCAGCGCATCGAAACGAAACGCGTAATCCGCGACTATCGCTTTCTCGTCGATTAATTCGGTCATAATCGGTCCAGCAGGACTTCAATCATTCACCGACGTTGCAACATTCTGCCACGGCTTGGTCGTGCGTGGCGGAAAAGCCAAAGTGAAAAGATTTTCGCCGAGCGAGAGGTTCGGATTGTAAAACGGATCGCGCAGCAATCTGTCGCCCCATTTCGATTCCATGTAAGCGACTTCCGCCAAAAATCGGACCTGTTTCGGTGCGCTGTCCTCGAAACCGCGACTGGCCGACTCGTGGTGAATTAATTCGGCGTACGGCGTCCAGAGAACGCGGTAACCGGCTTCACGCAATCGCAGGCAGAGATCGACGTCATTGAACGTGACAGCCAGCTTCTCGTCGAAGCCTCCGACTTGTAAATACGCTGCCCGCTTCACCAGCGCGCAAGCAGTCGTGACTGCGGAAATATCTTGCGCGAGATGTGCACGAGCAAAATAGCCCGGGTCGCCGGGCCAAAGACCAACATGCGCATGACCGGCTATGCCACCTGCGCCGAGGATTACTCCGCCGTGCTGGATCGTCCCGTTAGGATATAAGAGCCGTGCGCCAACCATCGCTACTTTTGGTTGCATCGCACGGCTTACCATCTCGTTGAGCCAGTCCGGATGGAGCACTTCTACGTCATTGTTAAGCAACGCTACGAACGGTCCCTGAGATAATTCCACGCCATGATTATTCAGGCGGCTGTAATTGAATGGCTCGTCGATCCGCTCCAACCGAACACCGTGACGTTTTTTTAGCGCCGCCAAAAATTCCAAGGCGTCAGAATCGTGGCTCTGGTTATCAAGCAGGATTACTTCGTACGAGGGATAATCGGTCTTTTCGAAAATGCTATTCACACACTTCTTCAACGACGAAGCCTGATCTCGTGTCGGAATAACAATGGAAACCATCGGTCGCTCGTTAGGCAGCGCATATTTTGTCTGTAAATAAACACCGTGACTCGGCGCCACCGTGCCCGCGACTCCCGTCCTGTCGAGATGCTCCTGCACCGCCCGGCGAGCAGCTTTTTGGGCATACGGTTTAGCAGTAGGATTTGATGCTGTGCTATCATCGCTTGCGCGCCAGTGATAAAGAACCCGGGGCAAATGTTCGATCTCCTCCGGCGCGATTTGTTCTATGCAACGCAGCGTCAGATCATAATCCTGCGAACCTTCGAATCCGACGCGAAAACCGCCGACACGATGGATCAAATCAGTTCGGTACAGACTCAGGTGGGAAACAAAGTTTTGCGCTAGAAAGAGTTCCGGGTTCCAATCGGATTTAAAATACGGCTCAGAGCGTCGATTGTGTTCTTCAAGCTTATCCTCGTCACTGTAGAGTAGTTGCAGATTCCGATTCTTGTTCAACGCCAGTGCCATGAAGTACAATGCCGTAGGCGCCAGTTCGTCATCGTGATCGAGCAATGCCACGAAATCGCCGGTGGCTAAACTCAATGCGTCATTTGACGCCGCTGAGATGTGCCCATTTTCCGTGCGTCGCATCAACTTTATTCGACGGTCCCCACGCGCGCACTTTTGCAGGAGAGGCCAGACCTTACGGTGGGTCGAGGCATCGTCCACGATGCAAAGCTGCCAATGCGGATACAATTGCTTTTGGACTGACAAAATCGCGCGCCGGAGCCACTTCAAATTCGAATTGTAAACCGGCAACAAAACCGAAATGAGCGGGGAATAACTAAACTCCGCGATTTGCTGCCGAATGCGGTTCAGGTCGTCTCGTTGGAGCTGATCGTAGCATTTAATCCAGCGCGCATAATCGCCGATGATTCCATCGCCGTTGACTTGATCTCCGAAAATCGCGCCGCGCACGGGATGAATGAAAAAGGTCTCCCATTGGCCGTTACCGCTGCGCGCTTCCATTACGAATTCGCTGCGGCCCGGCGGGATGGTGGCTTGCAACGAAAAGCCGCTCCGCAACGCGCCCGGTTTATTGTCGTGTCCAAGTGCGATGTCGGGTCGTGGCATACCGAACCGTGCTGGAAAAAATTTCTTCCGCACACGCGCGCGCACCTCGGTGATCTCGGGCCCAGAGATCGCGAAACACCATCCGGTAACTTTGAGATGACGGCCTTTCTTGGGCCAAACCGATGGACGATCGAGCCAGAACTCAATTCGCCGGTTAGCGCCGGGATTTGGAATGAAATATTTGGGGTCGATAGGCGCTGCTGAGTTTTCATTCGGAGCGCCCACGACAGCGCGATTGGAAATCTTTCGCCACACGCCATCAGACTCCAGTACTTCAATTGTGACGTCCGATTTTCCTCGTGGCAGGGGCACGGCGATCGCAAAGCCAATCCGCTCAGAGCCAGCCCCCACATCCTTGCGTTCAATTCCGTAGTTGCCCAAAAACTTCTGGCGTCCGCGCCGTGCACGGATCGAACGGATTTTCTTGCCGCGCCGGCTTACGCACCAACCGGCGATGTAAAGAGTTTTTGCCGGCCGTCCCCAATCGACTGGATGATCAAACCACCAATAATATCGGTCTTCTGCGCTCGCGATTTGCTCACTGACAGCACGCGCGCGGTTAGCCGCTCCAGCAAAAACCGACGTGATATTCACTGCAAAGTATTAGCTGTTTCCGATGAGTTCCCGCTTAATGCCCGATGCGCGGATCCAGTCATCGTCCGTGCGAATCCGCACATCTGAAAATCCTGCGCGCATCAGGTACGTCTCGATTTCCTGAGGAGTGGAGTTCTGCGTCATGTGAGGCGGGCGGGTTGCGGGTTGGAATGAGCGGTGATTTTCGAACACTTTCCAGCCGCCATCCGTGCAGAGGTTGATGTTATCCACATAAACGCGACCTCCGGGTCGCAGTACGCGAAATGCTTCTGAAATGTAATTGAATCGGTCCCACGACTCGAGGTGCATAAACACCACTGTGCAATAAACAACGTCCACCGAAGCATCCGCAACGCCGCTCAAATTATAACCGGATAGCTCCACTAGCTCCACATTCGACAAATCATTTAGTCGTTTTGCTGTCAGCAAGAGCATGTTCGAGGCGACATCGCAGCCGATCCATTTTCGGCAAAGCGGTGCCACAACTTTCCCAACACGCCCAACTCCGCAGCCGATTTCAAGAACGACATCTTCCTTTCGAATACCAACGCTGTCTTGAAGAAATCTCAAAGTTTCCTCGCCAGTCGCCTGGAAAGCGGCTTCTTCGGTCGCCCCGATTACATGCAATTTCGCCTGATCTTCGGTCGCGGAAAGAGCAGACCAAACCTTCTTGTATTCGGACCGTGCCGGTTGGTGTTCCATTTGGCGTTAATTAGTCCGCGATTGCAGCGCGTCAATCCGCCTTATCTTGTTGTCGGCGCAGAGCAACCCATCGAGCCATGGGAAAATGAGCCGGTTCAGCACGAGCAGAACGTATGAGACGCTCCAGCTTGTGTTCGCCTGGAAGAAACGGCTGAGTGGAAGCTTTTGTCCACCGGCTTTGTCCACGAGCTAACTGTCTCGTTCGCAAAGATAAGTGAGCAATTATGCTCATTTAATCTCACCTGATCGGAACCGCTCACACGAGGGAAAACGGCCGAATTGGAGTGATCTCACCTTTTCCAAATACGCCGAAAAATTGTCACGAGTGGACAAAATCGGTGGACAAAGGCGTTCACTGGTTTTTCGACTGCAAGATCAGGCGTATTTGGAAAGGGACGGGGTTCGAGCCCTGGAGGCTCCGGGGGTTTTGTAATTCAAAAACTATTCGTTAGGCCGATTGTTAGGTTCAAGACGTTTTCCCGACGAACAACAGAATCGTGCTCCAACGGAACTATAATCGTGATAATAATGAATTTGTGTATTTTCTATTTGGCATAGACACGTTAGGAACACTCGGGACAGGTCAAGTCAATCCGTAGCTGAGTGGAAATATATCACAACAGGAAAGAAGAAAATTGATTAAGACTATTATCTTATCTATGTGTCTCGCAGCTTCCTCACTTTCGCGTAATGCACGTGCCCAGGATACACTCACCCGGGATGCACTTGCCCAGAATGACCGCAAGTATACTGACGGCCCGGTCACTGAGGTGAACTACCTACAAGTTGAGTACGGGCATTTCGCAGAGTACATCGATTGGCTAAATTCGACATGGAAGCCGACCATGGAAGCCATGAAGAAAGCTGGAATAATCATCGATTACAAGGTCTTCCAGGCCACTCCAAAATCACCGGATCAGCCCAATATATTTTTATATCTCACTTTTAAAAACATGGCGGCTTATGGTGGGAACATCGGCGATAAAGGCATCGAGCAAGAATATGTGGCCAGGAAGGTAATCGGTAGCACCGAGTTTCAGAACAAGAAAAGAGTGGAACGGAGTGCATACAGAAAAGTTCTGGGCATTGAATTGATTCGTGAAATTATCCTAAAATGAAATTGTTATACGGGTTCCTCGCGACAGTTGCTCTTCAGTGATCGCGCGCGCGAATCATGGGTCGAGCCAGACCTGAAACCATTTTCTCAAGATGCCTTTGATTCACGTCGTCAAACCTGGGGAAGCCAAGCAGCGAAATTCATTTGGTGTTGCCTTCGATCTCCTGGCCATTGGGCCACAGTCGATGGTCACCAAGATGCATTACCTAAAAGAGAACGTAATTCCGTTTCACTCGCATCCGAACGAGCAGACCGGCTATATTCTCTCCGGTCGCATCCGTGTGCTTACACGCGACTCGCGACACGAGCTGGATCCCGGCGACACCTACGCCATCCCGGCGAACATCGAGCACAGCATCGAGATT
>DATDFM010000100.1:0-22511 GCA_036522635.1 Candidatus Udaeobacter sp. | reverse complement strand
GCTTCCTCCTGTTTGCCCTGGCGACGCAGAATGGCGCCCTTCAACCCGAAAATGTTTGGGTCGTTAGGTAACGTGTTGCTCGCTGTCGCGAGTTCAGCTAAGGCGCCATGATAGTCGAGGTAGCCCATGTACAGGTTCTCGGCACGGGCAAGATGGGCTTCGCCAGCTTCGGGACGAAGGTGTAACGCGGCCTGGACAGCTTCCTCCGCGAGAGCTAATCGCGCAGGCGTTTGATCGATACCATACAGATAGAGCTGCTCGTGAGCTCTGGCGAGTTGGCAATAGGCTTGAAAGAATGCCCGATCATGCGCGACTGCCTGGTTCAAAAGATCAATAGCCTCCATGAACTTCGGCTTTGCGCCGGTCGTAAAGTTTGTGTCGACAAGGAGAAGTTTTTTGGCACGGCTGTACAAATTAAATGCAGTGAGATCAGCAGTCGGTGGACGGTTGATCGCTAATTTCTCAGCGGAAGAGACTTTCGCACGGAGTTGTTCGGCGACTTTTTGTGCAATTTGGCCTTGGATCCCGAATACCTCCTTTAAATCGCAGTCGTATTGCTCAACCCAGAGATGCGCATCGCTGCGGGTATTAATTAGCTGAACATTCATGTGCAGCCACGAACCGGTCTTGCGCAGACTGCCAGCTAAAACATAAGAAACCTGCAGTGCGTTTCCGATCTTCCGAATGTCGCGTGCCGCTCCGGGCGGATATTGCATTACGCTGGTGCGGCTGATGACTTTGAGATCGCGAATTTGCGCTAACTTCGTCAAGAGGTCATCTTGAACACCATCCGCGAACAATGCGTCGTCCCTGTCGTGGCTTAGATTTTCAAACGGCAGCACAGCAATGCCCTTTGTTGGAATGTGTCCAATCGGTCCGACTTTCCAAAGGATCACAAACACTGCCGTCGCCAGCGCTGCCAAAGATGCCATCAATCCCGCAGCCAGCGGGTTTCGGCGTATCCACTTTCTTCCCCGGCTGAAAATCCCCGCGCGCCGCGCATGAATCGGTTTGTGCGTGAGCCATCGATCAAGATCTTCGGCCAATTCCAAGGCTGATGGGTAACGGCGCTGCGGATCTTTTTCGAGGCACGTCAAACAGATCGTTGTTAGGTCGCGGTCTATTGTGGGATTCCAGAGACGCGGTTGCCGTGCCTCGGTTTCCAAAAGCAGCCGGATGGTGTCGTAGGTTGTGCCGCCTGCAAATGGCGGATGACCAGTTAGCAAATGGTAAAGCACTGCGCCTAGTCCATAGACATCAGTCGCCCTGGTAAGCTGGTTGTTATTCCCGAGCGCCTGTTCCGGGGCCATGTAACTCGGCGTGCCGAGAGTTTCGATTGTGCGGGTGACCGTGCTTTCGGTTTCAGTAAGCCGCGCCAGTCCAAAATCTGTGAGGTGCGGTTCGCCCTTGGCATCCAGCAATATGTTTCCAGGCTTGATATCTCGATGGAGAATACCGCGCGCATGCGCGTAATGCACAGCGCCCGCGAGCTTGGCTATCAATTCCGCTGTCCGACGAATCGGCAGGAGTTCGCGCCTAACGAGTTGATCAAGCGGAGCGCCTTCAACCAACTTCATGCTGAAGTAGCACGACCCTTCGCACTCGCCGATTTCGTAGATCGGAACAATGTTCGGATCATCTAAACTTGCAGCGGTTTCCGCTTCGAGCCGAAATCGCTTGAGACGTGGTTGCTTAGTCCAATGGCCTATGCTGACAACCTTTAATGCTACTGTGCGATTGAGACTTTTCTGTCGTGCCCGATAGACGATTCCCTGGCCCCCGCCGCCGATTTCTTCCAGCAATTCATAGTCGCCCAGACTCACAGGCGCGCTTGGCTTATAAGGTGTCCCGTTTCTCCTTCGGCCAACATTTCTGTCGAAGGGTGCAGATTCCTGCGCCTCCCCGGCATCTTCTATTCCGGCAGCGACTTCGGTAAATAATCCAAGGCCTGTCTCAAGCATGCAGGCCGTACAAAGGCCTTCAGCGGCATCGGAAAAAATTTCTGCGGCACATCTTGGGCAAACATTCGGTGCAAATTTCACGGATTGAACTCGGATGCCCCCGTTATGGATCGCACGAAATTCGGTATCACTACGATCGCAGAACAACAATTAACTGACGCAATTCATCTTCGATTTCGCCGGGATCGGCGACTGTGTGGCCAATCTCCTCGCGTAATAACAACTGATAACGATGGCGGAATCGATGAAAAGCCTGCCTGAGAGCGTTGTCCGTCATTCCCAATCTCGCGGCGATTTCTGAGCGCGACGGCGCGTCGGGTTCGTCTGGCAGTAATAATTTTAGAGAATCAAACAGCAGCGCGTTGCCAGTCGCGCCGTACTCATTCTTCAAGCGTCTAAGAACGTGCTCGATGAGGGTCGAAGCCCAACGTCGTTGATACAATCGGTCGGCGCTTAGCGTATCTACGAGTCCATCGGCGAAAAGACCGGCCTGCTCGGTCGCGTGCAACTCTTCGAGCGGGATTAACCATTGTCCACAGCCTCGTTTGATCGTCATCTCTTTGCGTCGTTCGCCTCCCAAAAAGTGCTTGAACGAGACCAACAGATAGGAGCGCAGACGCCCTTTCTCTCTGCGGGCTGCATCGAGGTCGCGCCGTTTAAGTAGCACCTCAAAGAAACCTTGTGTTAAATCCCGTGCTTCCTCTGGATCGCAACCTTGTCGGCGGGCAAAAGCATACAGAGGTCGCCAGTAAATCCGACAAAGTTGTTCCAGCGCTGCTTCTGCGGCAGCCGATCGACCCTGCGCGGCAAATACGAGGCTCCAATGCGTCGTCGCAAATGCATCGGCTTTACTTTGGATGCTTACCGCTGGACGAATTCTCGCCTGCGAACGCAAGCCGGTTCCATTCCACGAAATCTCATGCTTGTTAGCCAGCATACCTCGTGTCTCAAAGCGTATGTTCCGCGGCGAATGTGGTCAATGAAAGAGCCGCTGCTCCTCCGGCTCAAAACCTGGGAAATGGTAACATTATTGTTACCAAACAAATGACGGTTAGATGGGCGAGCGCACGCCCTTGCCGGGACAACACCCTTATGGCAACGGTCAAGGAAGCGTGCGCCCCCAAACTGCAGCGTCCCTAATTCTAGTCCTCTGTAATCAGACCAAACAGGCCATGCTCTTCGTCCGCTATGCCGGCGGTGAAATAAACGCCGTCGCCGAGCGGAAGAAGATCCCAAAGTCCATCAAATTGAAGCGCGGTCCCATCGGCTCGCGTCAGCGTCTCGATAAAGGCGCCGGTAGCTGGATCGTAATTATTGATGAATCCATTCCCGAAGTTGCCAACCCAGAGTTCGCCGTCAACAAGAGCAAGGCCCCAAGGCGCGTTGAGATTGCCGTTTGAGATCAATCGCCGAAGGAAATTGCCGCTCGTATCAAACACGTTAACGAAGCCACACCCGTCACAGGCAACGTCATCTTCCCTTTTGTGGTCCTGTTTCGCATAGGTCACGAAGATTTCGCCGTTGAAATTTCGGATGCCGAACGGCCCGTAGCCTGCCGGAAGATTGGGATCTACAAAACCGTTGGGGGTCACCTGGTGAAAATTCTCATCGTAGGTTTCGACCTTGCCGGTGTGGAAGTCGGTTGCGTACAGAAAATTGTGGCCATTTGCCACACCTACCGTTACACCTTTGTAAATCGCGCGATTAACACCGTGGTTTGTGCCGTTATCGACGGCGATGATGGCGTTTGTTGGATCCACCATCGGGTTCCAGCCTGAGATGGAACCGTCTTCGCTGACGAAGATAAATCGAGCCGGCGCTGATGTGCCATTTTTTGTAACTTGGAAGGACGCTGTGTTGTTAAATACAACGCCGGTCGGATTTGCCGTTCCTCGGTTTCGTGCCGCTGTAGGAATCGTCACTATGAGCGAACGGGCCGTGCCATCCGGATTGTAGAGCGTTGAAACTCCAGTGCCGTTGTCGCTGACCCAAATTGGGCCATTTGCCGTCGGGGTTGCCATGCCCCATGGATTGACCAGATTGGAATCCACGTGCTGCGCGACGCCGGGGATGTCCGATTGAAGATTTGTCCACGAGTACGTGTCCGCGCGTGCAGACGCGACCACGAACACCGCTGCTCCTAAAAAGAGCAGGCCGATTCTGGTATAAGTCTGAGTGGTTTTCATTGGTTCTGTTTTTTCCTAATACATCGCAGCAATTCGGGTCCGCTTCCGTTTTGGAAAAGTAACGAAGTTGTTACTCTTTCCCGCGTGCTGCGCGTTATGACGTGGGAACGCGAGTTTTTCAAACGTCGGCTACGTCGGAAATTGATTGGTTATGAATGCCCGACGGCGTAGAGAAACGCAACGCGACGAACACATTAGAATCCTGGAGCTTGGCTGTCCCGGTCTAAAGCCATGTCCGACACAAACGATCTTTATCGCGTTGAGAGCGTGCGAACGTAATTCACCAGATTCCAGCGATCTGTTTCGGAAAGTCTTTTGCCATAAGCCGGCATCGGTTTCTTACCGGTCGTGATCTTCCAGAACAGCGATCCGTCAGATTCCCTTGCCAGCTGCGGATCGGAGAGTTTCGCAGGGTGAATGTTGAGCTCGATCACTGCGGGGCCATCAGCGTCTCCGGTTTTCCCATGACACATAGCGCAGGTTTTCGAGTAGATCTTCTGGCCGGCACCCACCGAATCTTGCGTCGACTGAATCGGATTTTTTTTCGCTGCGCTCGGAGCAGGACTAACCCATTTTTCAGAGATGGAATCTGCCCGGACTGGGCCGCCTGAATAGGCCAACATGAGTGCGGCCAAAACACAAAGCAGCAGGAAAACAATTTGCGACACATCAATCGGAATTCGCTTGGTTAACATGACGGTGTGTTTACTATGAAGATGGAATTGATACGATCACACTAAAGTTACGCGATTGTTACCTTTACACCGGATGTAGAGGCTTCAGTCTTATAGCATCGGTATCTTCGAAATCTCAATGAATTTGGCAACACGGAAGCTCAGCGGCTTCCATTGCGGTAATAGAGGTCCCGGTTAAGGCAGATCGTACACTTCTACGAGAGCGACTCCAGTGGTGCCATTAACACCGCGCACAATCGCTGTGTAATTGCCTGCCGGAAGGTTTGCTATGATGGCAGACTCCCTTCCATCTGTTGGAGTGTGTCCGCTATTGAGGATAGCCATAACCTGGTCATTCATGATAATCCCGCCGATTATTGTGGTCTGCCAGTTGTTGTTCGATGCAATCAGGGCGCCGGTGCCGTCGTGCAATTCCAGTGTTGGATCAGCCAAGACGTTTGGAACGCCGAATTGAGTGAGCTCGGGGCCGATGGCGCGGATGATGACTCTCTTGGGCCTGTTTCCCGCAACGATGAAACCGCCAATCATGACGTTGTCGTTTATCTGGACAAAGCTGCGAGTACTAATGTTATCAAGCGTGGAATCCGCGTCCGGGCTGAGATCGTACACTTCCACCAGTCCAACTCCTCTGGTATTACTCACACCGCGGACGATGGCGGTGTAGTTACCAGCTGGAAGGCTTGCAATGATGGCTGACTCCCTGGGGTCCATGGGCGCGTGACCGCTGTTGATGATTTGTTGGACCTGGCTGCGTACGATTATGCCGCCGATTATCGTGGTTTGCCAATTGTCGTTGGAGGCCAATAGAGATCCGGCACCATTGTGCAGTTCCAATGTGGGATTAATTAAGACGTTGGGAACGCCGAATTGAGTGAGCTCCGGACCGATGGCACGAATGATTACGGTCTTACGTTCGGTTCC
This sequence comes from Candidatus Udaeobacter sp., assembly GCA_036522635.1. Lineage (GTDB taxonomy): Bacteria > Verrucomicrobiota > Verrucomicrobiia > Chthoniobacterales > UBA10450 > Udaeobacter. The sequence continues at coordinate 16,748 of DATDFM010000100.1, read as the reverse complement.
TTGAATGATGAAGCCTCCAATCATCACGTTGTCATCCGTCTGAACAAACGAGCGAGTGCTAATGTTGAAGAGGGCACTTGTTGGGAGCGGTGTGGCCGTGGGCCTCGGCGTGCCACTCGCAGTTGGTCTAGGTGTGGCAGTCGCCGTTGGTCTTGGCGTGGCAGTCGCCGTTGGTCTTGGCGTGATAGTTGCGGTTGGCCTTGGAGTGGCGGTCGCCGTTGGCCTTGGTGTAGGTGTCGGTGTGGGCGTCTCAGCCACGACTATCACGCTCCCTACCATATTACAGCACCCGCCGTGCGGAGTGCAGTAGTACAGAAAGGTTCCGGCACTATTAAAGGTGCGAGTAAAGATCGCTCCCTGGTCGTGAATGCCAGAGTCCCAGATGCCATTCGGCATTCCAGGCGAGCCCGAGGTTGTACTGTGGCCGCTCGAACCCCAGGTCCATTTCACCTGGTCGCCCCGGTGAATCGTGACCGACGCAGGATCAAAGACCAGGTTGGTGCCCGGTCCAACCGTTACGTTGAAGGTCGTTGCACTTGCCGCCTGCGGGTAAACGACAAGGTAAGTAGCCGCTGCCATCAAAATGATGGCACGCCAAGGAAAGATTTTCATCGAAAAATGTGATTGGTAACAACTCGCCCAGAATTACGGTGCGAGACTGCCGCAAACACGCCGCTAGAGGCAATAGTACAAAGGTAACGCGGTTGTTACCTTTCTCTCGATTATTATCAACCACGATTGATTCGCGCAAACGGCCACACTGGGCGGTAATGAAGCAATCGATTAAGCGTGGCGGTTTAGCAGAAGCAATCCTACTGCAAATCGTACACTTCTACCAACGCGACTCCAGTGGTGTCGCTTACGCCACGAACGATTGCCGTATAGTTGCCCGCTGGAAGATTCGCGATAATTGCAGATTCCCTTGGATCAGTCGGAGCCCGTCCGCTGTTGATGATTTGCTGGACCTGATCCTGCATGATAATTCCGCCGATTATCGTAGTCTGCCAGTTATCGTTAGAAGCGATTAATCCACCGGTACCGTTGTGCAGTTCCAACATGGGGTTAGCCAGTACGTTCGGCACGCCAAATGGAGTGAGCTCCGGTCCAATGGCACGAATAATGACCATCTTTGGCTGGGTGCCTTGGACGATGAAACCTCCAATCATCACGTTATCGGTTGTCTGGACGAGACTGCGAGTGCTGATGTTCGCAAGAATTGAATCAGCTTCGGGAACGAGATCGTACACTTCCACGAGAGCAACTCCAGTGGTGCTACTTACTCCGCGCACAATCGCTGTGTAGTTGCCTGCGGGGAGATCTGCAATGATTGCAGATTCCCTTGTGTCTGTGGGAGCCTTCCCACTAGCGACGATATCCTGCACCTGATTTTGTGTTATGACTCCACCGATCACGGTAGTCTGCCAATCATCGTTGAAGCCAATCAAGTTCCCCGTTCCATCATGCAGTTCCAGCGTCGGGTTAGCCAATACGTTCGGCACGCCAAATGGAGTAAGCTCGGGACCGATGGCACGAATGATGACTCTCTTTGCTTGGGTTCCTTGAACGATGAAACCTCCAATCATCACGTTGTCGGTCGTCTGGACAAAGCTGCGGGTGCTGATGTTGGCGAGAATGGACGTTGGCGTCGCCGAGCCGATCGGCGTGGGCGTGGGCGTGGGGTTCGGGGTCGGCGACGCGTTAACTACCGTAACGGTGCCTACCATGCCGCAACATCCACCATGCGGAGTGCAGTAGTACGGAAATGTCCCGGCACTATTGAAGGTGCGAGTGAATGTCGCTCCCTCGTTATGAACGCCAGAATCCCAGAGATTGTTCGGCATTCCCGGCGAGCCTGAAGTTGTGCTATGCCCGCTCGAAGCCCAAGTCCATTTCACTTGATCACCCGGGTTAATCGTAATTGATGCAGGGTCAAACACCAGGTTGCCACCGGGGCCAACACTTACGTTGACCATCATCGCGCTTGCCGACTTGGGATAGCCGGGAAGCAAAACGGCGATTGCCATGACGAGTACAAGACGCCAGGGAAACATTCTCATTGCAAGCTCCCGTTTGAAAACATTCAGCGAAATATTGCGGTGAAACTGCAATCGATGTGTCACCGCACGCAATCGCCCAAAGGTAACGCGGCTGTTACTTCAGATACTCGCCGCGCCCCCGCAGTGTGGCACTGCTGCGACACGCTGCCTCTGTGCGCGAACAGTTACCCGCGCCGTTGCGAGTTTGTATCGCGGTGAGCGGGAAGTTTTCCCTCCGGGCGGCCGATGGTATAGCCTACGTGGCGGATGGTGTGAATTAGAGGAGGTTCACCGAGTTTTCTTCTGAGGCGTCCAATGAACACCTCAACCAGCTTGGTGTCGTACTCATGCGCGTGTTCCCACACCCGTTCGCAGAGTTCCGTGCGGGTGAACACGCGGCCGGGTTCTCGCATCAGGACCTTTAACAACATTAGTTCGCGTGGAGAAAGCTCGATCTTCTGCGTGTTTCGGTGAACGTCGTGCGTTGATAGATCGAGTGTGATATCGCCGACGCGTAAACATATTACCGGTTCCTCGGGATAGCGGCGGCCCAGTGCCCGGACGCGCGCAATCAGTTCGCGCATGGCAAATGGCTTCGGTAAATAATCGTCGGCCCCGAGTTGCAAGCCGGTGACTCGATCTTCGACGGCACTCCGCCCGGTCAGCAAGAGTACACGACTGGCAAGATGCTGTTCGCGCAGTCGTTGCAACAGTTCGAAACCATTAATGCCAGGCAGGCCAACATCGACCACAATCAGGTCGAAAGGACCTTTGCTCAGTTCCGCCAATGCGTCTTCTCCACTGTGAACAGTTTTCGAATCGTGACCGTCCTCGGTCAGTGCTGCGGCGATTTGCCGCGCTACGGGGAGCTCATCTTCAACAATCAGAATTCTCACAGGTTTGTCGGCAACAATGGACGATCAGAAGCGAACCGTAAACTGTGTCGCGAACAAATGGTTATCCTGGCCAGGGGCGGTGGTTTCATGCTGGAAGCTGTATTGCAGTTTTAGCTGCGCGTGTGTGGTGAGACGATAGGTAGCAGCGACGTCGATTCGGGCAAGGTTTGGGCTCCAATTTTCTGTTGTGCCATAGCCAGTATTGATGGTGTTAAATAGTTGCTGGTTCCACCGGACCGCGCCAAAGAATTGCGGTGTAAATTTGTATTTCGCTTCGATGTAGTAAGCGAACGTGTCCGCGTCTCCCACGTTCGGAACTTGAAAACGTCCTTCATAAAACTCCGCCCACAGTTGCAAGTGATGCCATGCGAAGCTGATGTCCTGTCCCAGAACAAACTCGCGATAGTCGCTGATGTCCCGGCCCGGCGGCAACGAGGATTCTGCTTCTTGTCGAAAATACGGGCCTTCGCTGCCTGAGAAGCCGAAGTTCCAAGCTTCGTTAGGCCGAAATCCGATCCGGCTGCTAAAAGTCGGATTTTCGAAGCCATTCTCGGTAATATACCAGGATTCGGGACGTGAAGAGAGTGACGCATTCTTCATTTCGACGGCGTAATCAAACAGGCCGAACCGCCCGGAAACGGAGATCCCGCTGGCATAACTCGGTCCCCAGATCAATGGATTGAACGCGTACTTTCCCTGGGCGTACGGAGCATAGATGAAATACAAAGGTGAAAATGGCGCGTACTTGTCTTGAACAGAAGTCACATTTTCGTAAACCAACGGCGCGCTAATAAAGGGGTTATCCCACGGTAGATGTCGCGGGACCCAATTGCCGACGACGGTCGCGAATTGACCGACTTGCAACGTAAACCGGCCGTCCTGCCACGGCGTGATTCGAAGCGCATACTCATCCAAACGAACCTCGGCGCCGTGGTCGCTCGGGTCGAAGCCGCGATCCAGTCGCGCCTGTGCGAAGAAATAGACTTGCGAACCGGCCTGCGCGTCCAGAAATAAAATGAGACGGGGATTGACGAGATTGTCCTCGTCTGAATCGATGAGACCAGGCGCCGGTTGTTGGAAATTATAGAACTCCAGATCGACAGTGCCGCTCAATCGCGCGCGAAAATTGTTCTGGAACCCGGAGATTGTCAGCGTGCTGTCGAGCCGGTCGAGAGTGTCATCGATATCGAAAGCGCATGCTGTGCACGCGAAAATGCACAGACTGAAGATTTGCGCCTTCATGCAACTCCATTAACACCGTTTGCGGCGGAAAAGCGCACTTCGAATTCCGTCCAATCGTTTTCTGAACGCACCAGCCGCAATTCGCCTCCGTGCAATCTCGCCAGTTCGCGCGCCAGGTTGAGACCGATACCATGGCCCGAAGCGGCGGCGGGACTCGAGCTGTGATGAAACCGCTCGAAAATGTTTTCACCTGCCGGAATGGTACGGCCATTGTTTCCGATTGTCAGCACAACCTGTTTGCCGTTATCACGCCCGCTGACCCGAATGTGCCCGCCCGCGCGATTGTATTTTCGTGCGTTCTCCAGAAGATTTTGCACAATAAGTGATGTGTAGCGTTTTTCGCCGGCGATAAGCAGCCCGCGCGGAAATTCTCTTTCGATCTTCACGTCGGGCGAATCAGGCAACGCGCCGAGATCATCCAGCCATTCATCTACCAGTTCGCTCAGATTTACCGCGGTCGATGCGATTCGAACGTGACCAGCATCCATTCGCGACAGCAAAAGCAAATCGTCGATTACACCGGTTAACCGACGCGTTTGATGAAGCAAAGTGGATAACTCTTCATACACTTCCGGCTTAAATCCCTCGCGCTCGAGCAATGATTCGAGGCCAATCCGAAGGACTGTCATAGGGCTTTTCAACTGGTGTGACGCATCGGCCGAATATCTGGTGGATCGCTCCAGTTCCTCGGCCGTTGACGCCAGTGCGGCCTCGGCGCGTTCTCGTTCTGCGCGATTCTCTTCCGAATCGAGCGCCAGTTTCTTTACGGGCGCGGACATGCTGCGCGCGACGAAGTGGCTTGCGACGAATCCACCTAACAACAGAAGCGCACCCGCGCCGCCAATTTGCCAGCGCAGGCGATGCAGTTGTGCCGTCCATGAGGCGAGGGGATAGAGGCAAATTTCGTATGCAGGTGGAAACAGCGACGCCGGATTTAGCCGTTTATAAAATAACAGCTGAGGTTCCCCATCCACTTCAACGCGAAAATAATTTTGCTCTGCGTCAGAATTAGCGAGCGCCGTTGTTATCTTGTCGTTCAGAAAATTTTGAGCCGAAGGTGCCAGGGCCGGGAGATGCAGGTGGCCATCCACCCAAATCCCGCTTTGCATTCCGGTATTTTTGTTTTGCAGCTCAAAGGGCTTGAACCCGATCACGAGCCCCGCAACCAGATCCCCTGTGTCGGTCGAAAAGATCGGCACTGCTACCACTTCGTGGATAGCGCCGGCAGATTGGATGTACCCGATCTGGCGGGTGTCGGGCAATTTTGTCAAAGAAAGCTGAGCTTCTGTCGCTGCGTCCAATTCTCCAACATCCGAAGGATTGGGCGGCTTGATGACTGCGCCGCTGTCGTCGAGAAAGCGATAAAATCTTGCGTGAAGAGATCGTGCTGCCTGCTCCGGAGGCGGTTCCTCGCCTTCCATGAGATCGTGCAATTCATCCTTTGCGCTCGGATACAGCAGATCCATTGCGTCGTCTTCGATCGCGGCATGAATCCGCGGCTTGGCTACGAGCGCGATGCAACGATCCGCCAGTGCGGCGTGACGCAGTTCCTCGACTTGATGCATCGAAGTGAGCTCGGTTTGAAATGCCTGCTGCAGATTTTGCTCCGCATCAGCTGTGACTCTGCGTTGGGCCAAATAAAAGCTGAGGGCCATCAACGTTGCTACGATCACCATGATCGCGCTAAACAATCGGATACGAAAGCCCGCGATTTCCTTGTTCCTCGCCGCGCCGGGAGCGCTCATGGCAAATCAACGTGTAAGGTCTGACCCGGTTTCAAATCAATTGACTTTTCGTACGTAGTTCTGCTGTCGATCCACGCCTTCAGGGTGTGGCGACCTGCTGGAAGTTTATCTAATCGAAAATGCCCGGCGGTGTCTGTCATTACGAAGTACGGCGTGTTTAATACGAGGATCAATCCGCGCATGTGTTCGTGAATGTCGCAACGCAGAGTCACCAGGCCTGCTTGATCAAACATCACTGAAGGTATCGGCCGTTCCTCCGGGCGATAACGCCCGAGGTCAAAACGCTTTGCGGGAGAATAAGAAAAGATGTTGTGATATTGGTCGTCCAGATTTGGGAATTGTACCTTTGTTCCCACTTCGATCGGCAGAAGCGCTGGAATGAACGTCAAATTCTTTTGTTCGACCTCCTTTGTCGGCAACGAAGCTGGCCGCGGAAAATTTCCGTCAAGATAAACCACCGCCAGTGGCGGCTTTGTGGAAAGAACTCCGGCTTTAGTTACAATTTCGTACCGTTTTGCCTGAACCGGCGGCGACTGGGATTTTGGAAGTTCCACATGTCCCTCGACAGTCGTTCCGCCGAAAACTGAGGCGGGAATCATACATAAAATGGCATTTACCCACAGCAGTCTCTGCCGGCACATTGGTTGCTAGTTTAACAGCGCTTTAGTCTGAACGGAAGTACTGGAACGAAGCACAAGCTATGCGATACCTGTTAGCCCTTGGGTTTAGCTGCCGCCATCGCGGGTAAGGTGAAGAAAATCGTAGCGACCAAGCTCCAGAAAATACCTATCGCACATGCGATGCCCAATCCAGCCAGCGCCGGGTTTCGAGCAAGGGCGAGCGATCCGAAGCCGCTAATCGCTGTCAATCCTGCCAGCAAAACCGGTTTTACGACACCGGCAACGTCGTGCTGAATGTCGTGCGTTTTTTGCCAGACCAGCACGACATAGATTCCGTAATCCACGCCGATAGCGAGCACGAGACGAAACGAAAGCACGTTGAGCAGGTTTAAATGGATGTTCGTCAGCTTCATTGTAGCGATCATTGCTCCAATCCCAAACGCAAGCGTAACGATCTGAATGAGCCATGCGCGAATGTCTCGATACAAAATGGCCAGTAGTGACATGTCGAAAATGGCCATCAACGCACTGATGATCAGGAGTTGGTGGTGAGACCACGGTTGAAGATCGGCGAGCACATACGTCCAGCCGGTGAGAATCAAAGGCACGCCAACCACCGCTAGATCGCGTTGCAACTCCTGGCTTTGCTGGTGTGACGTGAGCGGTTCGTTAGTCATCACAAACCCGACAGTCAATAACGGGTCTTGTCCGAAGTAGCGGTCGATTAAAAACCACCAGCTTGACGATTCAGGCAATTGGGCCCGCCAATTCGGCAATGGTGCGCTGGGATCCGCAACGCGTTGCAAACCGTCGAGCAGCGCGAAGGCCGGACCGAAGGCTTCCACGCTGAAGCCTTCGGCCTCGAGAGTTCTGGTCAGTGTTTCGTGCGCCTCCTGAAAATTTATCGTGCGCAAAAACTGGCGGTTTTGTTCCATCCAAATCGGCGAAGAGCAAAGCGCAACGGGCGTCGAGAACCCTTTTATGTTTCCAGCTGTCTGAAGTTCACGCCAATGTGCGAAAACTTTTCGCCAGTAATCATGCAGTTCCTGAGCGTTTGTCCCGCGAACGATGGCGAGCACCGGTTCCCAGCGTACCGGCATCTTTTTCATAATCGATTCAAGCGCCTGATTGGCATGGATGTTTTTCGGCTGGAGTGAACGCGTGTTGGCTTCGAACTGGATTGAAGGAACAGGCGAAAAACTGATGGCCGTCAGGAGCAGTAAGACTGCGCCGGAAATCATTAGCATCGGAACCGGCCTGCGCGAAATCCATTGGACATATTTCGCTACAAGATCAAAAAGCCAGTCGCGGCGAATGGGTCCTTGTCGTTCGCGAACAAACAGAAACAAAATCGAGCACATGAACAGACCCGCGACGAAAATCCCGATCGCAATTAAAACTCCGAGTTCTGAGAAACTCATCGCCCCGCTTAGCGATAACGCGAGAAAACCAACTGCTGTTGTAAGCGCGCCAAAGAAAACCGCCCGTCCAAGTTTCGCGACGGAAGTCGCGATCGCTTGCTGATGCGCTTCGCCATCGGCGCGCGCCTGGTAATAACGTCCGATGGTGAGAATCGCAAAATCGACGCCGAGTCCGACCAGAATGGCGCAAAAGCCAACGCTGATCATGCTCAGTCGCCCAAAGAGAACCTGCCCTGCAGTGAGTGCAACGAGGCAGGAGAAAAGAAGACAAAACGCCATGCCCGCCAGAGGCAGCCATCGCCGAAAGCCGGCGAAAAAAATCGTGCTCACGAGGATGATTGAGCCAAGCAATGTCGCAACGACATCGTAGCGCATGCTCAACGAAATTTCGGAAACAAATGCCGAGCGACCGGTTACCAGAATTTGCAGCGGATGACCGCCGTCCCATCCTTCGACTGCAGTCTTTCGGAATTCGTTGACGCGCCGCATCAAACGCTGGCATTCAAACGCGCTGATCGACGTTTGATTCGTTACCACCAGAAAGATTCGCATCGTGCGGTCCGGCGACGTCAGCGGTTGTTCCTGTTCGAGGATTGTGCTCTGTGCAAATGGTTTGAGCGCTGGCGCGATCAATCCAAGCGGATCGAACGAAAGCTCGAATTGCGGCCGTGGCGAACCCGCCTCGATCTCCTGGCGCAAACGATGAAGGCGCTCTCGGATCTTGTCGGGTTGCAGGATCGACATTGCTTCGTCGAAAGCGCCGGGCTCCAGATTGAGAAGCAACGGGACCGCGATCGATTGCAGATCGCGAATCCCTTCCGCAGTGGTCATGGGCGAGCCTGACAGCACGCGCGCGGACCATGATTGTTGATGCAACCGTTCTGCAAACACCGGTGCGAACTCCTCGAGCTTGTCGACGTCCTGCGGAGCGGAGACAAGCGCGAACGTAAGCTCCCGTGTCTGCTCGAAATCGTGATCGTACATTTTGAGCCCCTGCACCGATGAAAATCTGCCGGGCAACACGTTGAAGATTTCCGAATCCAGTCGCAATGACGTGAGGAGAACGACGATGCATAGGATGGTCAGCACGGCCACAGCACACCAAACCAGCGCGCGACGCTGTGTAACGGTCCGGGCTATGAAATCGCTGATGCGCATGAGCGGCGCTAGTGTTCCGCAACCGCGTCGGGTTTACAATGGCGCTCTGGCCGTGATTAACACCGGGCTTTAGCCCAGTGGGTACCACCGACAGCGAGTCCAGCCGTTTTAACGGGTTTTGCCATGTCCGCTTGAGGAAGCCGTTGAAACGGCTATGGCCGAATGGTGTATCGCACCGGCCTGAAGGGCGGTGTTAATCAGATCGGAACTTTCGATTCTGCAGCATTCGCTGGCCTGAGCGAAAGGCGCGTTCAAAACTGGAATTGAAACGTTTCGCCGCCGCTGACGTATTTCAGCGTCTTTTGATTCGGCGCGCGAAGGAATTGGTCGCGCAACGCAAGCCAGCCGCGCAGTTGTGGCGGCGCTTGTGCTGGAGGACCAGACCAATGTTGGCCGGTAAAGCTTGCGCTGAATTCCGCAAAGTCCGCGTCTTGTCGAAGGGTTAACAGTGTAATTCCAGGACCTTTCGACACCGTTAGCTCAAAATCGCCCGTCTTCGAAAAACGCACAATCGCCTCGCCGATCAGCGTCGATTTGGCTGTTCGATACATAAGCTGGCCAGTTTTCGTCTGCCATCCCGCAGCAGGTTCCGGGAACTGGTGCTGCGAAATGGATGCGCAACTTGTTAGGTAAACGCCGGCAATGAACAGAAGACCTGTAGCCACGGCCCTACGGGCCGTAAGAGAACTCATGACACAACGCCAGCGGTTTGAGGCGATTCCGGTAGTTCTTGTTTGTCCGGAACGAGGGTGAGCTTCGGCGCGATCGGGTGATGCCGCTGCAACCAAACCAGAAAATAAAACACCCACATCCGCCAGCGAATGGGAAAACTGTTGCCGACGTTTCCTCCAAGTACTGCGTTTATCGCAGGAACAAGACCGAGCACACTGCGCGGTGCGAGGAAAACTTCGATGAACTCCTTCGTGTACCACGCATTGACGAACCGGAGATAAACGTCCATCGCACGGTTCACCGATCTCTCGTATCGTGGGAACAGTCGTTTGGCCTTGCGCGGGTGATCCAGTACTTCATCCAAAGCGTCGGCACACTTTTCACCGCTGAACACGGCGAGAAAAACGCCACTGCTAAAAATCGGATCAATAAATCCAGCGGCGTCGCCTGTCAGCAACCAGCGATCGCCGTGTAAATGCGCGCTTCGATATGAAAAATCGGCTTCGACATGGACCTCTGAGATGCGGTGCGCGTTTGTCATGCGTTTTGCAATGCTTGGCTGTTCCGCCACCGCTTTCTCGAGAAAATCGTCAGCGCTGAGCTTGGATTTCCGAAAGGTTTCACTGTCGAGAACCACTCCGACACTCGTTCGCTCATGGGAAAGCGGGATCAGCCAGAACCAGCGATCGACAGCCCGGATCAAAACCGTCAGCGTGCCGTCAATTCCTTCCGGCCGCCACACTCCATCGTAATGAGCAAAGATCGACAGCTTTTGAAGATGCTGGTAAGTCTTCTTGATGTTGAATTGCCGTCCGAGAACCGAAGTACGTCCGCTGGCGTCGACAACGTAACGTGCCCGGGTCGAATTAGCGGAGCCATTGGATCGCACCGACAGGTGGACGCCGTCGTCCGAAAACTCTACTGCTTCAACCGGAGTCTGTTCGTGCACTTCCGCTCCCGATTCGGCCGCATGATCGAGCAGAAGCTTGTCGAAATCACCGCGTGTCACCTGGTAAGAGTGATCGGTTTGCGAACGATAACCGTCCTTAAAATAAAATTTTGTTCCACTGTCGGAGCCTGCGCCCATGATTTCGCCGCCGTACTTTTTTAAGAACCCGGCCTTTACAAATTTTTCGTGCAGCCCGAGCCGCGTAAAGGCTTTCATGGTGAACGGCAGCAGTGACTCGCCTATGTGAAAGCGCGGGAACTTTTCCCGCTCGAAAACAATCACGCGGCGTCCGGCGCGCGCGAGCAGCGCTGCGGCTGTGCTCCCGGCTGGTCCTCCCCCAATGATCGCGACGTCATAGCTGCTGCTGCTGTTCATCGTTCTATGATGGTAGCGTTGAGCAGACCGCGTTCAAGGAGCCACGGCCGCCCAAGCCACTTCCCTGCGACCCGACGCTGCAGCGCGGCGTCGCCACAGTTTTATGCTAAGGTTTCCGGCGCAAGATGAAGTTGATCGATCGATTTATTAGCCGGGAGCTGTTGGTAAACGTCTCATTTGCGATCGCGGTGCTGAGCCTGGTGTTGGTGGTCGGAAATATTTTCCGGAAACTGCTGCCGTTGCTGGTGAATCACGACGTTCCGATGGAATACCTGATCACGTTCATCGCATACGTGTTGCCGTTCTCACTTATTTTCACTATTCCGTGGGGATTGTTGACCGCGATCCTTCTCGTTTACGGACGGCTATCCGCCGACAACGAATTAATCGCCCTGCGGGCCAATGGCGTAAGCGTTACGCGCGTCTCGATTCCGCTCGCTGGCATTGCGATTGGTTGCACGTTGATTTGTCTCTGGCTCAATGTGCAGGTTGCGCCTGCCGCGCAGGAGAGATTGCGCAGCACCATTTTTGATCTCGCCACCAGAAATCCCATGGCTCTTTTTGGCAGCGACCAGGTCATCGATCAGTTTCCCGGTCGCAGGATTTACGTTGGCAAAAAGGAGGGAAACAAGCTCGAGAACATCACCGTCTTTGAGATGAACGATAAGGCGCTACCGGTGAAGGTGACTTATGCGCGTACAGGTATGCTCGAAGCGGATTTGGCGAACAAACAAATCCTAATGCATCTGTATCAAGCGCGTTACCAGGAGCGCGATGCGAAGGATCCGTTCAACCTTCATAAGATCCGCGATGGAATAAACATGGCCGAAGGCACGCTGCCTATCAGCCTTGAAGAGCTTTACGAGAAAGAGAAAAAACGACCGAGCCGTTCCGCTCTGTCGATTGAGCAACTGCTGGAACAACTCAAGAGCGAGAACAAACGCGAACAGAGCGCCAGTCGCACCGAAATTAACAAACGATTTTCATTCCCGTTTGCGTGCGTGGCTTTCGCGATTATCGGCGTGCCGCTGGGTGTGACGGCGCATCGGCGTGAAACGTCAATTGGCTTTGCGATGGGCCTCATTGTTGCCACCACTTATTTTCTGTTTGTAATCGTCGGCGATACCTTGCGAGGAAATCCGCATGCGCACCCGGAACTGCTCGTCTGGTTTCCGAATGTTCTCTTTATCGTACTTGGCGTGTTCTTGTTTCGCCGGCTGGCGCGGCAATAGAAGATGCCGTTGTAGGCACGGCCCTGTAGGCCGTGAGTCAGATGTCAAGCTTTGGCCAGAATTATCGGCCACGGGCCAGTGCTACAGCATTTCGAACCTGGTTAGGTCCAGTTAACGCGCGGACGATTCGGCAGTAGTCGGATCGATGATAGCGCGGACCTCGGAGATACGGTTCGCGGGGAAACCACCCTGCCGGGCGTGTTCACGAATTAGTTCTTCGTTGGCCGCGATGTAAATGCAATGGACGCGATCGTCCATCACGTAGCTTTCAACCCACTGAATTTGTGGCCCGAGGTTGCTCAGTACTCCGCAGGATTTTTGCGAAATGGCTTGGAGCTCTTCGCGCGATAGTTTTCCAGCACCGGGAATTTCTCTTTCAATCACGTACTTGGGCATAACGAGTCTTAGCTAAAGCTTGCCGGAGCTGGCGTCAACCTATTCCAGGGGAGCAGATTGGCGATCGCCGGGATTGCGAAGCTCACTGAAGGGCGTCAAAATCTCATCCGCGTATCCCGGAATTCAGAAAATGGAACGGTTATTCAAATTGTCTGAAAACCAGACAACAGTACGCACCGAGGTGTTGGCTGGCGTCACGACCTTTTTGACGATGGCTTACATCATCTTTGTACAGCCAGCTGTGCTTTCTGGAAAAATGTTCGGTACCGATACGGGCCTGGAGTTTGGTGCCATTACCACTGCGACGTGTATATCAGCGGCACTGGCGACCGTAATCATGGCGCTCTACGCGCGCTATCCGATCGCGCAGGCGCCGGGGATGGGTGAAAATTTCTTTTTTGTCTTCTCGGCGATTCCGGCAGCGACGGCAGCAGGCTTCGCTAATGGATGGCAGGTTGCGCTTGGGGTTGTGTTCGTTTCGGGAGTGCTCTTTTTAATTTTGTCGCTGATCGGACTTCGCGAACTCATTTTCAACTCGATCAGCACGAGCTTGAAAAACGGTATTGCCGCCGGGATCGGACTTTTCATCGCATTCATCGGATTGCAGCAGGCGGGTGTGATCGTCAAAGATCCGGGCACGGCTGTAACACTGAACCCGCACTTCGCGTCGCCCGATTTGATCGTTTTTTTCGTTGGGGTTCTGGCGACGGCTGCCCTGCATGCTCGCCGTGTTCGGGGCTCAATCCTCTGGGGCATTATCATCGCTACAGCGTTGGCGTGCTTACTCAAGATTGCATTGCCCCACATGCCGGCGACAATTTCCGCCGGGCGTGAAGTGCGTGAGTCGATGCTTTTCACACGTTTTGAATTTGCTACCGCGATCGTTGCTCCGCCGCCCTCTCTCGCCCCCACATTTCTGAAAATGGATGTCGTGCATGCGCTGACGCCCGCAATGTTGCCGTTCGTTTTTGTTTTTCTGTTCATGCTCACGTTCGATGCGATCGGCACATTGATCGGCGTATGCGAACAGGCTGGTTTCATGCGCGACAACAAATTGCCTCGCGCGAAAGAGGCGATGGTATCCGATGCGATCGGCACGGTCGCAGGCGCTGCGCTTGGGACCAGCACGGTCACAAGTTTCATTGAGAGTGCTGCGGGCGTGGAAGCCGGAGGGCGCACAGGGCTCACTGGTCTCGTCGTTGCTGCACTCTTTCTTGTCGCGCTGTTCTTCAGCCCGATAATCGCAATGATCGGCGCTTATCCGCCCGTCACTGCGCCCGCGCTGACGATCGTCGGTGCAATGATGATGCAAAACGTGACGAAGATTGAATGGCAAGACTACACCGAATCGATTCCGGCGTTCCTGATCATTGTTGGCATTCCGTTCTCGTATTCAATTGCCGACGGCCTGGCGCTGGGGTTCATCAGTTACGCGGTGGTGAAGGCATTCAGCGGCCGCGCGCGAGAGATTGGCTGGCTCACCTACCTGCTCGCGATTGTGCTGGTGTTGTACTTCGTTTTTGTACGAAGCCGAATGTAGTTACGTTTGTAGCCATCGGCCTGTGCCCGATCACCTTGATATTGAGCGCCACGGAAGAGACAGCCCGCAGGCCTGTGGCTACAACAATTTCAGCTCAGGCTTCTCCAGGCTCTGGTCCGAGCGAGAGCGAAGGGGCCGGCGCTGTTTTAACTGCGCCACGTCGAAGCGCTGGAATTCGCCAACCTAATGCATCCCAGAAGTAAACAACCACACAAACGATCACCAGGACCGATGCGTACGGTCGAATGTTGTGCAACACGTCAATCGCGCGCAGCGTCGCATCGAGCTTCTTATCCACCAGCATCACGTGGACGATCATGGCTGTGCTAGCAGCTGAGATAATGAAGTGAATAATGCTCAAACGGACGCTGACGCCCAGTGCGACAGCGCTGACCACCGCGCCCCATACAAGGTAGCGCTCATGCATTTGGCCAAGCAGCGCGAACATCAGTAACCACGGCGCAGTAATCGAAATCAGCACACGCGGATCGCGCTTTCGCACATGTCGCGCTGCGCCGCGCGCACATAACACCACGGTGCCCAGGAACAGCAGACGAAGCGCCCATTGTAGCGTGAGATGAAAATGAACCGACCCGATGTGAAACGAAAGCCATTCGTCCTTTAAAGACCAACCAGCTCCGGCAAGCAGAGATGCCAGATTGTAACAGGAGCTGATAAAAAGATATGGATAATGCTTGGTCCCATAGAGAAAACCGATTTCAAACCACGCGAAACTGCCGCCGGCGCATGCGCCGATTACGAATGCGGCTGTTCCGAGAATCCCGGCCAGCAACGTCCCTCGATAGGGCAACTTGTACCGCAAAGAGAAGAAGAGACTAATCCCAGCAACGACAGCGAATGCGATCCAAGCCCCCGGCGTTCGCAGAAGCCAAGGTGAAACGATCAACGCCGCAGTGGCTATGAACCCGGCAAGTGCGCGCAGCGCACTCGTCCATCTTTTTTGCCACAGTGGCCAAATAAAGAAAAACGGCGCAACGAACAACAGTTGTCCTTTAAGCATTGCGCCTAAGGCCAGTAAACATCCACACCAGACCCATCGATTTTTTAAAGCGGCGAGCGCAGCGAACAGATAGAACGGCAGGATCCAGACGTCCCACTGTGGCCACCCATGTGCATTGAGAATCATGGATGGCTCGAGCCATGCCACGCTCGCTGCTGCAAGACCACAAATTGAGGCACGATGTTCCCACGATAACCAACCCGGCCAGGTGGAGTGCGCGTGTAACGAACGCCGCACACATGCGCGAACAAGCAAAAAAACCGCCGCGGCGGAGATCAATTCGCAGAACAGGTTTATTTTTAACAGCGGGTTAACAAGCTTCGGGTGCTCGTTGTCTACCCACGGAAATCCATCGCGCACTTGTTTGCTCCAGATGGCCATGGTCAGGAGTCGCAGCGGGGGATAATCGAGACCGTAATCGTCATCGTATGCGTCTTCTTTTACCCTGTCATAGAGCGCCAGATACCCTCGGAAGAATCCCGTCCATGAATCGCCAGCAATGGACCCGGGTGACAGGCGGCGCGCTTCTTTCAGCGTCTCTTGTCCCCAGTAGAAAGCGTTGACGATATCGTGCTGATAACGGACATGGCGGGTGTTTTGACCGATAAAGCGGCGGAGCTGAACGCCGCCTAGAAAGAGCGTGAAAATAAAAATAATCGCCAAAACGCGAAAGACAACTTCACGAGCGCGTGGCGAAAACAGAATCCGGCCCCAGAGCGATTGTGCGATCATTCCCCTTAAACAAAAAGACGAAACTCGATTCGACAGTTGCAAACAGTTTGTGTTCGAAACTGTATTTCGTCTAATCGTAATTCAGCTCACCGACAATCCTACACAGCCACGGAAGAGTGCCGAATCTCAATGGCCAAATCGACTATGGCGTCAGGTTATAGACCACAGTGTGCACAGCTCTCCTGGTGCCCTTCACCACACTGTGCGCGACGTTTTTAGCGGTAATCGCCGTATTTTTCGCCACGTGCCTTGCTGTGCGAACAGGCCCGGCCTGAAGGGTGCCAACGCACAGACCCAACGCGAGAAATACTGAAAATAACGCTCTCATCGTACGTAAGTTTCGTAGCCGGAGCGGCCAATGCGCGTATCACGGCTGTCGGTTCGCGACTTCATGCGCGAAGCCGACGTAATGCGAAGAACTAACGAATCATCGCTGTGCCAGGAGAAATCGAAGCGCTCATGTAGCGAAAGGTTCTCGATCGAAGATTGCGCAGAATCCTTCCTTGTAGTAGCGCAGCCGCCACCCATATCTTTTCGCGAAGGAGGCAATTTCGGCTTCACGCGATGTGCCGTTGGGAGGCCACGCGCGCGACAACTCAGGTTCGTAGATACCGCAATGTTTCGCTTTCCTTAATTCCGTAGCAATTCGGCTCGCGAGTATTCTCATAGACGCGGGTCAAAAAACGTTTGGTGTTTAAAGTAGTGTTATCGTT
>DATDFM010000099.1:0-13402 GCA_036522635.1 Candidatus Udaeobacter sp. | reverse complement strand
GGAGTACGGTCGCAAGATTAAAACTCAAAGAAATTGACGGGGGCCCGCACAAGCGGTGGAGTATGTGGCTCAATTCGATGCAACGCGAAGAACCTTACCAGGCCTTGACATGCATCTCTAAGTTGGTGAAAGCCAGCGAGTCCCGAAAGGGACAATTTGCACAGGTGCTGCATGGCTGTCGTCAGCTCGTGTCGTGAGATGTTGGGTTAAGTCCCGCAACGAGCGCAACCCCTGTGAACTGTTGCCACCGAGCCGTGAGGCTCGAGCACTCTGTTCAGACTGCCCCGCTCTAACGGGGAGGAAGGTGGGGACGACGTCAAGTCAGTATGGCCCTTACGGCCTGGGCTGCACACGTACTACAATGCCCAGCACAGAACGATCCAAGACCGCGAGGTGGAGGAAATCTCTAAAACTGGGCCCAGTTCAGATTGAAGTCTGCAACTCGACTTCATGAAGCCGGAATCGCTAGTAATGGCGTATCAGCTACGACGCCGTGAATACGTTCCCGGGCCTTGTACACACCGCCCGTCACATCATGGGAGTCGCTTGTAGCCGAAGTCGGCGCGCTAACCGCAAGGAGGCAGCCGCCTACGCTATGAGCGGTAACTGGGATGAAGTCGTAACAAGGTAGCCGTAGGGGAACCTGCGGCTGGATCACCTCCTTTCTAAGGAGAAGCGATGATTTCAAATTTGAAATTTCAAATTTGAAGATTTGAAATGCGTCAGCAGGTCGACGGCTAACTCTGAGGTCTCTCGAGAACTCAGACATGCCGTGAAGACCGCGTAAACGAAAGTGCACGCGGCTCAAGGAAAGCGACACGGTAACGCACAATTCAGTCTTTGCTGCACATCGACTGCAATGCCGGATGACGAATCGTAAGAATCGACATCCGGCATTTTGTTTGTACAGAAAATCCAATCTGCGGTGTCGAGGCGGCCGTGCCGGCCGCAAAGATCACACCCTATTTCGCAACGGGCGAAACGTGACTTGCGGCAACCTGCCACTGGCCATCCCGTTTGATAAGCGTATCTGTGAACTGCACTACGTGTTCGAACGGTTTGCCGTCCGACTTTCCTTTGACGTGCGTTTTTCCGAGAACAACCGCTGTGTTATCGCCGTACAAGCGCGCCAACATGTCGTAGTTTTCAAAGACGTCGTAATGCACTTTGCCGGTTCGTAACTCATTCATCTCATCTGCACGCGTATTCACTTCACCATTTGAAAGAGTTAGCGTGAAGTCGGGTGTCAGCACCCGTTCCAGTCCCGCGAGATCGGCTTCGACAAATGGCTTGCACGCATCGCGCTCGAATTGGAGTACCTCTTGTTGAGCCGGCGTTTGTGCCACGGACAAACCGCAGATCAAAGAAGCCAGGCAAACAATAAACGTCGCAATTTTCATGACGTATTCGGATATCGCTGACTATCGCGTTAGTTCGCAGATCCAGTTTGTCTCCCACGTTTTCCCACCGTCAGCGGAGAACGATTGTTCCCTGCGGGCGGATTTCGGCGAGATGTTTAGCCAGGCGTAGCGCACAAAAATCGCGCGTCCCGTGTATTGTTCCTGATCGTAAAACTCGCCCCGGTTTCCATTGAATTCGCCGACAACTGGCGGCATCGGCAGAAGACCTTTATCCAGATCCAGAAGATAGATGCTCCACTGGTGTGTCTCTGGATCGTAGAGCCTGAGTGTTTGGGCTTTGATGTGTAAGTGCTTGTCAGGATTGTCGACTTCGAATTCTTCAAAGTTTGCGTTGCTATCGAGAAGCTTTTTGTGATTCGAGATGCCGTTGTACTCGATCCAATTGTTGGAGCCGACGAGGCGATCTGGAAGCCGGCGCACGTGAGCTTTCCAATTGCCGATGAGAAAATCAAAATCGTGGGAGCCGTCACGCGCGGGAGCGTCCGATTCACCCGCTAACCCGCAGGTTAACGTCATTTGCAGAATACTTAGCCAATAAATTGAGCGCAATTTCATGGCAAGTGATGCGTTGGGATCAGGAAAAAGCTGGCTTTCTTCCTTCCTCCGCATCATGCAGGTCCACCCAGGTTTGAATGTCCTCCCGATCGCCGAAACCCGCTTCCGCCTTCGACTCAGCGAGCTCCTGACTTGCGTCATCGCGCCAGCCACGCTTCCGGAGAAAGGCATTCCAGACGGAAATTTCTTCGTCGCTGGGCCGCCGGCCATGGGTGAAACACCATTCAAGGATCTGCTCGTCCGATCCGCCTTTCAGCGTTTGCTGCACAAGTTCATCGTACTTCACGCCAAGAAATCTCGTGCAACGCGCATCAAAGTGCGTCGGATCCTCGACGCCTGTAAAATATTCCGGCGCCAATTTGCCCGCGGCCTTTAATCGGATCTTGTCCAGCATCCGGGCAAAATAAATGAGTCCATTTGTTTCAACATAATCGGTACAAGGAGTTTTAGTCTGCATTTGAACGGAAGCTTCTGACCATGCAGTAAGGTGTCAACAGTCCACTTGGTGCGAAATGGCCGGACCGCTTTGGCGAAAGCTTGCGCCTTCGCCCTCAATCGTTGAAACGTTGAATCGTTGAATAAAAAAAACGAACCACTTCAGCCAAAGGCCAAACCCCGAACGCTGAAGACCAAACACTATCACACGGCAACTTCTCACGGCAAACGGCGTCGCCATTCGTTAGTCGCTTTTGAAATGATCCGGTTGGATCGCGCAGCGGCCGAACCACTTCATCAACAGCTTTACCGGCAGATTCGCGATGAACTTGCCTCAGGGACTTTCAACAATAACTCGTCGAGACTGCCCTCCTCTCGCGCTCTGGCCACCGATTTTGGAGTGTCGCGCTTTACGGTAAACCTCGCGCTCTCGAGGCTGCATTCAGAAGGATATCTTCAATCTAAGGTTGGATCTGGCACCTTTATTTCCGAGGCATTGCCGGAAACCTTCCTAAGTGCGCGACCGACAACATTGGCGGCGCCCCAAGAACGTCCATCGCGGCTTTCTAATCGGGTAAAGGAGATTCCCGATCAGAGGGTCGGTAAGCAGTTCGATTTCGGAATCGCAGGGCCCCCGGGTGTCTCCTTTGTTCCAGCAGTCGCCGCATTGGATGAGTTCCCCATCGATGTTTGGGAACGACTCAGAGCCGATGTCCTCGCACAAAAAGGAGCGCATCTGCTTCAGTATGCGTCGAGCCGCGGCGATCCGGAGTTGCGCAAGGCATTGGCAACATATTTGTGCGACTACAGAGGCGCGCGTTGCGATCCAGATCAAATCATCGTCACCGCCGGAACGCAGCAGGCAATGATGATCGGCGCGATGGCGCTGGTAAATCGCGGTGAGGTTGCCTGGATTGAGGACCCCGGATTTTATCAGGCTCGCCGAGCGTTCGGTTTTGCCGGGGCGAATGTCGTGCCAAGACCGGTTGACGAAGAAGGAATCACAATCGCCCGGCCATCGAAACAGCGCTCACCCAAAATTATTTATGTAACTCCTTCCCACCAATTCCCACTCGGCATGACCATGAGCCTTTCACGCCGGACAGCTCTGATCGATTTTGCGCGAGCATGCGACGCCTATGTTTTTGAGGACGATCACAACTCGGAATTTCGGTACACCGGTCCCCCACTCCCGTGTCTGCAAGGCTTGGATAATGTGGGGCGTGTGATTTATGCAGGCACGATGAGCAAGATCTTGTACCCGTCGTTGCGCCTGGGCTATATCATCGCGCCACATCAATTGGTCGAACCAATGATTAAGATTCGAGCAGTGATGGACCAACATTCGCCAGCCATTGATCAGGCCACACTTGCCAGATTCCTAACGGAAGGCTTTTTCCTGAGCCACATCAAACGGATGAGAAAATTATATTCCGATCGAAGAGACTTTTTCATCGAACAATTCAACAAATTGTTAGGCAAGTACTTCATCCTGGAAATCCCGGAAGCTGGATTACACTTCGTTGCCTGGTTGCAACGGAAAGAGCACATGCCGGTGATCACGCGCGTTTGCGGCGAGATCGGTATCAGACCGTCGCCATTGTCATCGTGCTTTATGAAGGTAGAGCCGACCCCGGCGCTCACATTTGGATTTGCCGCGTGGTCGCGCGCACAGATCCGTGAAGGCCTCGCCAGGTTCGCCGCAGCGCTTAATTCAAAATTGAATTAGGCAATTATCGATCTGGCGCTGGAGCGCGGAATTGTCTTGGGGCGCGAGCATTCTGCTCGCTCTTGCCGGCATGTTGCCGGCAGCGACATTGGGTTTTCAACAGACTGCGGACAATTGCGTCGGCAGCGAGTGCTGCACGATTCTTCCAAGGCGGTTCGGCAGAATGCCGCACAAAGCGGGCAGAATGCCCGCGCCCCAAGAACCGGTCCGTACCAAATTCGCCAAGTGGCTATGGAGGTAACACCTACCCGGTTCCTAAAGTGCCGTCATGAAAATTCAACAAAGGAGACAAACATGACAGCACAATTCAAAACCAAAAGAAATAGCCAGGCCCTTTTCCTTGTTCTGATCGCCGTCTGCTTGGGTGCTACACCCGCAGCGGTGCATGCGCAAAAGCCGGAAGCAATGAAGGCACAATTACAATACCAGGTGTCTACCCTTCCCGATTTTGGTGGCACGAGTAGCGGAGGAAACAGCATCAACGACCAAAGTTGGGCGGCAGGCTATTCCAGACTGCCGAATAGGAACCGGCACGCAACGCTGTGGCGAAGCAGTTTGCTCACCGACCTCGACACACTTGGCGGACCAAACAGCAGTGTGACGTGGAACGTGAAGAATACTCAGGGCATCATCGTCGGTATTTCTCAAACAGCCGATCCGGAGCCTCTCGGGGAGGCTTGGAGTAGCGCGACTTTCTATAGTACGCCTAACAACGTCGGCTACATCAATCTCGGCTTTGTTTGGCAAAATAATCAAATGAGAGGACTTCCTGTATTTCCGGGAGGAAATAACGGCTTTGCAACCGGAGCCAACAACTTTGGCCAGGTAGTCGGGTGGGCCGAGAATGGTGTTCATGACAATGCCTGCGTGTCGCCCCAGGTCCTGCAATTTCGTCCAGCCATGTGGACTCTGGGACCACCGGACCAGATTCAAGACCTGCCATTAATCGCCGGCGACAGCTCGGGAGCTGCCACGGCAATCAATGATAACGGCCAAATCGTGGGCATCTCCGGTATCTGCGATCAAGCCGTCGGAAGACATACGGCCAAGCATGCCGTGCTTTGGGAAAACGGGACTGTGACGGATATTTATCCAAATCCGCCAGCCCCATGGTGGAATACGCCAACGGCAATCAACCAACGAGGCGATGTGGTTGGGTTTGCGGGCGACCCGGCATTTGTTGGAGGCGATGTTCTCCACGCTTTCATGTGGACTCGGGAGGATGGTATCCGGCAGCTAAAACCTTTGCCAAACCGCACACCACCACACGTAGACAGCGAAGCCTATGGGATCAATGAAGCCCGGCAGGTAGTTGGTGTCTCATGTGACGCGGACCTGGTTGATTGCCGTGCGGTCATTTGGGATCACGGCAACACGCCAAAAGACCTGAACGACTTTAAAGGCAACTTTCCTTTAAAGCTCACAAATGCGAAAGACATCAATAACAAGGGAGAAATTACAGGTAGAGCCAGCACCGATACGGGCGTGTTAACGGCGTATCTGGCGGTACCGCTCTCGCCATAAAAAAAGAAAGAGGGCCCTGAACGCGGATCAGAGGCGTTCATGCCGGATGTTGACGTAAAATCGACATCCGGCATTTTTCTTTGCGGCTAAATTAGTCCGACTTTCGGCGCGAAATTCCTTTGGCGTTCCGTGAACGAGCGCTATCTCTCACCTTCTCAAGGTGCGTTCGTTCGCTTACTGTCTCGGTTCATCAATCATTCATTTATGAGGCCACTATTTCGCGTTCTTCTGCCCGTCGTTCTGTGTTGTTCCGCGCTTCTCGCCCACGGCGAGACTTCTTCGACGAAATTGAAATACGGTGCGTGGGGTCTTGATCTGGCTGGGATGGATAAGGCAACGAAACCGGGCGATGATTTTTTTCGTTTCGCCAACGGAAGCTGGCTCGACAAAACGCAGATCCCTCCGGACAAACCGGCGTACTCACTCCGCCTTGCAATGACCGATCTGACCGAACAGCGTCTGCAAGAGATGATGGAATCGCTCGGCGCGAAACCGAATGACAATCCCTCGACGCTGGAGGAAAAAGTCGGCGCTTTTTACCGCTCGTTTATGGACGAAGCGCGCGCTGAGCAACTTGGCGCAAAAGCGATCGAGTCGGACCTAAATGCTCTCAAAGAACTTAAGACTCGCGATGATTTCGCCGCATTGATGGGTTGTACGACCACTGGTTTTCAATTTTCCCTTTTCAATCCGATGATCGACGCCGATTTAAAAAACCCCAAAAAATACGCCTTCTATCTATCACAGGCGGGAATCGGTCTGCCCGATCGCGATTACTATCTAAAACCCGAGTTCGCGGCGCAGAAGACCGCTTATCAAAATTATGTCGCGACAGTTTTGAAACTCTTGAACTGGCCCGAGCCTGACAAGAACGCCAAGAACGTTGTCGATTTCGAAACCAAAATCGCGGAGGCCAGCTGGACTAAGGCGCAACAGCGTGATTTTAATGCGGTTTACAATCCGATGTCGATTCAGGATCTGAAGAAGTTTGCCCCCGGATTTGCCTGGGACAAATTTCTCGCTGAAGCAAAGATGCCGAGCCTGACACGTGTCATCGTTGCCGAGAAAAGCGCGTTCCCCAAGATTATCGACGCTTATTCAAAGACACCGATCGACACGATTCGCGCCTGGCAGGCATTCCATATTGGGGATAACGCCGCGCCGTATCTCTCCAAGCCGTTCACCGACGCGTACTTTGAGTTACACGCCAAAACGCTTTCCGGCCAGAAACAAGAGCAAGCACGTTGGAAGCGCGCAATCACAGCGGTCAGCGGCGGCGATTTCCTTGTTGGAGATCGTTTCGGAACATTCGGAACGATGGGCTTCGGAGTCGGCCAGCTTTACTCGGCAAAATATTTCCCGGCAGAAGCAAAACAAAAAATCCAGGATCTTGTCAGTAATTTGAAAGCTGCGTATCGCGCACGAATCGAAAAACTCGATTGGATGGGATTGGAAACGAAAAAGGAAGCCCTGAAGAAACTCGATACCTACACGATCAAGGTCGGTTATCCAGATCATCCGCGGGATTATTCGAAGCTGGTTGTTCGCAATGACGATTTGATCGGCAACGTCAAACGTTGCGCCCAGCTCGACTGGGATTTCTACACAGGCCGCTTCTCTAAACCGGTTGATCGAACTGACTGGAGCATGACGCCTCAAACGAACGACGCGTACAACGGAAGTCTGCGCGATATTGTTTTCCCCGCGGGCATTCTACAGCCGCCAATTTTCGACGCGGATGCTGATCCTGCCATCAACTACGGCGCAGCCGGTGGAGTCATCGGGCATGAGCTCACCCACGGGTTCGATGATCAGGGCCGAAAGATCGATGCATCCGGAGCGTTGCGGGATTGGTGGACGAAAAAAGACGCGGACACTTTCCAGGCGCGGGCAAAAATACTCGGTGCTCAATACTCGAAATATGAACCGATTCCCGGCGTTCATGTAAACGGAGAATTGACGATGGGCGAAAACATCGCGGACTTGGGCGGTCTCACGCTCGCTCTCGATGCCTATCGTGCTTCGCTGAAAGGACAGACTGCGCCCGTGCTCGATGGTTACACAGGTGATCAGCGCGTCCTTCTCGGGTGGGCGCAGGCCTGGCGCGGAAAAGTCACCGACGATTACGTGAAAAAGCAGGTCGTAAGTGATCCACATTCCCCTCGCCAATTCCGGGTGATTGGTCCTACTCGAAACAGCGACGTATGGTACGACGTCTTTAAAGTCCAGCCGAGCGACAAAATGTTCGTCGCACCTGAGGATCGCGTCAGGATTTGGTGACCCGCCGCCATTGCAATCTGCGATCGGCAAACTACATTCCGCAGCTCCGACATACGTCGCGAGCACGCGAAACAGTTCGGTGTTCTTTTCGGGGGCATAGCTCAGTTGGTAGAGCGCCAGCTTTGCAAGCTGGAAGTCAGGGGTTCGAATCCCCTTGCCTCCAGTCCCGAAAGCTTTCGGGCTGTCGCGCCGTAGCCTTGGCGAAGGCGAACTGTTTATTTTCGATTTGCGATTTGCGATTTGCGATTGACGATTTAAGTAAATGCGCACGATGCGCGCCGCGAAACAAATCGAAAATTCGGCGGCGAAGCCGCCGCAACGGGCCTGTAGCTCAGTTGGTTAGAGCATGCGCTTGATAAGCGCAGGGTCACTGGTTCGAGCCCAGTCAGGCCCACCACATTTTCGAATTTCGATTCAGGCTGGTGCCCGTTTCTCCCCGCATTTGTAATTCCGCAGTTTGCACTGATCGCCCGTTCGAGGCGCGGCTCAAAATTGGAAATAAACAAACGGAACAGGACCGGTCGCCGGAAACAGCTCCAGCGCCAGAAATGCCAGGACGTATGCCGCGATGTGAATGCGTGCTGGTTGCCCACGCGGGGCGATCAACTGTTTCGATCACCGCTTCTATTTAGAAAACCAAACACTGTGACGGGCGAGAGTGCCGGCTGAGCAACTTACTGATCCAAATCGTACGCTTCTACCAGAGCGACCCCAACCATATTGTTATTGCCGCGCACGATGCCGGTGTAGTTACCGGGTGGCAGATCTGCGATGATCGCCGACTCCCTTGGATCTCCTGGGGCATGGCCGCTGTGACGAATAGCCTGCACTTGATCGCCTGTGATAATTCCGCCAAATATCGTGTGCTGCCAGTTATCGTTAGAGGCGATTAACGCGCCAGTGCCGTCATGCAACTCGAGTGTCGGATCGCCTAGTGTGTTAGCCACGCCGTATTGGCTAAGCTCAGGGCCAATGGCGCGAACGATGATTTTCTTTGGTCGAGTGCCCTGCACAATAAAGCCGCCAATCATGACGTGGTCGTCTGTCTCCGCAAACGCGCGAGTGCTGACATTGCGAAGAGCTGACCTCCTTTCGAGGCTAACATCGTACACTTCGATGAGTGCTACTCCAGTGGTGTTGTTTGCACCCCGAACGATGGCAGTATAGTTACCCGCTGGCAGTTCAGCGATTATAGCGGACTCCCTTGGGTGCCTTGGAGCGTGACCGCTGTTCGTAATATCATCTACTTGGTCACTCGTGATGATCCCACCAATGATCGTGTGCAGCCAGCTATCATTCGAACCGATCAAAGCTCCACTGCCGTCATGAAGTTCCAATGTCGGATCGCCTAGTCGATCGGGAACATCATACCGATGAAGCTCAGGACCTATGGCGCGAATGATGACTTTCTTCGGTTCCGCGCCTTGCACCGTAAAGCCCCCAATTATTACATTGTCGCCCGTCTGCGTAAAAGCGCGGGTGCTGACATTGCTTATCTGGGAGGAGGTTACCATGGCTACGAACTGCGACTGGCTCGGGATGCCATTGGTGAAGACGGTCACAAGCGCATAGCCAATGGGGAAGCCGGTTGAACTGGTGGTCATCAAGGTGATCGGCGTGGAAGTGAAAGAGCTATCAGACCAGCTCGTGGCCGAATCCGCCGGCAGGAAAAGCGTCTGCTCGTTGACGAGACTCAGCAGTTGGACCAGCGGATAGTTGGAGGATGAATTCTGGGCGCCGTTGCCGCCGGAACCTTCGGAGATGCCTTGGAAGCCTGAACCGGAAGCCGTCAACGCGCTGCCACTCGATGAGGTTGAGAGCGAGACGGTGTCGAGTGAAGGTTGCCAGTCGGAATTAAAGCCGAGCCCTTGGTCAAACAGTTCTGCGCTGTTCAAGGCATTTAAATCATTGCTCTCTCCCCCCGCTTCTAGCACCGCGCCGGAGGGCAGCAGCGTCGCCGTCTGGTACTCGCGGTGAGTGGTCATAACCGCGGTGTCCGTCCACGTCCCGTTAACCGGATCATAGACCTCCGCGCTCGTCTGGACTACGCCACCATCGAATCCCCCCGCTACCAGGACTTTGCCTGAGGGCAGCAGCGTCGCCGTCTGATTGGCGCGCGGAGTGCTCATACCGCCGGTGTCCGTCCATGTCGACGCAGCCGGATCATACAGTTCCGCGCTGCCTAAATACTCATTGCCATCGTATCCTCCCGCCGCCAGTACCTTACCTGAGGGCAGCAGCGTCGCCGTGTGATTGGCGCGGGCGAAATTCATAATTTTGAGGTCCGCCCAAATCCCCGTAGCCGGATTAAACACTTCCGAGTCGTTCAACCACTTTGTGCCAGTAGTTCCTCCCGCTACCAGCACCCTGCCTGAGGGTAGCAGCGTCGCCGTGTGTTGGTAGCACGCAAGAAGCAGGTCTTCGATCTCCGTCCACGTCCCGGTTGCCGGATCATACCATTCCACGCTTTTCAAGGCGCCTGAACCATTGTTCGTTCCTCCCGCCACCAGCACCCTGCCTGTAGGGAGCAGCGTCGCCGTGTGCAAGCTCCGTGCGTTGGTCAAGCTGCCGGTTGCTGTCCATGCCCCCGTCGCCGGATCGTACAGTTCCGCGCTGCTCAAGTAAGCACTACCATTGTATCCCCCTGCCACCAGCACCTTGCCTGAGGACAGCAGCGTCGCCGTGTGCTGGGTCCTTGCGTGGGCCAAGCTGCCTGTTGGTGTCCACTTTCCGCTAGCGGGATCATACAACTCCGCGCTGCTCAAATAATCACTGCCATTGTATCCTCCTGCCACCAACACCTCACCTGAGGGCAGCAGGGTCGCTGTGTGCCGCCTCCGTGCGGCGGCCAGGTTGCCGGTTGCTGTCCACGTGCCGCTAGCCGGATCATACAGTTCTGCGCTGCTCAAGGGTCCACCATTGTATCCGCCGGCAACCAGCACCTTACCGGATGGCAGCAGCGTCGCCGTATGAGCGTCGCGTGCATCGCTAAGGCTGGCGATTGCCGCCCACGTCCCCGCAGCCGGATCATACAGTTCCGCGCTGCTCAGTGCATCTGAGCCATTGCTTGTTCCCCCCGCAACTAGCACACCGCCGGAGGGCAGCAGCGAGGCCGTATGAGCAGCCCGTGGTTGATTCAGAGTGCCGGTCGCAGCCCAGGTCCTCGCAATCGGATCATACAATTCGGCGCTGCCTAAAGCGTCCGACCCATTCTTCGTCCCGCCGACAACTAGCACATCGCCGGAGGGCAGCAGCGTCGCGGTGTGAAATTCGCGCGCAGTGCCCAAGCTGCCAGTGGCCGTCCACGTCCCCGCAGCGGGATCATACAATTCCGCGGCGCTCAAGGTACCGGTACCGCTACCGACTCCACCAGCCACCAGCACCTCGCCTGATTGCAGCAGCGTCGTCGTCTGAAGTTCGCGCGCGTTGCGCATGCTGCCGGTCGCAGTCCAGATTCCCGAAGCCGGATCATACAGTTCCGCGGCACTCAACAGCCCTGTGCCATTGGTGCCCCCCGCAACCAGCACCTTGCCTGAAGGCAGCAGCGTCGCCGTGTGATCGACGCGTTTGTTGTTCATAGCGCTGGTGCTCGTCCATGTCCCCGCAGACGGATCGTATAGTTCCGCGCTACTCAAGACCGCCGTGCCATTGATTCCCCCCGCCACTAGCACCTTACCTGATTGCAGCAGCGTCGCCGTGTGACTGTACCGTGCGTGGACGAGGCTGCCGGTCGCCGTCCACGTCCCCGCAGTCGGATCATACAGTTCCGCGCTATTCAAGGAACCACTGCTACCCGCACCACCCGCCACCAACACCTTACCTGATTGCAGCAGCGTCGCCGTGTGACTGTACCGTGCGGTGCTCAGACTGCCGGTCGTTGTCCAACTCGGATCAATTACTACCGGATAGCGCAGCCCTTTAGCTACGATCAAGCGCAACAGTTGCGGCCCCGCCACGGAGTTCGCTGCATCCAGTTCCCAATGCACCGCATCGGCTCGCAGCGCGCCATTGGCTTCGATTAACCACGGCGCCTCGATCTTCACGCCGCGCCCAGCCTTGTTGGTGAAGCGCACCGCGCCGTTCACCAATTCCACGCGCGCCCCGGCGCTCAGCTCGCTCAACTCATACGCAAACTCGCGCGGTGCACATTCATCCTGCAAAAAGAGAAACTCTTCGCTGCGCCCGGAACGGACTTCATGCATGCTGTCGGTGTCCGCATAGGCCGCCTTGTAGACCACTTTGCCGTTCGTGATCTGCGCTGCCGCATCTGTCCCGCCCACGGGCCGCACCGCGACGCGCAACCCTTCGCCTTCCACAACGAACGGCTCACCGTAACGCGCGGGATAAAAGCTGGAAAAATGGCAGCTGCCACTCGCCACCCGCCGGTGCGCCATTGCAAGCCACGCCTGCTGCTCCACCGGCTTAAGTCCGGCAGGAGGTGTCAGGTTTTCCGCCTGCGCCGTATCCGCCTGGCGCGCGCTGAACCCCGCAATTTCGCGGCCGCCGACGCGTTGCCGCGCGGCTGAAAATTCGACGCCGTCCGAGTTCGGCGCGTTTACGCCTTTTGAGATAGCCGAGCGTTCCGACCGATTTACGCAGGTGTGCGTACTCCTGAGAGCCATACCGGAGTGACACGGCTTTTGCTCGAATCCAGTTCTGGCAGGTGCCCACGCGAGCGTAAGCAACACTACTGAGAGCAAGATGATTTTAACGGGAAGTGCAATCGGAAAGGCCAAAGCCGGTACACAACTAATCTGTTTTCTATTCATAGTCCTCTCAATGTGAGGAGCTGAGTTCCTTCGTTGGCCGAACGCCTTGTGAACAAGTATATCTTTGAAGCCCTTGTTTGCGGCATTGTTCTTAGATGGAGAGAAGCGGTTTTAGATTAAAGGCGGAAAGGATGTCAACAGGTTTTAGTACGGTCTATGCGATCGTTCTACGGCCGAGCGGAATACTAAGGACTAATATGGATGCCCACCCGCAGGCGTGATACGGCTACATCTCGAATACAGCAGGAGTTGTCGCGGCGATTGCGCCCATTTGCTGAGTTGCCATGACCAGCCGCCGCGATTTTCCAATCTCCGCGCCGTAACTAACTCAATGAATGAAGAACTCTTCCTATACAGGTTGTTTGTGACTTTCCGATTGTCGCAACTCTTAGGCGGCAACTCTGCCGGACCCATCCGTGTGCAAAATCAAAAAGAACCCGAGAAACTGTTCTGTTATAACACACATCGACAGCGATGAGGATGCCGCAGTTCACCTTGGTAGCAGAAAAAGTACTCAGCAACGTGCTGGTTCTGACAAAGCATGAAAGCTTGCGCGCGCGCTACCCGGATGAACGCGATATTACTAAATGACTTCATCAAAGCACAGGCAAACGTGGAAGCACAAAAGAAACATACCGATCCCCTCGAAATGACTAACGAACAGCCATTACTCATTCGATGCACCATCT
>DATDFM010000098.1:0-5338 GCA_036522635.1 Candidatus Udaeobacter sp. | reverse complement strand
AAGTTATCCTTACCAGCTTCTCGGTGATGCATTACTTGAACTGGGCGAATACGACCAGGCTGAATCGGCCTTTCATCAGATGGAACAACTAGGCGGCATTCAAGGTTTGACGCGCGTAACCATTGAGCAACGTATGGCACGGGTTGCGGCTATGCATGGAGACCTCAATGGCGCACAGCGTCATCTCTCAAATGCGTTGACAACGGCACTCGCGCTACCGATGCCGCCTCGGGAAACTGTCGCGTGGTGTCGTTGGCAATTGGGGGAAACAGCCTTTGCCGCCGGCGATTATCCAACAGCCGAACGGCATTATCGTGACGCACTGGCGACGTTTCCTGATTATTTCCGGGCGGTAGCTTCACTCGGCCGTGTTCGCGCCGCTGAAGGGGATCTTGCCGGAGCAATCGAACAATACGAACACGCGGTGCGCATCATTCCCGATCCGTCATTCGTCGCCGCACTCGGCGATCTGTATAAGCTCGCCGGCCGTGAGAAGGATGCCGCGGCGCAATACGCATTGGTCGAGAAGATTGGCCGCCTGAATGAATTTAACGGCGCGCTTTACAATCGTCAGCTCGCGCTGTTCTATGCTGATCACGACCTCAAACCTGACACAGCTTACGCGAACGCCTCAAGAGAATATGCACTCCGGCGCGACATCTACGGAGCCGATGCTTTGGCCTGGGCCGCACTCAAAGCGGGCCGCGTAGCCGAGGCTCAGATCGCCATCAAAGAAGCACTGCGTCTCGGCACAAAGGATGCGCGCCTCTTCTATCATGCGGGCATGATTGCTCAAACGGCAGGTGATCAAAGTAGCGCGCGTGAATACTTGAAACGAGCGCTGACGCTCAGCCCGGAATTCGATCCCTTGCAAGCTACCGTGGCCAGAAAGGTTTTGGGATGATCATTAAAGCGTGCAGCTATAATCGAGCGTGGCATTCAGTTTGGAAACGGTTGACACTGCCGGCGTTTTCTCTTGCCGTTTTGTTTTTTGGATCGTCCCTCGCTCTGGCACATCCTCTCGGAAATTTCACCATCAATCACTTCACGCGAATTGAAGTTGGCAATGTTCGGGTGAAGCTGCACAGCGTGATTGACATGGCCGAGATTCCCGCTTTTCAGGAACTCCAGAAGATCGACACTAACGGTGACGGAAAGGCCTCGTCCGAAGAACTGGACGCGTACGCTGATCGTGTCTCCGGTCAATGGGCTAATGCCTTGGTGTTAACTGTCGATGATGTGAATGTTCCTCTGCGGTTAGTTGCGAAGAATGTCAACCTGCTGTGCGGTGCGGGCGAACTCCAGACCCTGCGCGTTGAACTGGATCTCGAAGGACAACTCTCCGAAGTAGGAACCGATGAAGTGCACAAACTGCGATTCGAAGATGCGAACTATTCTGATCGCATCGGCTGGCGCGAAATCGTCGTAGCCCCACTCGCTGGAGTCACTATCTTCAACAGCTCGGCATTCGCGAACGGAATAAGCGACGAGCTGAAGTCGTACCCGCAGGACTTGCTAGCCGCCCCGCTTGATGAACGGAGTGCGCAGCTTTCTTTTTCCGGCGGTCCGATACTCAGAGGTGCGCGACCACTGCTGTCGCGCAACGGCCGTCCTGCGCAGACACCCGCGCGCGATCGATTCGCTGAACTCATCGCCGTGCCGCATCTCACTCCAGGTTTGGTAATTCTTGGTCTGCTGTTCGCCATGATACTTGGAGCGGTGCATGCTCTCTCGCCCGGCCATGGCAAAACCGTAGTCGGCGCGTACCTGGTCGGATCGCGCGGCACTGCGCGTCATGCGGCATTCTTGGGACTGACGGTGACTATCACGCACACGGCCGGCGTCTTCGTTTTGGGAGTGGTGACACTGTTTGCGTCTCGGTATGTTGTACCAGAGCGATTGTTTCCGGCGCTGAGTTTTTTGTCGGGGGCGATGGTTGTAGCCATCGGAGCGAGTCTACTCATTCGTCGACTGCGTGCGACGCATACGCATCACGACCACTCACATGCACACCCAGGCGATCCTACGAAGCCACATTCTCATGGTGGCCGTGTGCATTCGCATCTGCCTCCCGGCGCCGGCGGCGCTCCGATAACATGGAAGAGCTTGCTGGCGCTCGGCGTATCCGGCGGAATCCTTCCGTGTCCTTCGGCGCTCGTAGTTCTGCTGGCAGCCATATCACTTCACCGCATCGGCTACGGACTGCTGCTCGTCCTCGCCTTCAGCATTGGGCTCGCGAGTGTGTTGACCGCAGTTGGACTCATATTTGTTTATGCAAAACGGTTCCTGAAATCGGCTGGGATTTTCGACCGGCTGAGCAGAGTACTTCCCGTCGCCAGCGCTTTCGTTATCACTTGTGCCGGCCTCACGATCTGTTATGAAGCACTAGGCCAAGCGGGAATCGATCTATTTTCGGCTGCGGCTGCGATGATACCGCGAGTCAACTCTCTCGCAGCGGCGCCTTCGTTTGCTTCGATCAGTGTCCTCGGACTACTTGCGCTCGGTCTCGTCTATGGCCTCAAGCATGCAACCGAGGCAGATCATATTGTTGCAGTCTCAGCAATCGTTAGCGAACACAAGAAGCTGGCGCGCGCGGCGATCGTCGGGGCACTTTGGGGCGCGGGCCATACAGCTTCGCTGGTAGTCGTGGGAACGATTGTTTTGACGCTCAAAATTGCTATTCCCGAACGCGTGGCCGGTTGGTTGGAATTTGCTGTTGCCTTAATGATCATCGGCCTCGGCATCATTGCATTTAGAAGGGCGCTCAGCGGACGCTCTGACCTTCACGTTCATCGTCATGGCCACGGCTTCTTCTCTCACTCGCACATTCACTTTCACGAAACTGAGACGCAAGTTACTACCGTTGAGAACCATGCACACGAAGTCGTACGGCTCGGGATAAAACCGACGCTCGTCGGCGCCATGCACGGACTCGCCGGTTCGGCCGCCCTTACATTGCTGGTATTGACGCAGATCGATTCACCTCTGCTGGGTCTGATTTATCTTGCCGTTTTCGGTGTTGGATCGATACTGGGAATGCTGCTGATGTCGGGCCTGGTCGGGCTGCCGTTTGTTCTTAGCTCGCGCAGGCTGAGCGGAGTTCACTCGAGACTGCAAATGTTGGCGGGTTTACTGAGCATTGCTTTCGGGTTGTGGTACGCATACGGGACGGGAATCGTCAGTTCCCTGATTTGAGCCGTGGCCAACGCGCCCCAAAGCCCACCGCCTATGTTTTTGCTGAGTGCAACTGTAGCGAAAATGGGAATAGCGCGTCCCAAAACTGAAGGGATTAACGAATTGGTTTTTGAATTAGATTTGCCCTTGTCATCGTAGTCTTCATTCCAATAGACCAATTCTTTAGAATCTACTTACCGCGGACACCTAAGCCAGCAATTGCCGGTAGGTCTGGCATAGTTGTTGACTAGGCCGAACTAGCTGCCAAAACCCTAACGCTTATCAAGACCAGCGTTCAAAGCACCCAGGACAAAGCACAAACTGCGAGGTAAATGATGCATACATTTTGGCGCGACATCCGCTACGGCCTCCACATGTTGGCTAACACACCGGGATTTACGGCGGTGGCAGTGTTGACGCTGGCACTTGGCATTGGCGCGAACAGTGCGATCTTCAGCATTGTCAATTCGCTGCTCTTGAATCCGCTGCCGTATCGAGATTCGGGTCGGCTGGCAATCATTTGGTCTCACTCGCCCGGGGCAAATGTAGAAAAGGATTGGCCCTCACCGGGACAGTACGAAGCGATAAAGGCTAATTCCACCGTCTTTGAAGATATCGCAATCGTTCACGGCCAGAGTCTGAATGTCGGCGGACTCAGTAATCCAACCCGCGCCGGCGCGGTCGAAGCATCTTCGAATCTGTTGCCAATGCTTGGTGCGAAACCACTCATCGGCCGCGTGTTTCTTCCTGAGGAAGACGAGCCTGGCAAGAACCACACAGTAATTCTCAGCAACGCCTTTTGGCGTCGTGAGTTTGGAGGAAACGAGAAAGTACTTCAGAACACAGTTCTCCTCAACGGGGAGAAATACGAAATTGTTGGTGTCATGCCATCTAACTTTTCATTGGGCTATGAAGTTGTGCCAACCGTCGCCTCAATCCCCGAGCCGGACTTGTTTCTGCCGTTACCAATGAACAGTGAGGAAAAGCAGGCCCAGGGAGATGAGAACTACAACCTCGTGGCGCGGCTCAAACCTGGGGCCTCAATCGCTCAGGCACAAAGCGAGTTAGACATCGCCACTAAAAAGCTGGCGGAACAGTTTCCTGATCGGTATCCAGTCACTCGTCGCTTTAGTTTGAGCGTCAAGCCGCTCCTGGAACAAGTAGTTGGTGATGTTCGTCGCCCGCTCATTGTGTTGCTCGCAGCAGTTGGTTGTGTGCTGTTAATTGCTTGCGCCAATGTAGCTAATCTTTTGTTGACGCGGGCCACTGCACGAGAACGCGAGATCGCGATTCGCACTGCGCTGGGTGCAAGCCGTTCGCGCCTGATTCGTCAACTGCTTACTGAAAGTGTGCTGCTCTCCGTTATCGGCGGCATCGTCGGTCTCGTGCTCGCCTATTGGATGTTGGATATTTTGCGTTGGCTTAGTCCGGAGAATATCCCTCGGCTTCCCGCCATTCGAATGGACAGCCGGGTACTCGCTTTTACCTCAGCGATTGTGCTCGTTACAGGGATTCTCTTCGGTATGGCGCCTTCCCTGCGAACTTCAAAACCGAATTTGAGCGAAACTCTGAAAGAAGGCGCTCGAAACGTCTCCGGAGGTCGTCATGAGAAGTTGCGCAAACTGCTCGTCATCTCAGAGTTGGCCCTCTCGCTGGTTTTGCTAATCGGCGCCGGTCTTTTGATTCGTAGTTTCATCAGCGTCGAGAAGGTCAATCCCGGATTCAATGCACAGAACGTTTTGAGCATGCGCCTGTCCGTTTCGGGCACAAGTTTCAAGGGTGATCGGCGGGAGATCTTTTATCGTGATCTATTGGAGAGGGTGCGCAGTTTACCGGGAGTTAAATCGGCCGCAATTGCGGACAACCTACCGCTCAGTGGAGGCATTGGCTGGGGCGGCATTTCCATTGAGGGTTATCAACCGTCAGCCGGTCAGGAAATGATTCAGGCTGACGTGCGCGTCGCCGGTGTCGGTTACTTCGAAACCATGGCGGTTCCTCTCATTAAAGGCCGCTTGTTCGACGAGCACGACACGAAAGACTCAGCGCACGTGATCGTCATCGACGATCATATGGCGCGTAACTATTGGCCCAACGCCAATCCCATCGGCGGACGAATCAAATTTGGACGTGACGACAAAGACCCGTGGCTGACGATCGTAGGCGT
>DATDFM010000097.1:0-2013 GCA_036522635.1 Candidatus Udaeobacter sp. | reverse complement strand
TTGAGCGATACACTCGTTCTGCTCAACGATGCACAAGCAAGCGACACGTCCACCCCGAAAAAGCGCCCAAACTTCGACGCGCGCAAAGTCTCTGCCGCAAAAGTATTTTGTTTCGCCGGAAATTTTTATTGCAGAGCAGACGGAGATTTTTTCGAAGGGATGGTTGCTCGTCGGACATCAAAGTCAGATTCCGAACGCTGGCGATTACATGGTTGTATCGGTTCCGCCTTCGCAGCCAGGCTACGGCGTGACGAGTCCGCCTTCATTCGATTCGGGCGTGACTTCGGAATCGTTAATCATTATTCGCGATAAAAGCGCAAAGGTTCATGGATTCTTCAACGTCTGTCGGCATCGCGGGAGCCGCCTTTGCGAAGCCAGAAACGGACATTTGTCCGCGATCCAGTGTCCGTATCACGCGTGGACTTACGGACTCGATGGGCGGTTGATCGGCGCGCCGCACATGGATGAGGTGCCGGGATTCGATAAGGCCGATTATCCGTTGCACCCGGTAAACCTGGGACTTTGGGAAGGATTCATCTTCGTCAATTTGGCGGATTCCCTCGCTGCGGGTTCCCCTGCGTCTCTCCCTGAGGGAGAGAGGGAGAGGCGGAATTCTAAGACACGCGACACGGCCCGCCTTCGGTCCGAGCCGGACGCGCGGAACACTGCGGCGCGACAACGCTCAGGAGATTTCATCTCCTTGGAGCGTTGGTTCGCGCCATTGAATGGAAAATTTTCGCATTGGAACATGTCGATCTTGCGATCGGCGAAACGGACCGAGTACGACGTGCGGGCGAACTGGAAGCTGATGTTTGAGAATTATTCGGAGTGTTATCACTGCCCGGGCGTGCATCCGCAATTGCAAAAGGTTTCACCGTACGATTCGGCGGAGAACGATTTGCGCGAAGGGCCGTTTCTGGGCGGGTTTATGAAGCTCAATGCCGGCAAAAGCCTGACCATGAGCGGAAACGCCTGCGCCGCATTCGTCGGAAAAATGGAGAACGTCCAGCAGGTCTTCTATTATTCGATCTTTCCGAACATGCTGCTGAGCTTGCACCCGGAATACGTGATGGTGCATCAACTTTGGCCGCAATCGCCGGATCGAACGTTGATTATCTGCGATTGGTTGTTTCATCCGGACGCGTTCAACCGAAAGAATTTCAATCCCGAAGACGCGATCGAATTCTGGGACGTGACGAACAAACAGGATTGGCACGTGTGCGAGCTGAGCCAGCAAGGAATTTCGTCGCGCGCCTATGTGCCCGGTCCGTTCTCATCGCGCGAATCGATCCCGGCCGCCTGGGATCGTTACTATTTGCGGCAGATAAGCTGATCTTATCCGCAGATTTCAGAACCCAAATTCCCTCACAGATTTCTGTCGACTTCTAATCTGCGCAGATCTGCGTAATCTGTGGAACCAATAATAGCGAAAGGATTTCTATGTCCCAAACTTATGTTCCAATGATCAGCTCCGGCACGGCCGGGCCGCTCGGGGTGCTCCATTTGCCGCGGATGTGGCAGAAAGTTTCGCTCGAAGCGCAAGGCAAACTCGCGGCCGGTTATCCTGGCATCGGTCGAGGATTCGATGCGATGACCTGCGCGGCGCTCGGGCTCGACGAGCAGGCGGTGAAAGATTTCATCAAGCAAAACAAACCGACCTATCCGGAATTCGAGGCGTGGGTGAAGAAAAACGGCAAGACGCTAGATCGACAATCGATCGAAAAACACAACGCGGCGGTGCGCGGTTACAATCATGACGAGGAGACGCGCAAAGGCATTCTCGGCTCATGCAAGATCGGCGACGACGCAAACGCGTTTAAAGATGCGGTGAATCTAAACAATCTCGACGACTGGCACGAGTTTCACCAAGCTGTGCTAAAATAGTGACCCGCCTTCGCCAAGGCTGCGGCGCGGCAAGCGAGTGACAAGTGACGAGCAGGCGCGCACGCGACTGTTCGTCGTTCCGGTTCCTGATTTCCTGGTTTCCTGATTCGTTTTACCTTTGTATCTTTC
>DATDFM010000096.1:0-37744 GCA_036522635.1 Candidatus Udaeobacter sp. | reverse complement strand
CGATCGTTATAAAGGCGGTTGTGTTGACCGGCTGTCTTGGATTGGGGAGCGAACCCCGCCTCGGCTGCTCGTGATCGCGTCCTGGCGATCACGAACTTTCGGGGCAATAGAATTGTGAAGAGGGCTCCCTCTTACGGCGCGATGCGATCGGTGAGCGTATCGGTGTGAAAATCGGCGTGGTCACGCAAACGCGACCACGGGCTATCCTTCTTCGTTGTGTCGCCGACGCTGGCTTTCTGACCTTTGGCATAATCATCCCACGAATTGTACCGAGCGATGGCGAGGAAGGTCCAGTTGGCACCCTCCAGGTGCTGCATCAACACGTTTCCGGCAGTGGTATCGCCTGCCGCGCTTGGCAGTTCGCTGAGTATTTTTTCCAGTTGCTCCCGATGCCCAGGGGCGGGGCGGTAATAAGAGACAGAATAAACCGAACCCGTGGTTTTCGATTTCGAGTCCGCGTCAACGCCCATGGCTCGCGTGAATTCTTCCCATGATGGACCGTTAACAAACGTATCAGTGTGCCACGCACCCAAGTCGCGTTTGTCCGGAGGCACAGCAGTTCCCGCAGCTTCGACGGTCGCTTTTGGGCCCATATGCGTAATCACCACGTAATCCCATGCATCGCCATCCTGGTGGCGAAGCACAACGAAATGATCCGGCATCGGGTTATGAGGATCGGGCGTTTTGAGCCAGTCGCCCAATTGCGTTGCCTTACCGAGCGCCGCTTTTGCGAAGTGGACGTGATAAACGTCGGTGCGTTTGCCGGCCCCGGCGGTCGCAGCCTGCTTTCCACCTGGAGCGGATTTTGGTGACGTCTGCCCGTGAACAAATGTAGCTGGCAACAAGCCAAACAATGTGAGGGCGACAATGGTAATGGTTGATTTCATGCTGATAATGTTTCTTTCTGTTTTGTGTTGAACGCGACGCTGTTTGAGATCCGCGCAAGCGGCTAAGGCAAGTTCGGGGGGCAGTCTGCGTGTTGTTTGTTTCCGCGCAGGTATGAGGGTCGCCGTCTCAGGTGTCAATGCTTATTTCCAGCCACGAAGCGATCTTCCCACCATTCCGCTGATGTGACTGGGCGGATAACCGTCGCTCAATATTCAGCGAGGGCCTCATCTGGATAACAGTACAACCAACGCTCCCCTGGTTGCGCCGACGCGATCACGGGATGACCACGAGCACGTGCGTGTTTGCTGGCGTGCTGGTTCGGCGAGCTGTCGCAGCACAGCGTGACTCCACACGTCTGGCACGTCCGCAGATGAACCCAGTAGCCGCCGATCTTTACGCATTCTTCGCATTCGCGACGGTGAGGCTTCTTGATCGACTCAATCACAATCGCGTCCAGATGAGAACAACCTCGGGTAGTCATGATCGATTAGTATGTGCTGCGTTCGCTGATGCATTTCGCCGGGATGCGAGGCTCAAGTGGATTCCGGCGACGGCCATTCCACCTTCGCCAACCGCCGCGGCGCAACGCTTGACCGATCCGGAGCGGACGTCGCCAGCTGCGAAGATTCCGGGCAGGCTCGTTTCGAGCGGAGCGGGACGGCGTTTGTTTTCGCGCCATGCCGGAGCTTCAGCGACCTCGGCACCAGTTTTGACGAATCCTTTTCCGTCTCTCTCAATTTCCGGCGGCAACCACGACGTGCATGGGCGAGCGCCAATCATGGAAAATACCGCCGGCGTTTGAACCACCCGCCGCTCGCCTGTCTTGGTATTTTCCAGTTCGATTTGTTCCAGTTTTTTTCCGCCGGACATTTTACGGATCTCCGTGTTGTAGAGGATCTCGATGTTTTCGCCGGCCTGCACCCGACGCGAAAGATAGTCTGACATCTTGTTGGCAATGTTGTTTCCCCTAACGACAAGTAATACTTTGGCCGCGCCCTCGGAAAGGAACATCGCTGCCTGGCCGGCTGAATTGCCGCTGCCAGCGACAACAACGGTTTCGTTGCGACAAAGCTGACCCTCTAGCGCGGTGGCAGCATAATAAACGCCGACACCTTCGAATTGTTCGCGGCCTTCGGCGTCGAGCCGCCCATAATCGGCGCCAGTCGTAATCAGGACAGCTTTTGCGCGGAGCACCGCCCGACAACCCTCCGTCTCGAGGCATGCACGGTACTCCTCATCAGGGTGGTATTGCATGGAGAGGGCCTCGGCTGGTGTGGAAAATTTCGCGCCGAAGCGGTAGGCCTGAAGCTGAGCGAGCCAGGTTAATTCGCCCCCACCAATGCCGGTCGGGAATCCAAAGAAGTTTTCTATCAATGACGAGGAACCGGCTTGTCCGCCAGGCGCATAACTTTCCACAACGACCGTCTTCAATCCCTCGGATGCGGCATACACCGCTGCGGCCAGGCCGGCCGGTCCGGCGCCGACGATCGCCAGATCACAGAGAACTTCGGTTTCATCTTCCTCTGCGAGCGACCGCAGCAACCCGGCTTCCCGGGCAACTTCCCGCAAAGACGGCTTGCGCAACCGCGCACCGGCCGGCGTGATCAAGACCGGCAAATCGCGCGTCGTTAGGTGAAAACGTTCGCCCAAGGCGTGCCCCTGTTCGCTCTCAAATTCTACCAGCCGATGTGGAATGCGATTTTTGTCCAGAAAATCGTCGAGCTGATGTCCATCGCGCGCGTTGCGGCTGGCCAGAACACGCATGCCCGCAAACTCGCGATCGCGACTAAGCCGGCGTCGTCGCATGATCAAAGCATCGACGATCGTCTTGCTCACCGCGGGAATTTCCGCCAGAGCGCGCCGAAGTTCGGCCGCCGGAATGTGAAGTATCTCGGCCTCATCTGACGAGACTCTCGACGAACCGAGGATCGACGTGCCCTGCAACATCGATACGTCGCCCATGAATTCACGCTCGCGTGCGTTAGCGAGATTATATTCGGTTCCGTCCCGCGTCTCGAACGCTTCGAGTTCGCCGCGCAGAACAATCGCTAGTCCGAGATCACGTTGCCCAGCCTTGAACAAGACGTCGCCGCGTTTCATCACGCGGCGTTTGCCCAAAGGCTCAAGCAGCGAAAGCTGATGATCGTTCAGTTTTGGAAAGGCGATGCTTTCAGTATCGCGGTAGAACTGTTCGTCTTGCTCGTTGTCGGTCACCTGCGAAACTTACGCGCGACTCCGCACAATCCAAATCTAAGCCGCATTTGACGCGTTCGTGTTCGCTACAGCGTTCAATTGCGTAATTGCCTCGTTGGGCAGCTTCAGCTCGGCCGCAGCAAAGTTTTCTCGCAGGTGCGCGAGCGAAGACGTTCCCGGGATGAGAAGAATATTGGGCGCCCGATGAAGCAGCCACGCAAGAGCGACCTGCATTGGCGTCTTCCGAAGTTTCTCCGCGACCGAGTTAAGCAGCGACGACTGCAGCGGATTAAATCCGCCCAGCGGGAAAAACGGAACATACGCTATGTGTTGCGCGGCGAGATCGTCGATAAAGGGGTCATCATTCCGGTATGCCACGTTGTAAAAATTTTGGATACAAACGATTTTCGTCAGCTTTTGTGCTTCCGCCAGCTGGGTCGGCGTAACATTGCTCAGGCCAATGTGGCGAATGATTCCGCCACGCTTTAGTTCGACGAGCGCGCTCAGCGGTTCCTCAATCGATCCCTCAGACGGTTCGGCGATTCCACCAACCCGAAGATTCACGACCTCGACAGCGTCGACACCGAGATTTTTCAGGTTGTCATGCACTCCGTTGATGATCTCCTGCCGGGAAAGAGCAGGAATCCACGACTTGTCCGCTCCGCGGCGAGCACCAACCTTCGTGACAATAACGAGGTCGCTGGGATAGGGATGCAGCGCCTCACGGATCAATTGATTGGTGATGTGAGGGCCATAAAAGTCGCTGGTGTCGATGTGATTTACTCCAGCCGTCACGGCCTCTCGTAGTATGGCTAATGCCGTGTTGTGATCTTTAGGCGGGCCAAATACGCCCGGACCCGCGAGCTGCATGGCACCATAGCCGAGCCGTCTTACGCTGCGATCGCCCAGTACGAATGTGTCTGACCGGTTAATAGCGGACATAATCATTTCCTCAGGTGGATTTAAGCACGACGTAGCTCGACCGATCACTTATCCAGCAATAAAACCGCCATCGACGACGAGCGATGTGCCCGTGGTGAATTTCGCCGCGTCTGAAGCGAGATAGAGAACCGCAGCGGCAATTTCCTCGGCTGCGCCAACTCGCGCGGCAGGGATCAAAGAAATGACCTGATCGCCAGCGTCTCCGGCAAAGCGATCCCACATCTCAGTAGCAATCGGGCCCGGCGCCACCGCGTTGATGCGAATATTTTGTTTCGCGAACTCGAGCGCGGCGGCTTTCGTTAAGCCTTCGACGGCATGCTTCGATGCGATGTAAACGCTGGTTCCGGCAAGGCCCGCGTGCCCGGCTACGCTGGACGTGTTAACGATGGCACCGCCGCCATTCTTCAGCATAAACGGAATTTCGTGGCGCATCGAATTAAGAACCCCCCAGACGTTGGTGTCGAAAACGCGCCTGTACTCCGCTTCAGTTGCTTGTTCGAGCGGACCCTTCCATTCGACCCCGGCGTTGTTAAAAGCGATGTCGAGCCGGCCGAATTTGTTGACCGTAAAATCAACCATCGCCTTTACCTCCCCATCTTTTGCGATGTCAGTTCGAATGAAAGCGGCATCGCCGCCTAGTTTTTCGATGTGCCTAACGACTTCCGTACCCTCTTTTTCACGGCGGCCTGATACGACGACCTTCGCGCCACCGGCTACGAATGCGATGGCAGTGGCTTTGCCGATGCCGGAAGTTCCTCCGGTTACTAGTACAACCTTACCTGCAAACGAGTTGTTGTTGTTCATTATGTTTTCCTTTTATTTTTAGTTAACGAGCCTCATTTGAAGAAAAACTATTCGCTTTAATTGGTCCCTTGGGGCGATTCGAAGGATTGAAGCGTTGCCGCCGTTAGGGTCCCTGTGACGCTTAAGGCATGGTCCTCTTGATAACGCGCCAGAGCGGCCTGGGTTTCGTCTCCCTGAATCCCATCAATGGCGCCATGATAGTAACCGAGCTGAGCAAGCTCCGACTGGACAGCTCTTACGGTCGCGTTGGCCAAAGGTTGCTGCCAACCGGTATAGCCCGTTTGGTCATCGTAGTCAGATGAGTAAGATGGGTCGTAGTAACTGTCAGGGTAGCCACTGTAATAGTCGTATGGATAACTGTCGCCATAGTCATACGGGTAGCCGTAGGCGTAGTTCGGATAGTAATCCCATGGGTAGAGTCCCCACCAGAAACCGTCGATAAAAACAAATACCCGGTTGTTATGGAAGTGAGCGTGATGTCTGTCCCAATCACGGTGCCAGTTATTCGCGTCATGCCTCTCGGACGAATGGTTCTTCACGAACGACTGACGATTTATTGACGTTGACGGCCGCTGAGCCGAAGCGGAGTTCCGGCCTGCCATTGAGCCCGTTCGATTCAATCGCCGATTTATCGCTGCGACTTGCGAGTTTGCGATACCCGTGCTTTGCCTCGGCAGCACTTCTTTTCGATTCGGTTGGCTCCTAACCGTGGAGGTCCTGTTTACAATTCGACTTGGACTGTTGCCCAGTGCTCTGATCTCATTGGAAGTCATCGCTGGTCTTCCTGCGGCATTGTAGTAGAAGCGCGGTGCGCGACTTACTCCTCCAGAACTTCGGCCGGTAAAGTATGCGCCTTGGAAAGCTGGTGCTCCTCGAAACCCGCCACCCTGGAAGGCTGGCGTGCCATGAGAAACTCCACCAGAAAACGCGCCGGCATGGGCGCCACCGCCAAAGTGGCCGCCGCCGGGAACTCCGACACCGCCGCCATGCGGAGCCGCCCATGTTAGGGGGCTAACTGCAGCGGCGATGATAACAGCTAGCAAATTAATTATTCGTTTTGTTTTCATGTATCTAGGTTTGATTGCGCATTTAACCGCGGTTGCTTTGTCGATCCGAGGTGCTGCTCGGATCACGGTTCGAACTTTGTCTGAGAACATTTTGTTGTTCATTTCTGTTCCTTTCATTTCGTGAGATAATGGTCTTCAGCGACTTCCGTTGTGGGATTGCGCAAATTCACCACGTGCCTGACGAGTTCTAAGCGCATAATCCAAACAGGTGTTCGTAGTTGTTTGGAACACTGAAGCGATGCGGCGCGGCTACTCTTTTGTGCGCAGGGTATGCTGGCTCGAGGTTGAGCTTTTCGATATGCGCTTCCACCAGGTCGGGAAGCAGCAGATGTGGGAACGACGACAGATCCCACGCGCGCGACTCTTCTTCATCGACAACGAGATGAATGATGTCGCGTAGCTGCGGGTACGCTCTTTCGTAATCGCGTTGGAGTTGTCGTTTGAGCTGCCGAACGGCGACTGAAA
Source organism: Candidatus Udaeobacter sp. (assembly GCA_036522635.1). Classification (GTDB taxonomy): domain Bacteria; phylum Verrucomicrobiota; class Verrucomicrobiia; order Chthoniobacterales; family UBA10450; genus Udaeobacter. Next base: position 31,385 of record DATDFM010000096.1, on the reverse strand, counting down.
CGGTCTGGAGGAAACCTGTCAGTTCCGAGTTTGGATGAGTTATCATGGTTTGAGTTTTTAGGTTTCTGTTCGGTTTAGTATTTGACCGGTCGTCTATAAAATTCGGCAAAAAAAAGATTACGTCATCACGTGTTCTGCGCGTTTTACTCCCAAAACGTCGCGGGCTGCTTGCTTGAATTGTCGAAGCAGAGCCAGGTCATTTTGAATCCGCGCCTGTGCCACTGTTCCCTGGTAACAGGCAAACAGCGCCTTCGCTTTGGCCTCCGGGTCGGGCGCGACGATCAAGTTCTCGGCTGCCGCGTCGCGCACCGCCGACACAAAAAATTGCAGCTTCCGGTCCATGATTCGATCTATCGCTTCGCGAACGGTTTGGTCTTGTGTGCTGACTTCGCTGCCGACGCTTACGAATGGACAACCCAGGATGGAGCCACATTTTTCCTTGAGTTGCGCCAAACGATCGCAAACAAAATCGAAGTAGCGATCCAATCGCTCGAGTGGGGGAACTGTCGGTGAGAACATGGAATCCATCTCTGCTTTCTTCTTGTTCCAATCAGCCTCCAAAGCAGCAGCGGCGAGGTCCGATTTTGATTTGAAGAAATAGTAGAAACTGCCCTTTTTGGCTCCCGCGCGGTCGCATATCGCATCGACCGATGCCGCGCCGTAACTGTTTTGCCACATGAGGTCCATAGCCGCCGCCATCAATCGGTCTTTCATGTCACTGACTCTTGGCACGCTGATCATTTACACGTAGTAGACTGACCAGTCAACTATTTCGTTGAATTTTTTACAACGCCGAGTTCTCGCTCGCTGGCCATGAGCAAATCGCACGTCCAAGGTCCGCATAATCGGACTCTGCGGCGCTCCGTCTAGTATCTTAGGAGATCGTAGTCCCGAAAAGCTTCCCGATGATTGCCGTCGCCGCCATCGCGATTGCGCCCCAAAACGCAACTCTACCGCCGCCGACCCAGGGAGACGCACCGCCAGTGCGAGCGGCGAGTGCGCCGAGCGCCCCCAGACAAAGGAGCGAAGCTCCGGAAACCATCAGTGAAAGTTGGGCCAGAGGAGAGAGGATCACGACTAACAGTGGCAGCGCCGCTCCTATTGCGAATGTCGCTGCGGACGCGGCTGCGGCTTGAAGCGGACGAGCGGTCATTTGTTCGGTAATTCCAAGTTCGTCCCGCGCGTGCGTTGCAAGCGCGTCGTGCGCCATCAATTGCACGGCGACTGTGCGGGCAAGCTCTGGATCGAGACCCCGCCGCACGTAAATGTCGGCGAGTTCTTTTTCTTCTGCTGGCCGCTGTGTCGCCAACTCCCGTCGCTCTGTAGCGAGGTCAGCCTTTTCCGTGTCGGCTTGAGAACTTACCGATACGTATTCACCGGCTGCCATTGAGAGAGCACCGGCCACAAGACCGGCGATGCCTGCCAACATTATCTGATGGCGCGACGAACCTGCGGCCGCAACTCCGACTACGAGACTTGCCGTGGACAGAATGCCATCATCTGCGCCCAGGACCGCTGCGCGTAACCATCCGATCCTCGCAGTGCGATGCCGTTCCGGATGTTGCATAAATTGTTCTCACAATCCTCGAAAGCCGCTGTAACAGCTAGCTAAAAACAGATTAATGCGATTCTATCCGCGATAGGTTTGATATGAATTTTGAGCAGAATAGCAGGAGCGCGGGCGAAGATTTTTTTCGCGGTAAGCGCTTTGGAGTGCGGCGGTGATCCGCCGCTTTTGTCAGAAAATCATCCGCGCGCAGATGGCGAAACGATCAGGTAGCTGTTCATTTGCCCGCACAAATCATTATTTTTGCATGTCCTGCAATCCGTGTGCACAAGTCTCTTATGCCGGGCCGCAATTACCAATTCGTTCAGGTTGATGTATTCACGCAGACAGCGCTCGCGGGTAATCCGCTGGCGATTTTTCCCGATGCTCACGGATTGACTGACAGCGAGATGCAAGCCCTGGCGCGCGAGATGAACCTTTCAGAGACCACTTTCATTTTTCCGCGCGATGCCGCCACTGAAGCTCGAGACGGAAAGAAGGTGCGCATATTCACGGTCGAGCAGGAATTGCCGTTCGCCGGTCATCCAACGCTCGGCACAGCGCTGTACTTATATGCGTCGGAGTCCAATCGAGACACGCCGGCTGAAGTCACACTTGACTTGAAAGCTGGAAAAATTCCCGTGCGTTTCACTCCAAACTCCGAGAAAGCTGGGCGCGAACGAGTGGACGGTCAGGTATTCGGGGAAATGCGTCAACGCGATCCGGAATTTGGAACTCCATTTTCGCGAGTAGACGTCGCGCGCGTCATCGGGATCCCGATTAACGAGATTCATTCGCAATGGCCGATCCAACCGGTCTCGACAGGATTCGCGTTTACGATCGTCCCATTCCGCAATCGACAGGTGCTCTCGGATTTAAGCTTCGCATACGCTCAGGCGGCAGAATTTCTGAGGAAGACCGGCGCGAATCTTTTCTACTTTCTCTGTCCCGAAAGGTCCGAAAGCCGACTTGAAGCTCGAGCTCGAATGTTTTTTTTCGGCGGCGAAGACCCGGCTACAGGATCGGCGGCGGGGTGCGCCGCCAGTTGGATGGTCCGGCACGGCGTCGCTCAAAATGATGAGCAGGTGTTGATCCGACAAGGCATCGAATGCCGTCGTCCTAGCGAGATACACGTCCGGGCAAAACGGGAAGGGGAACACGTTACCGATGTCCGCGTTGGCGGCTATGCCGTGGAGATATTACGCGGAACAGTGGTCCTCTGAGTAATCTCGTTCACGTCCTGCGCGGCAGGCGCTAAAATTGTGAAGGGAGAGGCAGGAACTTGCCCGAACCCGTGGTTTTGCCGTATCCAGAAACATGCCGGTGGTTCTTCAAGACGCTTGTGATGAGAACATAATTCGATCTGGCACGCCGGCGGGAGCGCCATGCACGAAAGCCCGTGGTCGTTGGATTCTCACCGCAACCATTCTCGCTTCGAGCATGGCATTTATCGATGGCACGGTCGTGAACGTGGCGTTGCCCGCGCTGCAAACAAATCTCAATGCTACTGCCGCGGATGTGCAGTGGGTGATCGAGTCTTACGCGCTTCTTCTTTCTGCTTTGTTACTCGTCGGTGGCTCGTTAGGCGATCATTACGGCCGTCGTCGCGTGTTTGTGTTGGGCGTCGTGATTTTCGCCTTCGCATCGGGCCTGTGCGGTTTTGCCGGGAATATTGGTCAATTAATCGCGGCGCGCGCGGTGCAGGGATTTGGCGCGGCGCTCCTTGTCCCTGGCAGCCTCGCCATCATCAGTAGTTCTTTCTCCGAGCAGGAACGCGGACGTGCGATCGGTGTCTGGTCGGGCTTCAGTGCCATCACCACTGGGATTGGCCCAGTTCTCGGTGGGTGGCTGATCGAGCATGTCTCGTGGCGTGCCGTTTTCTTTATTAATCTTCCCCTGGCGTTTGCTGTGATAGTTATTTCGCTTCGGCACATCGCAGAGAACTCCGATCGAGAACGCGCTCGCATTGACTGGTTAGGCGCAATTCTGGCAGCACTTGGTTTGGGCGCACTTGTTTACGGACTGATCGAATCCTCCCAAACCGGGTTTAACGATCGATCAGTAGTGATGGCATTGACCACAGGCGTTCTCGTTTTGATTTTGTTTTTGTTTCTCGAATCGCGTCTGTCGCAACCGATGTTGCCGCTGACACTGTTTCGTTCACGAACATTCTCCGGAACCAATCTTTTAACTTTTCTGCTTTACGCCGCGCTCGGAGGAACATTTTTCTTTCTGCCGTTGAATTTGATTCAGGTTCAGCATTATTCGCCGACAGCCGCCGGCGCGGTGCTGTTGCCATTCATATTGATCATGTCGTCTCTTTCGCGTTGGTCCGGCGGACTTGTTGCACGTTACGGTCCAAAACCTCCACTTGTGATTGGGCCTGTCGTTACAGCCGTTGGGTATGTGCTGTTCCTGTTGCCGGGAATCGGTGGCAACTACTGGACAAATTTTTTTCCGCCGGTGGTCGTCCTTGGATTAGGGATGGCCATCACTGTTGCGCCGCTCACCACGACAGTGATGAGTTCGATCGCGCAAAATCGCGCAGGGATTGCATCGGGAGTCAATAACGCTGTCGCGCGCACAGCCGGCCTGATCGCAATCGCGGTGTTTGGAGTCGTCATGCTTCAGGTGTTCAGAATCGGTCTGGACCACAGATTGAGCGGCGCGAACTTGCCGGCATCAGTCGCGCAATCGCTGCAAACCCAGGCGATCAGGCTCGCAGCCATCGAAATTCCTGAAAATGTTAAACCCGAAACGCACCAACTCATCCGTCGCGCAATCGCTGAATCTTTCGTGGCCGGATTTCGCTGGGTGATGGTGATCGGCGTCATGCTCGCCGTGGCGAGCGCAGTAACTGCGCTGTTCTGGATTGCTGCAACGCAACGTGCTCGGACCGACGAGAAAAGGTAATTCCACGCAGGTGGAAGGTACGGCCCGAATGAGAGGTGGTCCCCTGACCAGGCTCAGGTATGCCCAAACGATTTAGCTCTGAATGCCCCTCAAAGACGCTTGGCAGCCCCCATGGCCGCTCTCGAATTTTAGTAGCTCGTGCCTTTGCTTAATCCCATTATCGCGAGGGTGTCGCTATCAAGCTGGCCCGTCTGCCGCAAGCCGTTGGTGGTTTGATAACGCCTGACGGCTTTCTGCATCTCGGGGCTGATCTCACCATCTGTTTCGCCGCGATAGTATCCTTGCAGAGCGAGTCGCTCCTGCGCTGCGACAATGGTGGAGTAGTCGGATTGCGATTCATTGTTATAGGCATTCGGATCGTCGTACACTTGAGTTTGGTAAACACCGGAATCGTAGTAGCCCTGCGATTGGTCGGGGTAGCTGTTCTGATCGTTATACATCTCTCCTTGGTAATCGCCGGAATCATAATTGGATGAATACGGATAGTCATAACCGTACGTCGACGAGCCGTACCCATCGTTCGGAAAGCCATAGTCGTTGTAATAATCGTCCGGGTAGTACGAAGGCCACCACGGAGAAAAGCCCAGATTGAAGATCACCCACGTTCCATTAACGAACGCGCATCGGTGACCATTCCACCAATGGTCGCAATTGCGGTTCCAATCGCCATGCCAATTCCCAGAACGCTGCGCGAAAACATGTCTTTGCCAGTCACGTCGGAGATGATTGTTTCGATTTCGGAGATTGTTTGCGCTCCGCAGACTGTTTCCAATCCGGAAATTGTTTAGGTTCCGTAAATTGTTTCCATTTCGGAACTGCGTTCCGGTGTTTCGCTGGTTCCACACACCAGTAACAGCTGGATTTCTGCGATTCGCGAATGGCGCCACTCGAATGCGTTGCGGGATCGTTGCTACCGTGTATGGACCGGAACGCGTGAACGAACCTCGGCTCGAATAAAAAGGCCGCCCGTACGCAAACGATGGTGACGAACGCATTCCAAACGGCGAAATGTGTCGGCCTGAATATAACGGCCTGTTGCCGGACGACCGGATCGGCGTCGAGCGGAACGATGAAGCACCACCAGGTGACATCGGAGCGTGAATTGCCGGGGCATTACGTACACCTGCGCTTCTGTGAGATCCCCCAGCCACTCCGTAAACACCTCCTGGGTTCGCTTGCGCAAACGGGACCGCGCTGGCAACAAGCACGACGGCGGACAATTTTGTTTTCATGATTTCGTTTCCTTTCCCGTTGCTAAACCGTTTGTCTTTACAATGTAACCTCGACTTTCGAAATGAGAAGCGTTCTCCGGTAATCAATCTGGAATCATCGACAGCGAAGAACCAGCACCGCCGGAATGATCCTTGGTTGCGGCTTACCCAGGTGTGAAGCCTCCATCGACAAGGAGTTTCCTTCCCGCGGTGAACTTTGCGTCGTCGAAGCAAAAGTGGAGAACTGAAGCCGCGACGTTCTGCGATGCTACCCGTTCGATCGGAATAATCCCGGTGATCCGCCCCGGCAGCTCCCCGGAAAACGGCTTATTTCTTGAGCGGTGTTAACAATTCCTTTTCGTCCGTATCCACCACGAACACGGCCAGCAGCTTTGCCGGTTCGGTCTTACTCGCATTCTCATCAAGAGTGTGTCGATCACCGGGCATCTCGGAAAAGTTCTGCCCGGCGCGATAGACAACGACCGGCCCATCATTGACGGAAGTTCGAATCGCACCTTCGAGAACCGTTGCGTAAATAAAAGCAGACCTGGGATGCGTGTGGCCTGGAGACGCATCGCCGGGACCGTATTCGACGAGCACACCCTTGATACTTTTACCAGGCACATTTGGCAGAGCATGGTCGTAAACGACCGTGGCCTTCGGATTTTTGTCAGCGGCTATCCCTGAACGGACGCTAACGCTGCCGATGAATGTGCAAACAATAATCGCGTAGATGATGCGCGCTATCCCGCCTCGTTTTGACGTTTTGATTAGTTTCAATGTGATGTTCCTTTCTGATCTGTGGGTTTGTTGAGGATGTAATTTGTCACAAACGATTCAGTGCTCTGGAGCGGTTCGGCTAAGCCAGTCTGCGAAATGGACAGAACCGAGTAACGGGTTCTCGCCTGCTGGAATCAGGCTGCGCTTCTCAAGCGTTGTGCCGAAGTAGCGGGCTTGCTCGTCCGCAACGACCGAGCGGGGATCGTGGTGCGCCGTGAGGTATTCGCGCACGACCTGGTCAAACGCGATAGCGTCTGGGCCGGCGACCTCAATGGTTCCATTCAATGGCTTGCCGATGGCAATTTTTGCCACATTAGCAGCGAGGTCGTCTGAGAAGATGGGCTGAAACAACACGGATGGCAGGTGCACGGTCTGCCCGCTGGTCGCCTCATCAGCGATGCGTCCAACGAATTCAAAGAACTGGGTCGCGCGCACAATCGTGTAAGGAATCGGTGACGCCTTAATCAGACTTTCCTGCGCCACTTTCGCGCGCAAATATCCGCTCGCGGGAAGCCCATCGGCGCCCACGATGGAGATCGCGACGTGATGCCCTACGCCCGTTTTCGCCTCGGCGGCGAGCACGTTGCGGGTGGAAGTTTCGAAGAATTCCAGCACGGCCTTGTCTTCGAACGAAGGAGAATTCGTGACGTCCACGACCACCTGCGCTCCGGTTAGTGCCTCAATTAAACCTTCTCCCGTAATCGAATTGATGCCATGGGAAGGCGATGCCGCCACAACTTCGCGAACACCTTCGCGAAGGAGATTTACTACCTTGCTTCCGATCAGCCCAGTGCCCCCGAGAACGACTATCTTCATGCTTTTGGTTTCAGGTGTTTTGTCTTTCATAACGACGGCATCGTCGTCGCGTTATGGTTGTCTGCCAAACGCGTTTGTCCCTCGCTCATCAGGAACTCGAACTGTGCTTTCTTATTCTTGTTCCTTCTCGATTTTTCGCTCGATCCGAGGATCGGGAATCAACCAGAGAAGGGCGCCGAACACGTATAGCGCTCCGGCAATCCACGAGTGCACAAATGCCAGCGGAACGGCGACCAGATAAATAGCTAAAGAAAGTTTCGCTTTCCAGTCTTCTCCAACCGCTCGCGCCAGAAGCGAATCTCGACCCTCCTTGGCAATGATGGTACGCTCGAGAATATAATAGGCGATCGCCGCCATTATTAGGACGATACCGTAGACAGCAGTCGGGGTTGGGGCGAGGCCGTTTGCGCCCATCCAATCTGTGGTGAAAGGGAAGAGAGATAACCAGAATAGCAGATTAAGATTTGCCCAGAGAATTCCTCCGCTGACCTGTTTCGCGGCTTGGAACAGATGATGATGGTTGTTCCAATAGATGCCAACGTAGATGAAGCTGAGTACATAGCTTAAGAAATGAGGCGTCAGTGGTCTCAACGCGGCAAGGTCGACCCCTCCGGGCCCCTTCAATTCCAGCACCATGATGGTAATAATAATCGCTAGGACACCATCGCTGAATGCTTCGAGTCGACTTGTTTTCATCCCCCATCTTATGGTTTGAGCGCTCCCAGCCAATGGCGCGCTGCTTCAAGATCGACATTCGTTAGGCCGTGACCGGCATTTGCGAAGCGAATTGTCACCTTCGCGCCTGCGCGACGAAGGAGTTCTGCCAGGTTTTTTGTTTCGACTGCGGCAACAATAGGATCCTGATCACCCGCGCCGACAAAGACCTTTACGGATGAAAGGTTGGGCAATTTATCCGGATGGAGCGGCACCATGGCGCGAAATAAGATTGCAGTGTGCATAATCTCTGGCCGAATTAATAACATGCTCCCAGCGATGTTGGCGCCGTTCGAATAACCAACCGCAACAAGGTTGTCGAGACCGAATCGATAATGTTCAGCAGCCGTGGTGACAAAGTCGGCGAGTTCGTTTGTGCGAAGTTTTAGGTCTTCCAAATCGAACACTCCTTCGGCCAAGCGTCGGAAGAACCGCGGCATTCCATTTTCGAGCACCTTGCCGCGCGGACTAAGCAGCGCAGCATTCGGATCCAGTTCGCGTCCAAGCGGAATGAGATCCCGTTCGTTTCCACCGGTGCCGTGCAGAAGCAGGAGTGTTCGAGATGAGCTGCCGGGAACAAACTCGTGAATGAAGTCGTAGCGAAGTTTCATCATCTAGAATATCGATCCTGTAGCCACCGGGCGATCGCCGGTCTGCTCGGGAATGGTTTGTCATATGTGCTGAATAACGGCCCACAGGGCCGTGGCTACATCGGCTATTTAACTCCCGGCGCTGGGCACGCGAATCGGAGGCAAAATTTCCTCGATCCGGGAGCGCGCCGATTCCATCCAGGGCGGAAGACGTAAATGCATTCCGAGTTCTTCGACTTTCTCGTCCAGAGTGAAACCGGGAGGCTCGGTCGCGATTTCGAACAGTACGCCACCGGGTTCCCGGAAATAGATGGAATGAAAATAGATGCGATCGATGATTGGCGTGACGTTGTAGCCAAGATCAACCAAACGTTCGCGCCACTGGAGCTGTTCGGCTTCGTCCTTCGCTCGAAAGGCAATGTGATGCACCGAACCCGCCGCTACGCGACCGATCGCGCTGTCCGGCTGACATAGCAGGTCGATAATTCTGCCCGATGCAGAGTCATCCGCCGAGACAAAGCGGAATCGATTTCCCGATTCGTTAGCCAAACGATACCCAAGGCTCTCGGTAAGCAATCGCGCAGTCCTTTCGTAACCTTCTAACGCGGCGGACACACTGTGAAAACCGTGAACGGCGTGTTCTATCGGGACCGGACTGTCCGGCCACGGCTCGCCTCCTCCATGAGATCTCGAAGCGATCAGCTCAATCAGCAGTCCATCAGGATCGACTAGCCGGATTATTTCTTCGCCGAAACGCGGCGACGTTTTCTCAGCTGTTACGCGATGTTGTTTCAAACGCTCCAGCCAATACCCAATGGAATTCGGTGGAATAGCGAAAGCTGTCGCTTCGATCTGACCGGTGCCGCGAATTCCGCGTCGCGCACCCGGCCACGGAAAAAATGTCAGGATCGTCCCAGGCGTGCCGCGCCGATCACCAAAATAGAAGTGGTATGTTCCCGGGTCGTCAAAATTCACCGTGCGCTTGACGAACCGCAGACCGAGAAGTCCGACATAAAAATCGAGGTTCCGCTGCGGATCGCTGGCAATCGCAGTGACGTGATGAAGTCCCGGGATTTTACTACTCATCAGGGCGATAACGATGGTTGCTCAAAGAGCCCGCAGACGTTCGGGGTGAAACGATCGCGCCCGTACACGTCCGGACTAACCTTCGTACTTAAACGACAACTGTAAGCGGGTTCGGAACTCGGTCACTTTGCCGTCTTCAATCTTCACATCCATCTTCACAACTTCGGCAATGCGCAGATCACGGAGCGTTCCGGCCGCCGTCTGCACCGCAGTCCTCGCCGCATCCTCCCACGACTCCGCGCTGGTGCCGATTACTTCAGTTACTCTGTACACTGAATCTGTAGATTTATCTTTTGTAGCCATAATGTTTCCTTCTATCAGTTTGTTTGATCTTCCGATTACATCTGTTTCCAGGCAAGTCGCGTCACAATTCTTTCGCTGTCTTCTCCGGCCAGACTGGCTCCGAAATATGCGACGCCTTAGCCTAACGAGAGGTGGCCCAGTGTTTTGCTCGAAAGAGACTACTCGCCGGGAGATTGTAATTGCGATCCGGCTTTGCGGTGTTGAATTAACCGCAGCGGCCACAGCAGTGTTGGTCAGATTAAATCAGTCGCAGGTTCGCTCCGCAAAAGCTTGACTGGCGGCATCTAGTCCCATTGCTTCGCTGGCTTCGTCCACGTTCCGCTTATCACTACTTCTGTGTCATCCACAATTGAGTTGTCTTGAATAAGTCGCGCTACATCTACTAGCTCGATACGTACACAGCCATGCGAAGCTGCGTACTCGGGGACACTTGGGAAATAATGGAGAGCAATGCCTCGGCTTTGCATAAACCATGTAACGTACGTGGCGCGAGAATCGCTGTTAAGCCTTCGCGCGAAGCCTTGCACTGGACGCGTTCCTTTCGGAGTACATTTGGATCCGGACCGCTGACTTGTAGCGTCGTCATCGCAATTGAGACCTCTTAATCCCGCACCAGGTGACGTCCTGAACGGCCCTGTCTGCTGACTATCAGCCGTCGGCCCAGCCCAGGTAAGAGTGAGCGCATGATCCGGATCGTTCAAGCTTACCGAAATTTGCTGTATGTACGTCTGCGGAAAATCGTCATTGCGAAATGGATGGGACGGGTCTGCAACCGGACTCCCGGCTTGCAGGAGTGCCTGCCATGTCGGACCCCCGGGTTCGATTAGTCCATCAATTGAAATATTGGAGCGGCTCTGAAAAGCTTCAATGGCAGCAACCGTATTCGAATGCCGGGGCGGCTGGGCAATTTTTCCATCGATTCCTTTCGGGTCCAGCTCAGGAGCTTGTAGCTTTTGCGCGGCCGTTTGCAAAAGACGTTGCACGGTTTCCACATCCGCCGGGAGATTGCGCGCATTGTTCTCCCATCGGCCAACAGAGTCACTAATTGCTGCAGAGGAAGTACTCCGCATCTGTGGCTGAGATTCCAGCGCTCTTTTTCGCGAGATTGCAGGGGGAGATTTCCCTGCATCTAATACTTCCAGTTTCCTTGCACGCGCTAACCGTTGTTTCAAAGTCAGCTTCGGTTTGGCTGATTTTTTTTGTTTTGCTTTTTTAGAACCGATTGACCGCGTGCTCCGACGCTTTAACTGAGGTTTTTTCTTGGCCATTTATGTGTCACATGGTTGCTTCTACAGGAAATGGAAATCCGCTAATGCCGCATGCCACAGACTGGACAATTTTCGCGAACATTGCAACGATCGAAATGGTCGCGTAGGACTGACTAGTCATGTTTTCCATTCAAAAACTGATCGGGCGTGATGAAAAGTTCTACGATCTCCTCGAGGCGAGTGCGCAGCAGGCGGATACGAGTGTGCATCAGCTCATCGGATTGTTGCAAAAACTCGAGCAGCACGATACGCCGGAAAATCTGGAGCAATTCGCCCACAGTCGGCGTGAGGACAAACGCATCACGCAGGAATTGACAGAGCAGCTTTCCAAAACCTTTGTCACCCCACTGGAACGAGAGGACATTCAGGAATTGGCAGCGGCGCTTTATAAGATACCGAAAACGGTCGAAAAAATTGGGGAGCGCATTTTGATCTGCCCTGAAGATTTGACCGGCCAAAGTTTTGGTAAGCAGGTTGAGTTGCTCGATCAGGCCGCTGAAATGGTGCTAGCCATGGTAAAGCAACTGCGCCGCGGGATAGACGCTCACACCGCGCGTGAAATGAATGCCAAGCTTCAGGGCATCGAAGGCGATGCCGACAAGCTTGAGTTGGAGCGCCTTCGTGATCTTTTCAAAGGCAATCACGATGCGAAGCAGATTGTCTTTCTGCACGATCTTTACGGGCTCCTGGAAAAAGTAATCGACCGCTGCCGCGATGCGGGAAATATCATCGTCCAGGTGGCGCTGAAATATTCGTAGCAATCGGACCGCGTGCTCACGCTCACCCTGGTCGTTCTGGCCGCTGTCATTTTCGAATACAGCAACGGTTTTCACGACGCGGCAAATGCGATCGCCACTGTTGTGTCCACTCGCGTACTTACGCCGCGGCAGGCGATCGCCATGGCAGCGTTCTTCAATTTTACGGGAGCACTATTCGGCGGTGCGGTGGCTTCAACCATCGGCAAAGGATTGGTGGACACCGAGGTCGTCACTATGACGGCTGTGCTCTGTGCCGTAATTGCCGCTTTTAGCTGGAACATTGCGACATGGTGGCTGGGCCTGCCGTCAAGTTCCAGTCACGCCCTGATCGGCGGACTTTGCGGCGCAGCACTCGCTGCCGCGAGTGGTGATTGGTCAGTGATCAAATGGAACCAAGGTGTGTGGCCGAAGGTTGTGCTGCCGATGATCGCATCGCCGATTGCCGGCTTTGTGTTCGGCGCAATCTTCATGTTTTTGTTACTGATCGCATTGCATCGCTTAACGCCGCAATTTGTTCACTCGTTGTTTGGAAAACTGCAAATCTTCAGCGCAGCCTGGATGGCCCATAGCCACGGCACAAACGACGCACAGAAAACAATGGGCATCATCACCCTCGCGCTGTTTACCGGGACAAAAGCGGGCACCTTCAATAATTGGCCGAGTTGGCTCGATTTTCTGAAAACGCCATCGTTCGTGCTGCCCAAATGGGTAATCGCGCTCTGCGCCTTGACGATGGCTGCGGGAACTGCGGCTGGCGGTTGGCGCATTATCCGCACGCTCGGACATCGTGTAGTGAAATTGCAGCCGGTCCACGGCTTCGCTGCCGAAACCACCGCCGCGCTAATTATTCAAATCGCGAGCTATTACGGCATCCCACTCTCAACCACGCACGTAATTTCCACATCGATCATGGGTGTTGGTGCGGTGAAACGTTTCACTGGAATTCGTTGGACGGTGGTAGAACGAATTGTTTGGGCCTGGGTTTTCACACTTCCCGCGACGGCCGTAATTGGTTACATACTTAAGCGCGCAATTGGAAGTCACTGACTAACCCGCGTGATATAAAACTTGGCCACATCCAGGCATATTCTTGGGACTTTCGATGAAGCTCTGAGCAATCTTCGTAACGATCTGCTCGCGATGGCTGGTTTAACCGACCGCAGCCTCTATCGGGCCATTAACGGATTGCTTCAGCGGGAGGATAACCTTTGCGCGCAGGCTATTGTCGATGACGAAGAAGTTGATCAATTAGAGGTGCAAATTGATAAAACCGGTCTCGAAATTTTGGTCCGCTACCAACCGGTTGCATCTGATCTAAGGCAGGTGGTCTCGGTGATGAAACTTTCGCCTAACATGTCGAGCGTGTGGCCGACGAGGCGACCAATATCGCCGAATCTGCGCGCAGGTTGAACGGCCGTCCGCCGTTGAGTGAGGTGAACTTAATTGTAACCATCCAGCCCCACGCGATATCGATGTTCAAAGACAGCATCACGCGTTCGTGCGGGAAGATGTCGAGCTCGCGCGAGCAGTCGTTAGTCGAGACGAGCGACTCGACATGAATGTCGCTGCAAACCGGCAGTTGACCGAACGAATGATGCAGGACCGTGACCAATTGCCGGGCTATCTGAACCTGATCTTGATCTCTCGCTGTCTTGAACGCGTTGGTGACCACGCGACCAACATCGCCGAGGCCGCTGTTTACGCCGCGGCAGCAGAAGACATCAGGCATGAAGCCTGAAGACTATCCCTTTTCGATGGAAACTGAGGTCGCTTTCGTTACCGCAAAAACCTTGTCGCCTTCTTTCAGATTCATTCGTTGCACGGAACCCGTTGTGATAATCGACGTCACCATTCCGGCCGCGGTCCGGATGACAATTTCTGAGACAACTTTGTCCGAAACGATTTTCTCAATAGTGCCGGCCAGGCGATTTCGAATACTGCTGCTCATGGTGCTCAGGCCTTAATGAAGGCGAGCAGCTCGGCATTGACCACGTCCGCTTGCGTTGTGATCATGCCGTGCGGGTAATCCTTATACGTCTTCAGTGTCGCGTTTTTCAGTAGTTTGGCTGAGAGCGGCCCGGCAGCCTGATAGGGTACGATCTGGTCGTCTTCGCTGTGCATGACCAGGACGGGAACGGTGATCTTTTTCAGGTCTTCGGTGAAATCGGTTTGCGAGAACGCGACGATTCCGTCGTAATGTGCCTTGGCGCCGCCCATCATGCCTTGGCGCCACCAGTTCCAAACAATGGGTTCGATCGTTTTCACGCCGGGACGGTTGAAGCCATAGAACGGGCCCGCCGGTAAATCGTAATAGAACTTCGCCCGGTTGGCGGCAAGCTGGGCCTGCAGATCGTCGAACACCGATTTGGGCGCGCCTAATGGATTGTTCGGGGTTTTCACCATCAACGGCGGCACTGCGCTGATGATCGCAGCCTTCGCCACGTCCTTATCTCCATGCCGGGCGAGATAGTGTACCACCTGACCGCCGCCGGTGGAATGGCCAATGTGAATCGCGTCCTTCAGGTTCAGATGATCGGTGACGGCCTTCAGATCGTCGGCATAATGGTCCATGTCGTGTCCGCCGCCGGTTTGAGTAGAGCGTCCATGTCCGCGTCGATCGGTCGCTATAACTCGGAAACCTTTGCTGAGGAAAAAAAGCATCTGCGGATCCCAATCATCCGCACTTAGCGGCCACCCGTGGCTAAACACGATGGGCTGTCCGCTGCCCCAGTCTTTGTAGTAGATGTGGATGTTAGCTCCGTTTTCTTTTCCAACGGTTATGTATGGCATGATGTATTTCCTTCTTGTCAGGGTTCTTGTTTAGGCGTCGTCAACGCAGACCACCTGCAATAAGTAAGGTTTCGCCGGTGATCCATTTCGAATCGTCCGAAGCCAGGAATACGGCGGCAGGCGCGATGTCGTCCGGCTGGCCGATACGGCCAAGCGGCGTTCGTGATTCCACCATTTTCTGAAAATCGCCTTCGAAAAAACCGCCAGCTATCGCTCCCTCTGTTACAATCACTCCAGGGTTGATGGAATTAACACGGATTTTCCGCGGCCCGAGTTCCTTTGCCAGAGTTCGGGTGATCGCATCCACCGCGCCCTTGGTTGCGTTGTAAACCACGGCAGTCGGCGGAGTCAGCACGCTGGCGAGTGAGCCGATGTTGATGATGCTTGCGCCATCGGGGTTGAAATGCCTGAGTGCTCGCTGAGTTACGAGGAGCATCCCGAGCACATTTGTATCGAACATTTTGTGGAATTGCTGCTCGGTGACTTCTTCGAGTGGCACCCATTCATATACCCCCGCGTTATTGACCAGGATGTCGATCTTTCCAAAAGCTTTCTCAGCTTCGACCAGGAGTCGCTCGACTTCCGGCTTTTTTGCAACGTTTCCTTGAATCGCGACCGCTTTGCCGCCGCGCTTGGTGATTTCGGCCACCACGCGATCTGCGTCATGTTTTGCAGACGCATAGTTGATTACCACAGACGCGCCCGCATCCGCGAGTTCCTTGGCAATTCCTGCACCAATCCCTTTCGATGCTCCAGTTACCAGAGCAATTTTTCCGTTTAGCTTTCCGTCTTTCAATTTCGTCCCTTTCACTTCTCCGCCAGCGCGACGTCCAAAACGCGCTCAGTTTTGGAGTGCACGGACACGGCGCATTCCAAAGCTTTCAGCGAGTTGGCAAACTGGTAGATCAGTTTCTCCGCCGCGTGGCCTCGAACAGGAACCACGTGCGACGCTCGGTTTCATCGATCCATACTTCGATGAAACTCGCCGTTGCAACGTCACGATGTTCGTCACACACGTTGTGCGCTTCGCGGAGACGCGCGGCCATCGTTTTATTGTCCTCCGCCAGCTCCGCCAGCATGTCCAATGGCTCGACGTATTCGGCATCATTATCCAGCACCCGTTGAGTGTGCGCGATCTCTCCAATTGAATGCAATGTGAGTCCGCCAATCTTGCGAACACGTTCCGCGATGACGTCGGTCATGGCGAAGAGTTGCTCGGCGTGTTCATCGAGAAGCAGGTGGTAATCGCGGAAGTGGTGGCCGCTCATGTGCCAGTGAAAATTTTTCGTTTTCACATACAGAGCGAACACATCTGCCAAAATTGCGTTCATCGCGCCTGAGATATCCTTTGTCGCTTCGGCCGTCAGATCCGTGCGCACCGCCAACGGAGCTTCGCGTCTATGCAACAGCTCTGTCCTTTTCGGATTCGCTTTGGCCACAGTTCGGCCGTCGTGTGAGTTTCTTTTCATTCCAAAAGATAGCACATGATTCGATGGCAACATTCGGCGCCGGTAATGTTTGCGCTGCTTGGAACCAGATAGTATTCCACGCGTCTTTGAGGCCAAAGCAGCTTCTCTGGCCGGTCCCGTTCGTATGTGGAAATACATCCAAACCGAAGATCAGTGGCGTTTTGATCGGGGCACTCGCACGATTCTGAATCGCAAAACAGAATGAAAAGGCGCAATCTGGGTAATTCGGGATTGGAGATCGCGCCGCTGGCGTTTGGTGGAAACGTCTTTGGATGGACGACGGATCAGCGAACGTCCTTCAGATTGCTTGATGCTTTCGTCGCCGCTGGATTTAATCTCATCGACACCGCTGATGTTTACTCCCGATTCGCGTCGGGCAATCGTGGCGGTGAATCGGAAACCATCATCGGCGCCTGGCTCAAGCAGGGTGGCAGACGCGACAGGGTCGTCATCGCCACCAAGGTTGGTCTCGAGATGGGGCCGGGCGCGAAGGGTTTGTCGAAGGCGTATATCCTGCGCGCTGCAGAAGATTCGTTGAAGCGGCTGCAAACGGACTACATCGATCTTTATCAATCGCATCGTGACGATCCTGACACCTCTCTGGAGGAGACGCTGCAGGCGTATTCACAGCTGATGGAGCAGGGGAAGGTGCGTGCTATCGGCGCATCCAACTACGGTGCCGAAAGACTCTCTTATGCGCTGAAACTGAGCAGGAGGCATGCATTGCCAAGATACGAATGCCTTCAGACGGAATACAATCTTTACGATCGCGCGGAGTATGAGGATACACTCGAACCGGTGTGCATCGAAAACGGTTTGGGCGTGCTTAGCTATTTCTCGTTGGCGAGCGGATTTCTCACCGGCAAATACCAATCTGCGGCTGACGCCGAGAAAAAGGCGCGAGGCGATTTTGTCAAAAAGTATCTGAACGAGCGCGGCTTCAGGATCGTCGGGGCGTTGGATCAGGTAGCAAAGCAAATTCATGCAACGCCTGCGCAGGTTGCCCTCGCATGGTTGATGGCGCGGCCAACGATCACGGCGCCTATCGCGAGCGCGACCAGCCCAGTGCAATTGAAGGAGCTCATCGGCGCGACAAAGCTCAAATTAGATGAAGCGTCAATCGGGCTTTTGAATCGAGCGAGCGATTGGCACAGGTAACACAAGCGCGGCGTCGTTAGGCGGCCTTGTTTTCCGCGGCGGCATTTTGCGTGGCGCAGGGGCAGCACTTCGACGATAAAGGGCGTAGCACCTGGTGGCACCCGAAATGAACAAAGAGAATGTTGCTTCTACCCGCGTCGTCTTCTTGTTCGACGTAGATAATACGCTGCTGGACAACGACAGAGTGGCAGCAGATTTGCAACGCCATCTCGCGAGCGAAATCGGCGCGACGGGAGTACAGGAATATTGGCGGATCTTCGAGCAACTGCGCGCCGAACTGGGCTATGCGGACTATCTTGGTGCTTTGCAAAGGTACCGGACCGAACACCCACACGCGCAACAGCTGCTTTGCTTGTCTGATTTTCTCATCAGCTATCCTTTCGCAGATCGTCTCTTTCCCGATGCGCTCAAGGTGATTCAGCACGTTGAGCAATGGGGACCTGCAGTCATTCTCTCAGACGGTGACGTCGTGTTCCAACCACTGAAGGTCAATCGTTCAGGGTTGGCCAATATCGTCCGGGGCCGGGTGCTGATTTATGTGCACAAAGAGCAGGAACTCGATGATGTGGAGCGACGTTATCCGGCCGAACACTACGTGCTGGTGGACGACAAATTGCGAATCCTGGCCGCAGTGAAAAAATTTTGGGGCACGCGTGTGACCACTGTTTTTGTTAGGCAAGGTCACTACGCGAGCGATCCGACAATCCTCGCCGGTTATCCGCAAGCGGACATCAGCATCGGGCGAATTGGGGATTTACTTCAATATCGCCTGGCGGAATTGCTAAATCCGAAATCCGAGCACCCAACGAACGCCTGACTGATCTCTCTATTACGATTAAGTACAGGAGTGTCTGGTTTCGATCCGACACATCACCTTATTAGCTGAACGCAGAAACGAGAGAAACAGATATGACGACTGAAAACCTTGAAAAAGTGAAACTGCTGACGCGCGATTTGCGGGATGGAAAAGAATTCCCGCGCAGTCCGCGCGCTACGCTGGGTGGCTATGTGCTGGCTGCACGCGCTGTGGACAAATGCCGCGCCGTACTTGTCGACTGGCAAGGCGATTACCATTCTAATTGCCCGCTCGATCAGCGCTGGTTGAATTTTGCAGAAATTGATTACCACGATTTCCGTTCAATCGTGGCTACCGGCGCAACAGATGATGAGATCGCTGGGTGGATTGAGAAGAATGCGAAGAAACGTCCGCGGGCTGAGATCGTTGCCTGGAACAACAAGGAACGCGACCTGCGCCTGAGCGATCTGCCACAAGAACTCCAGGAATATATGGAGACTTATATACAGCGATATGTCCCCCGTAATCGGGTTGTCTATCACTGGTTCGACGTCTACGACCTCGAAGAGCAACGGATCTGAGCGGTTGTAAGCACTGCCCTGTGGGCTGTCTTGAAGGAGTCTCAAATGAAATGACCGGGCACAGCTTAGTCATCCCATTTTATTTATGTCTGCGATTTCTCAGCGGTTCGTAATCTGATGTTAATCTCGGACGTGAGCGTCCGATGAACGGGACATTTGGCTGCAACCTGCATCAATTTCGCGTGCTGTTCCGGACTTAATGATCCAGTCAATTCTACTTCGAGATCAATTCTGTCGAGCATGCCTTGCCTGGTTTCACATTCTTCGCAGTCCGCTGCATAAATGCGCGAATGCGAAAGCGAAACTGTAATGTTTTCCAGCGGTAGACGATTTCGCCGCGCGTAAAATCCGATTGTCATTGACGTGCACACGCCAAGTGCCGTCAGCAGATAATCGTATGGATCTGATCCGGCATCACCGCCGCCAGCACTCACGGGTTCGTCGGCGACAAACTTATGTTTCCCGGCAATGACTTCCTGCTGAAAATTTTTGGCGGTGCCGCGCACTACAACATGCGCTGTCTGTTCCCCGGCTTGTGTCGACATAAGTAATCAAGGACTCAGGATTCCTCTAAATGCATCGCGATATCGCCAGATGAGAAAAACTAACAGGATTGAAATGACGATGGCGATTGGCAGGCCGCTGGGATCCAGCAAGAGGTGAACCAGGTCAATGTTTACAATGACCGGTGCAAGCAAAACCAAACCGAGTGGGACAAAGCGTCCGATGAGCAGGAGCAACCCGCCGACAATTTGGAATATGGCTACGACATGAAGGTAATGACTCAAGAAAAGCGCCTTGGTGAAGTCTCCAGCCAACGTCGGGGGTGGCGGCGGCATCGGGATGAAATGCAAAAAAATGTTCGAACCGAATACGACGAAGACGAGCCCGAGAAGAACTCGAGCAATGATCGTGGCAACTTTCATGCATGCATCGTGCGCCGATTCACTAGGAATTCAAATCTCGAATTTGAAACCTTTGGCTTAAATAGATCAGCACGTTTAAATCGCGTACACTCCAGCAATGACGGTTTCGCAGCCGTCATATTCACGTTCGACGCTGGCCAATCGGTCGTTCTGTTCAGATCCCAGCCCGATCGAGAACGGATTTCAAAACGGCTTCGGCTTCGAACACTTCGCGCGCAATTTCTCGAGCGGCGCGGGAATGTTTCCCGTAGTCGGCATTGATTCTTTTTACCGTATCTGCGACTTCGTCGACGGTTCGGAACGACAAGAGGCCTTCCTTGCCGCCATAGTTTTTGGTGAAGCCGGTTTCCTGCGTGATGACGGGCCGGCCGGCAGCGAGATAGCATGCGCTGCGATCGCTAAACCAGCCGCTGTTGAGCCGGACATATTGATCCTTGGCGACAGTGAATTCGCCTTTGGAACGCTGGATGTAGTCGCGGTACAGCCAGTAATCGACGCTCATTTGGAGCGGTGAAGTCAGCCGCCAGCCGTTTTGCTCAAAATTTCTGCGCGTTTTTGGGTCGTTGATGTTGGTTGCCATCTCAAAAGTTTCCCCAGCTTCTTTCGGCGCCGAGATGAATCGGAGAAATTCACGCGATTTGCTCCACAGATATTTTTTGCCGCGCCAGGTGATATCTTTCAAACCACTGGTGGACCAGTTTGCAATGGTTGTGAACACCGCCCCGCGAGAAGGGGAGCGCGCCGTTTTCCACAGATCCGTTACGACTGGTTGGCGTGTCGGCAACCAGTTGAATCCATTCAACGGCACCGGGAAATCTTTCGTGCCGATGTTTTCGCCGAACGTGAATAGCGCGCGATGACGCCGCAAATACTCGACTGTCGATTTCACGCCTTTGTCGATCTTGATTTGCTCAACGCCGGGGTCGCTTTCGATGTAAAGAATGCGATTCGAAGCGAGCAGATCGTCATTGAACTCCTGCGTGCCACAAACGTTCAGGATGGCGTCGGCATCCCTATAGAGTTGCCGGATTTTTTTCAACGAGAAGCCGGCGGTTGGAGTGCCCGGCAAGTAGCGTGCGCAATAGGCCCAGCGACTTTTGAAATCGAATTCGCGCGCCAGGCGGCGGAGAATTTTTGCTGCGTAATCGAACTCTTCCGTTACTTCGAATGTTTCCGGATTGTACGGGAGACGAGCCGAATCTTCGACGTAAAAAACATCGTGCCCGAGTCGTTGCAATCCCACGACATAATGAATGTGTTGCCACACGACACCCGCGATCGGCATCGATCCCATGAAGCCCATCACGACGATGCGCTTGCGTTTCATCAAAAGGCAAACGTCCAACGCGCAAGGTCCAACATCCAACGTCCAATCTTTTGAATTGAGCGTTGAGCATTGAGCGTTGAGCGTTGGGCGTTTAAGGACTTCATGTCTTAAATTGCTTCACCAAAACGGCCGGATTCCCGGCAACAACCGTATTTGGTTCAACGTTTTTGGTCACCACTGATCCCGCCGCAACGACGGAATTTTCGCCAATGGTGACGCCTTTCAGAATCACAGCATTCATTCCGATCCAGACGTTGTCGCAGATTTTCACCGGCGCGGCTTTCAGCGCCGGGCGCGGCGGGCGGTTTTTGAAATATGGCGCCAATGCTTGCGCGTCGATCAGTCGTTGCGCTGGTTCGAGTGGATGAAAGTCAGAATCGGCGATGCCGACGTTCCAGGAGACGAAACAATACGAACCGATCTCGATTTTTTCTTCGGCCATGATCAGCGCGCCATTCAGCAGTGTGAAATCGCCGATCGTGCAGTGGCCGCTATCGCCGATGGCAAATGAGCAGCCGGCGTAACACGAAACATGTTTGCCGATGACGACTGCTCGCGGTTTTTTACTTCGGAGCTTTCGAAAAATTTGCGCGCTCTCGCAATAAAAGCCTTCACCGAATTCCACGTTCGGCGGTATGGGCTCTGGCCACCAGTCGTGTTCGACATGCAGGTCTTCCTTAACGTTACTCATTGGATCGTAATTTTTGTCATTCTGAATGGAGCGAAGCTGCAACGTAGCGGACGGAGTCGGCGAGGCCAGGCTTTCAATCTCTGATCATTTCCGACAACAGCGTGGAGGCAAGAAACCGGGATTAACCAGAGATGTTTGAAAGCCTGGTTGCCGTCCTTCTCTTCAACATGACAAGAAGCGCTGTCACGCTGGGAAATTCCCCGATGCATAAAGCTTCGCGTAAACGCCGCCGCGAGTAACGAGTTCCGGACCCCGGCCCTGTTCAATAATCCGTCCGTGCTCCAGCACGATGATTTGGTCCAGATTGTGAATGGTCGCCAGCCGATGGGTAGCAATCAAAGTGGTCCGGCCGTGCATTAGTTCCTTGATCGTTTCCATGATGGCAGCTTCGGTCGCTGGATCGAGCGCAGAAGTTGGCTCGTCCAATAATAAAATCGGCGCGTTCTTCAGAAATGCCCGGGCGATTCCGATGCGCTGGCGTTGGCCTACGCTCAAATGTCCACCGCGTTCTCCGACCAGGCTGTCGTATTCCTGAGGCATTTGGCGAATAAAGTCGTCCGCCTGCGCGCGACGCGCGGCTTCAATAATCTCCTCCTCGGTCGCATCGGGCCGGCCGTAGGCGATGTTCTCGCGAACGGTGGTGGAAAAAAGCAGCGTGTCTTGCAGAACGATGGCGATTTGAGCGCGCAAAGATTTCTTTGTAATCTCGCGGACATCGCGACCATCGAGGGTTACGAAACCCGTGGTCGAATCGTAAAAGCGTGGTACCAGGCTGAGTAGCGTACTTTTGCCCGCGCCGGTGCCGCCTACGAGTCCAACGATTTGATTCGGCGCGATGGCAAGATTGATGTCACGCAAAACGACTCGGCTTTCAGCGTAACCGAAATCGACCGAGTGGAATGCGATGGCGCCGGTGGCCGACGGGATATCGACCGCACTCGGCGAGTCGCGCACGTCATCCTGGCGATCCAAGACTTCAAAGCACCGTCTGGCGCCAGCCGTGGCGCCTTCCATTGCCCAGGCTGTATAGGTTAGCGATTCCAAGGGTTGATATAGCATCAGAAGATAAGCGCTGAAGACGAGCAGCGAACCGAGGCTCAGTGTTCCGGCGATCACATGCAGAGTTCCCACGTAGTACATTGCTGCCGTCCCAATCACCATGAGCGTGCTGATCACCAACGCACTGTTCACGTTCGTCAACGTCAACTGCAGATTTGCCTGCAAACTCTGCTGCGCTTGCTGATGAAATTGCCGGACCTCGAAATCTTCGCGCCCAAACGCGTGCACCATGCGAATCGAGCTCAGCCCCTCCTGCGCTTGTGCAAGCACTGCGCTTTCATGTTCCTGAATTGACGTCGATTGAGTACGGATCCGGCGCGCGAAAAAATAGATCGCGCCCACGATCAGCGGCACAATCGCCAGAGATAAGAGCGTCAGAACCCAGTCGAGCCGCAGCATCACAATGAATGTGCCGATCAAGGCGATTACCGAAGCAAAGATGTTCGTGAACCCTTTGTTGTAGATCGTTTGGATCGACTGCGAATCGTAGGCAACGCGAAAGCTGGAGTCAGCCGACCGGCGCGCATCGTGAAATTTAAGAGAAAGGCGTTGCAGATGAGCGTACAGATCGGTTCGTAGCTTTAGCAGTGCGTGCAGGCCAATCTTCACGAATAGATAGTTCGTGATCCAGTTAATGATTCCCCATGCAAATTGGATCACGACAAGCGCGAGGCAAAGCAGGGGAACCCAAGTGCGCCAATCGCCGCGCGCATTAGCCGCGGGCCGCAGGAAATCGTCCACAATGATCTTAAATGGCCACGGCTTGAGCAGATTCAGGGCGATTCCGACAAGCGATAGAAGCAGGCCAACTATCGTTTGTCCCCAGAACGGCTGGTAATAACGAAGGACGCGCCGGTAAATCGACATCTGAACTTTGGATTGCGGGTTCCGGATTAGACTGAACGAGGCCGACTTTTATTGCGGTACAAATCCAGAGATTCTTCGACTGTGCTCGGAATGACAAGACGCCGTTTCTGTGCCGAACAACCGGCGATGCCGAGGATCGGGCAAGGAATGGACATCTCAATTTCGAATTGCGGATTGGGTATTTCGGATTGACTAGTCGCGCGGCTCCCAGCCTAATCGAAAACGGCCAATCAAAAGCTACAATCAGCGATGCATCATCTGGTTCAAATATGGTTTCAGTTGGTCGAACAGTGGGGATATGTGGGCATCATTTTGCTCATGGCGATGGAAAGCTCGATCTTCCCGGTGCCGAGCGAGATAGTCATCCCTCCCGCGGCGTTTCTCGCGACAGAGGGGAAGTTAAATACATTTGGTGTCATTGCTGCGGGCACATTCGGCTCCTGGCTTGGCGCCACGGTGACGTATTGGGCCGCATTGTGGCTTGGTCGGGTCTTCATCGCTCGGTGGGGACGTTATTTTTTGCTGAGTGAGCATAAACTGGAGCGCGCCGAAAGATGGGTTCGTCGTTACGAAGCAGGCGGTGTTTTCTTTGCCCGCTTGTTGCCGGTGATCCGCCATGTCATTTCCATTCCGGCCGGGATCATTCGGATGAACTTTGCCACATTCAGCCTCATGACCCTGGCCGGTTCGGCGCTGTGGTGTTCTGTGCTGACCTGGTTTGGTCAAAACGTGCTGACACGTGAAATGATCGACTCAAGAGATGCGACGGCTTTGATTAAAGCCGTAAAGGAGAGCGGGAATTTTCACATAATCATTATGGCGTGTGTTGTAATCACCGTTCTTTATCTGCTCGTGGTCAGTCTGACAGGTAAAAAGCGCACGGACTGAAGCCCGCCAAAACGGGCGCGGGCACTCGGTGCCGCGGCTTTGGACAGCCGACGGGATCGGAATCGATGATCGGCAGACTTCGCTGGTTGAGGCGTTTGTGTCTGATCCGTGTTTTAAAATTGAACAAAAGTGTCGGACCGCGGTCAGTTCTAAAGTGGATAAGGACTGAATAACTCACCTGTGACGATGGACAAACTATTCACAACGACTCCTGGCATTAGACCTGCTATGAAAGCAAACGGCCAAAATATGAAAAGAAATCGCCAATTTCGCCAAATCATCAGACCGCGCACTCGGCTTTCGCTCGGCGATCTGATCCTCGCAGTAAGTTCCTGCACGCAAAGCAGCAAGGAAACGGTTGCAGCGGTCGCGGACCTTCTGGCAAGCGGTCAGGTACGCGTTCAAGATAAGGGACGCTTTCTGCGCGCTCGCGTTTGCTAAAGCAACTACCAAACAGTTCTCATTCGTTCGCGAGAGCTGTGATGGTGTCGGACCTGTTCTCCGCGACGGACTTCTTTTGGACGCGGTTGCGCTAAAATTAGGCCACGCCTCGGCCGAATTTTGAGCCAATCGAACGAAAACGCTTTTCGCTCGCGACGCTCGCTTTTATGTTCGCCGCGTGATCGACCGCTATTCCCGGCCGGAGATGAGCAAAATCTGGTCGGACCAACGCAAGTTCGAAATCTGGCTGGAAATTGAAGTGCTCGCCTGCGAGGCGATGGCGGAACTTGGCCAGATTCCGAAACAAGACGCTGCTGAAATTCGGAAAAAGGCGCGGTTCTCAATTCCGAAGATTCTCGAAATCGAAAACCGAACGAACCATGACGTTATTGCCTTCCTCGAAAACGTCGCCGAATCAGTCGGACCGGCGTCGCGTTGGATTCACCAGGGACTGACTTCATCGGATATTCTCGATACTACCCTTGCGGTACAGCTGAACGAGTCATCCCAAATTCTTCTCAACGATCTTGAAGCGCTTCGACGAGTAATCGCGGACCAGGCCCGTCGGTACAAAATGACGCCGATGATCGGCCGTAGTCATGGCGTGCATGCGGAGCCGATCACGTTCGGTTTAAAACTGGCGCTCATGTATGACGAATTCGGGCGCGCCATAGAGCGTCTGGCACAGACGCAGGAGCGTGTTCGTGTTGGCAAAATTAGTGGCGCGGTGGGTACCCACGCGCACATCGATCCGAAAATCGAGCGTGCGGTCTGTGAGAGACTCGGATTAAAACCTGCGACGCTTTCGACCCAAATCGTACAGCGCGATCGGCACGCTGAATTCATGACTACTCTCGCGGTCATTGCATCGAGTATCGATCGTTGGGCGACGGAATTCCGCCACCTTCAGCGGACGGAGGTGCTCGAGGTAGAAGAATTTTTCGGCGAAGGCCAGAAGGGCAGCTCCGCAATGCCACACAAGCGTAACCCCATCACGAATGAACGCTTGAGCGGATTAGCCCGCGTAATTCGTGGGAATGCCGTGGTTGCGCTGGAGAACGTGGCACTCTGGCACGAACGCGACATCAGTCATTCGAGTGCAGAACGCATCATTTTGCCCGATTCATGTATCCTGTTGGATTACATGCTCGCAAAATTGCGGGGTGTAGTTGAAAAATTGCAGGTTTATCCGGATCGAATGGCAGAAAACCTCGCGCTGACAAAAGGACTGTATTTCAGTCAATCGATCCTGCTCGCGCTTACCAGCGCAGGATCGGAGCGAAAGAACGCCTATGAAGCCGTGCAACGCGCGGCTATGAAAACGTGGAAAGGCGAGGGGACATTTGCCGAAAACGCCAAGAGCGAACCTGAAATCGTCGCCCGTCTTTCAGCCGAAGAAATTGATCGCCTCTGCTCGCTCGAAGTTCATTTCAAACACGTCGAGCAGACTTTTAAAGCGCTCGGATTAGCATAACGCGCTGAGCTGGTGCAAAAGGGACGCGGGAACGCCTGCATACGGTGGGCAGGCAGTGCGCACTGCCAAAGCTTACGCAAAACAAAACGCGCATTTCGCACGAAGTGCATCGGGAGTGCGATGCGCCCACGCATCGCTTTTAATGGCTTGCTGTCTCCGCCGTCATTCGTAACGCAGCGCTTCGATAGGATCGAGATTGGCTGCGCGATACGCCGGGTAGAGTCCGAAGCCGATGCCAATCGCGGAGCAGACAACAAGGCCAGCGATGGCCCAGCCAACGGGGAAGATGATGTCCACTTTCAGCCATGCGGCGAGCAGGTCCCCGGCAATGATTCCAAGAACTATCCCGAGAATTCCGCCAGCTTCCGAGATAAATACAGCTTCGGTGAGGAATTGACGCAGAACGTCGCGACTGCGCGCGCCGATTGACTTGCGTACGCCAATTTCTTTTGTGCGCTCGGTGACGCTTACCAGCATGATATTCATGATGCCGATTCCGGCAGCCAACAACGCAATGAAGCTGACCACGAAGGCACCAATTCGAACGACGCCGGCAACAGACGTGAACGCGCTTTTAAGCGAGTCATTTGAATAAATCTCGAAATCGTTTTCCTGATCGGCGCGCAGTCCGCGCGCGATGCGCATTGCGCTTATGCCTTTGTCCAGTGTTTGATTGTAAGTCTCCGTGGAGAATGCCTGGGTAGCGATGTTCACTGTGCGTTTCGCTTCACCGTAGTCCTCGAAGAAGCGCGTGATTGGCATGAAACAAAGGTCATCCTGACTTTGCCCGAATGAGGTTCCTTTTTCCGCGAGCACACCGACGATTGTGTACGTGTGGCCGCTGACTCTCACGATTTTGCCGATTGGTGATTCGTGCGGAAACAATCGTTTTTCGATCATTTTACCAACGACAATCACCCTGCGTGAAAGCTCCACGTCTTCGTCATTCAAATTCCGGCCGTAACCGAGCGTGTAAGCGTTCGCGGTTAGAAAACTTTGGTTGGTCCCAACGATAAGAAGACTCGGCGTGGTCTTCACGCCGTTATACACTGCCTGTCCCTTCACCTCATAGCCGAACGTCTTGAGACAGATTTCGCGTGCGTTGGCTTCCATCAGCTTTACGTAATGCAGCGCCTCGCGATAAGTGATGTTTCGGCGGTTCTGATATTTCTTCTTCATCTCCCCGCCCACGTTCACGTTCGCCGGGTACTTAGCGAATTGAAAAATGTTCGACCCAAGAAAACTAATGCCACTTTCAATCGAGGACTGCAGTGCCCCGATGGCAGTCATTACCGAAATGACCGAGAAAACACCGATCGTGATGCCGATCATCGTCAACGCAGCGCGCAGCTTATTCGCGCCTAACGACGCGAGTGCCATTTTGATGATTTCGCTAAAAAGCATCTTAATTCACCACAGAGGTCACGGAGGACACAGAGCTATAATGAGACTTCTTCAGCCGGACCGAGCACTTTTCGGCGAACGCCATGGGTAAGCATGCGTTCATTGAAATTAATCAGAAGCCCTACTTTGAGGTCGCTTAGTTTTAGATAGCTGAGCAACTGAGCGTCATGAATTGGCGCGAGCTGATCAACTGCTTTGATCTCAACGAGGATTCTGCCGCCGACGATTAGATCAGCGCGATAGCCACAATCCAGTTTTACTCCTTTGTATTCCACGGGTATCGCAACTTGGCGTTCAAAATAAATTCCGCGGAGACCCAGTTCGTGGCAGAGACAAATCTCGTATGCCGATTCAAGCAGTCCTGCGCCAAGTGCGCGGTGCACTTCGATTGCGCAGCCAATCACAATTTCGGTGAGATCATTAACATTCTTGATCGACTCCGTGTTCTCCGTGATCTCTGTGGTTAAATGCAACTTATTCATATCGTAGCGCCGCGACCGGATCGAGGCGCGAGGCGGACCAGGCGGGCGCGAAACCGGAGAACAAACCGGTAAGGATTGAGACGGCCATGCTCACCAGGACGAGGCTGAGCGAAAACCGAATCGGAAAAGAGGGAAACGCCTGGCCGATGCCTGTGCACATTACGTATGCAACGCCGAGCCCTATGAATCCACCGAGCAAACATAGCGAAGTGGATTCGATCAGAAATTGAAGAAGGATCGTGCGCCTCCTTGCGCCGAGAGCTTTGCGCGTTCCGATTTCGCGCGTGCGCTCTTTCACGCTGACAAACGTGATATTCATTATTCCGATCGCGCCGACAAATAGCGAAAGACCGGTTATGAAAAGGCCGGCAATAGCAATAGAGTTTTTGATTGGATCCAGCGTGCTCTTCAACGCCTGTTGTTCGTTGATGCTGAAATCCTCTTTTTTCTCTGGCGGCAATCCGCGTACACGCCGCATGACTCCGGTCAGCTCGTCCCTCGCTTCGGCAAGCCGCGTCTTGTCCTGCACTTTAACGAGAATGTCGGAATCGCTTTTTGCGCTGAAATATTTTTGGAATGCCGGCAACGGCATCACCACAATTGAATCCAAACTGAATAATCCCAAAAATGTGCCTTGCCGTGAGATGACTCCGAGCACCCGGAACGGTTGCCCGTTAATTAATACCGACTTTTCGATCGGACTTTCGGAAGGAAACAGCGCGTCGGCCACATCGTAGCCGATTACACACACATTGGCACCGCTGCGGGATTCGACGTCGTTGAAAAACCGGCCCTCCTTAAAATCGAAAGTCGAGGTAATCAGGTAATCTGAGACGGTTCCTCTGATCAGAACGTTGCTTACCTCGCTTTGGCCGTATTTCACGCTGCGCAACAGGCTCGAAGTGGGTACCGCAATCACGAGATTCGAATTCGGCGTTGCAGAGATGATGCGGTTGATCGGCTCGGCGTACTCGGTTTTGATCTTTTTGCGGTCGCGGTAGTTCCACCAGTCATCCACTGGCTTCCACGGCCATTGCGAGACGTAGAGTACATCGTCTCCGAAAATCGCCATGCTCTTGTCGAATCCAACCTGGATTCCACCGATCGCGGTGCCCATGAGAGTCACGGCGACGATTCCGATGATAACACCGAGCGCGGTAAGCGTTGAGCGCGTCTTGTTCGAACGCATCTGCGCGACGGCGATTTTCCAGCTCTCGCTCA
This sequence comes from Candidatus Udaeobacter sp., assembly GCA_036522635.1. Lineage (GTDB taxonomy): Bacteria > Verrucomicrobiota > Verrucomicrobiia > Chthoniobacterales > UBA10450 > Udaeobacter. The sequence continues at coordinate 1,826 of DATDFM010000096.1, read as the reverse complement.
GCTCGTACACAAAGCGTTTCATTAGTAAACCGCAGCATCGGCTGGCAGGGGATCTTCCACCGGGAGGTTGTCGACGCCACCGAACCCACCTTCATCACTTTCAATTAAGCCATCGCGCAAGCGGACTGTGCGGCGGGCATGATTTGCGATATCGGCTTCGTGCGTCACGAGAATAATTGTGTGTCCGCGTTGGTATAAATTTTCGAAAAGCGCCATGATTTCATCGCCGGTCTTCGAATCGAGGTTGCCGGTCGGTTCGTCGGCCAGGATGATGGATGGATCGTTTACTAAAGCCCGCGCGACAGCGACGCGCTGGCGTTGACCGCCTGAAAGCTCATTAGGCTTATGGTACAGGCGATCGCCGAGTCCCACCTCTCGCAACACGTACGCGGCTCGCTCACGGCGCGTTGCTGGATCAACGCCGGCGTAGACAAGAGGAAGCTCCACATTGTGCAAGCTGTCCGCGCGCGGAAGAAGATTGAACGTTTGAAAAACAAAACCGATCTCGCGATTGCGAATGGACGCCAGCTCATCATCCGTCATGCTCGACACATCGCGTCCATTAAATTCGTAGCGACCTGAACTCGGCGTGTCGAGGCAGCCGAGCATGTTCATGAGCGTCGATTTACCGGAGCCGCTGGGCCCCATGATTGCCAGATACTCGTTGCTGTGAATTTGCAAAGACACCCCGCGCAAGGCGTGGACAATTTCTTCGCCCATCACATAATCTTTGGTGATGTTCTCGATATCGATGACAAGCGGGTTCACCAGCCCGTTTGAAGTGACGAGTGACATGTGACGATTGACGGATTATTGGCGCGCTGCGAGTTTTAAACGCAACGCATCTAGCATGCGACGAAGTTCTGAAATCAAGTTAAACAGTGCATCAGAATGCTCGGCAGGAGTCACTTCGTGGATTCCTTATCGTATGCAATTTTCGCGCCTTCTTTTAATTTACGGCTGATTGCGCTGTAGCTGCCTGAGATGATTTCGTCGCCGGGTTTGACGCCGGTTTTGATCTCCATGTAAGAATCATCGGCGATACCCGTGGTTACCTTCACCATTTGCGCTTTGCCGCCGTTCTTAACGAAAACAACCTTGACCAGTTTTTCGCGTTCTTCTTTCTGAGCATGTTTCTCGAGGCGATCGTTGCTGAGCTCCGCTTTGTTATCGTCTTTGTCGCGCGCAGCGACTTTTTGCTTTTGTTTTTCGATTTCCTCCGGGCTTAGGTTGCTTTCACCGGTGCGAATCGTCACGCTTTGCATCGGCACCGCGACTGCGTCCTTAACCATGTTCGTTTGGATATCCGCAGTGCAGCTCAGGCCCGGACGCAACGCCACATCATGGTCGTCCACGCGAATTTTGACTTCGAAATTCGTGACCTCCTCCTGCGTACCGGTTCCCGTTGTTTTTCCTGTGTTCGCTATTTGTTGGACGATGCCATTGAATCTGCGGTCACCGTACGCGTCGATCTTGATGTTTGCTTTGTCGCCAAGCTTCACGTTCACGACATCGTTCTCGTTCACGTCTACAACCGCTTGCATGTGGCTGAGATCGGCCACTCGCATGACTTCAGTTCCGGCGAATTGATTCGTTGCGACCAGGCGTTCGCCCAGTTTGCTGTTCAGAATCGTGACCGTTCCGTCGATCGGCGCATAAATCGTCGTCTTGGAAAGCTGATCGCGGGCCTGGCTTGAGCTGGCTTCTGCGCGTTCGATTTCATGCAACGAACTCTCGTAAGTGTTTTTCGCTACGTCGTACGCGGCTTCGGCCGCATTGTATTCCTGCTCTGAAACGAGCTTCTTCTCGAACAAATCCTTCGATCG
>DATDFM010000095.1:0-2981 GCA_036522635.1 Candidatus Udaeobacter sp. | reverse complement strand
AGACACAATTTGCACAGGTGCTGCATGGCTGTCGTCAGCTCGTGTCGTGAGATGTTGGGTTAAGTCCCGCAACGAGCGCAACCCCTGTGAACTGTTGCCACGGAACCGAGAGGTTCCAGCACTCTGTTCAGACTGCCTCGCTTAAACGAGGAGGAAGGTGGGGACGACGTCAAGTCAGTATGGCCCTTACGGCCTGGGCTGCACACGTACTACAATGCCCAGTACAGAACGATCCGATACCGCGAGGTGGAGGAAATCACTTAAAACTGGGCCCAGTTCGGATTGGAGGCTGCAATTCGCCTCCATGAAGCCGGAATCGCTAGTAATGGCGCATCAGCTACGGCGCCGTGAATACGTTCCCGGGCCTTGTACACACCGCCCGTCACATCATGAAAGCCGTTTGTACCCGAAGTCGCCCCTTAAAAGGCGCCGAAGGTATGGATGGTGATTGGGATGAAGTCGTAACAAGGTAGCCGTAGGGGAACCTGCGGCTGGATCACCTCCTTTCTAAGGAGAGATTCATCGCCATCGAAATTTATTTCGATGCGCGGTTGAATAGGTCGACGGCTAAATCCTTTGGGTGAATCAATTGATCATCCAAACGGACATGCCGTTAAGACTTTGGAATCGAAAGAAACCAGAGCCCAAAGAAATGACGCGGATAACGCACAATTCAGTTTTTGCTGCACATCGACTAATGCCGGATGGCGATTTCAAGATCGACATCCGGCATTTTCCTATCCGCCGCTCGGTCCTGAGATGCTGAACAATAGCGCCGCTTATTGCGTCAAACGCTACAGAGAATTTATGCGCGGGATCATAGTCAGAAATATCTGCGTCGAAGACCTGGTGGCCTTGCGACATTTGCAAGCCGTCGAAGGCTATCTCGATCTTGGTATGTTTGAAGAAGCCGACGAGGAACTTCGTGAACTCGATCCGGCATGGTTCGCTCTCGAGCAAACCGTTTCATTGCAGCTGCGCGTTCTTACCGGCCTGAACCGGGATTGAAACGAACATTGCGTTCACCAAAGTCGCACGGCAGGAGCAGTCTCAGCTTCAACCTGCTCCTCGAATGAAAAGTCAACTCTTCGCTGCTGTTGTCGTCATCGCTGCATTACGCAGCGGCGCAACCAAGAGGAAGAATAAACTCACCGCCTCGACACGGCGCGATTAACGTTGTAGCTCTCTCGCACAATCAGCGCTTATCATTTGGTGTTTAACCCAACGCCTTCACCTCGCTTCTCTGTATGAACCTAATTTATCGAACGCTTCTCATTGTTGCCCTCGGCTCAGCGCTCGCATTTGGGGGCGATGAGCTTGCCTTCAAACTCAAGTACGGCGCTTGGGGATTTGATCTCATCGGCATGGACACGAAAACTCACCCTGGTGACGATTTCTTCCGCTACGCCAACGGAACCTGGCTCGATCGAATTCAGATCCCGGGGACCAAACCGGCGTATTCGTTGCGCGTCGTCATGTCAGATTTCACTGAGAAGCGCCTGCGAGAAATGTTTCTAGCCGGTGAGGCGAACCTGAAGGGACAACCGTCGACTCTGGAGGAGAAAGCAGCCGCCTTTTTCCATTCGTTCATGGACGGCCAGCGGATCGAGAAACTGGAGGCGAAACCGATCGATCCCGAGCTCAATGACGTGAAGAACGCGAAGACGCTCGACGATTTGAGCGCGTTGATGGGCCGCACGACGACCGACTTCGAGTTCTCATTGTTTAGTCCAATCATTGATGTCGATCTTAAGGATCCGACCAAGTACGCATTTTATCTCAGCCAGGCGGGACTTGGTTTGCCGGATCGGGATTATTATTTGAAGCCGGAATTTGCCGCGCAGAAAACGGCCTACCAGGACTACATCGCAAAGGTTTTAAAATTACTGAACTGGTCAGATGCGGAGAAAAGCGCGAAAGAGATCATCGAGTTCGAAACAAAAATCGCCGACGCGAGCTGGACAAAAGCCCAGCAGCGCGATTTAAACGCGATTTACAATCCGATGTCGATTGCCGAGCTGAAGCAGCTCGCGCCCGGTTTCGCATGGGAAAAATTTCTCAGTGAAGTTAAGATGTCGAAGCTAACACGCGTCATTGTCGCGGAGAAAAGTGCGTTTCCCAAGATTGCCGACGCGTATTCCAAAACACCCATCGACACCATTCGTGCCTGGCACGCATTTCACATCGCGGACAATGCGGCGCCATATCTGACGAGAGCGTTTACCGCCGCGTATTTCCAGCTCCACGACAAAACTCTTTCCGGCCAACAAGTAGAAAAAGTTCGTTGGGAACGCGCTATCACCGCGGTGAGCGGTGGTGATTTTGGCATCGGCGATCGTTTCGGCACCTTCGGCACGATGGGCTTCGGCGTTGGTCAGCTTTACACCGCAAAATATTTTCCGCCGGAAGCGAAAGCGAAAATCGAGGAGCTGGTCACTAACCTAAAGGCGGCGTATCGAGCGCGAATTGAGAAGCTAGATTGGATGGGCGCCGAAACAAAAAAGGAAGCGCTCAAGAAACTCGACACTTACACGATCAAGGTCGGTTATCCGGATCACCCGCGGGATTATTCCAAGCTGGTCATTCGGGCCGATGATTTGATCGGGAATGTGAAACGTTGCGCCCAGCTCGACTGGGACTTCTATACGGGGCGGTTTTTCGGCCCCGTTGATCGCAGCGATTGGACGATGACACCGCAAACCAACGACGCCTACAACGGGAGTCTGCGCGACATTGTTTTTCCGGCCGGTATTCTTCAGGCGCCAGTGTTCGAGGCTGACGCCGATCCGGCGATCAACTACGGGGCCGCGGGCGGCATTATCGGCCACGAACTGACCCATGGCTTCGATGATCAGGGCCGCAAAATCGATGCATCCGGCGCGTTACGCGATTGGTGGACGAAACAAGATGCCGACACGTTCAAGAAACGCGCCGACGTCCTCGGTGCGCAGTATTCAAAATACGAGCCGATTCCCGGCGTT
>DATDFM010000094.1:0-55692 GCA_036522635.1 Candidatus Udaeobacter sp. | reverse complement strand
GCCGCCCAAATCTTTGATGTGGCCCGGCCATGAGATGGCCATACCCTGCCTGGTACCGCCGAAGTACGACGCGATCTGCTTGGTCCATTTGAACGGCGTATCGAAAGCCCACGACCAAGCCACTGACATGTGTGGAGTTGTCACATCCGGACCGAGAACATCGTAAAACTTTAGCTGGGCCTCGACGGGCATGTCTATGCCTTGGATCGCGGCAAGGTCGAAGGTCGTCCCAATGGCCGAGCCCTCGGCGCTCGTGCCATTATCGCCTTCAATATAGATGATGAGTGTGTTATCCAGTTTGCCCAGGTCTTCAACGGCCTGGATCACTCGGCCAATCTCATGGTCCGTGTAGGCGGCATAGGCACCGAATATTTCCGCCTGGTGGGCGTATACCTTCTTCTGAGTGGGATTAAGCGTATCCCACTTAGGCAAGAGGTCCGGCCAGGGAGTGAGCTCCGTATTCGGCGGAATAACACCGAGCTTCTTCTGGTTAGCAAAGATCGTATCGCGCAGGTTGTTCCAGCCCATGTCGAATTTGCCTTTCATCTTCGCGATCCATTCGGGAGTTGGGTGGTGCGGCGCGTGCGTACCACCGGGCACATAGTAAAGGAAAAAAGGCTTCTCGGGCGCGGCGGCATTCAAGTCGGTCAGATACTTGATTGCTTCGTCGGCCATATCGGTGATGAGGTTATAGCCGGGCTTCCCGATCCACGGGAAGATTGGGGTATGATCGCGAAAGAGAAAGGGTGTCCATTGATTGGTTTCACCGCCCATGAACCCATAGAAGTACTCAAAGCCCATCCCGCTAGGCCACTGGTCGAAGGGTCCAGCCAGGCTGTAAAGGTAGGTGGGCGTGTTATGGTTCTTGCCGAACCAGGACGTAGCATAGCCGTTCTCCTTCAGGATCTCGCCGATCGTGGCTTTGTCCTTGGTAATGATGCTGTCGTAACCCGGGTAGCCGGTGGCTTGCTCGGAGATCACACCAAAACCTGACGAGTGATGGTTACGGCCAGTGATCAAGGCAGCACGTGTGGGCGAGCAAAGCGCAGTCGAGTGGAACTGCGTGTAACGCAAGCCCGCCTTCGCGATCCGATCCAATGCAGGCGTCGGGATAACGCCGCCGAAAGTGCTCGGAACACCGTAGCCAGCGTCATCCGTCATGATAAGAAGGATGTTGGGTGCACTCTTGGGTGGCACCACCGTTGGCGGCCACCATGGTTTGGAATCCGTAGCAGTATCTTTGATCACGCCGCCGAATTTTGGATCGGGCGGCGGGAGTTGTTTTCCGTCAATGGTCGTCGTCGCTCCGGGTGAACCGGGCGTGCCGGTGGTTTGGATTTGCTGGGCTCGGGCAGAACCTGCAACCGCCACGACAACGGCTGCGAGCATCCCGCGAAGGAGGATCTGTTTTGCTGATTTCATAGGCATGTAGTAAGCCGAACTTACTCCGGCTAGGAGATTTCCCTATAGGACTTTAGGGCTATTGGCCGTCGCCGCATTAATCGTTGAAGAGTTGAAGCATTACAGCGGCAAAAATTCCCGTTCGCAACGAAATAGATTCTCCGATTTGATCCAAAAGCCCGATGTTGTTTACCTGAAAACGACGATCACAAATATGCTCCGGAGCCAAATAAGAACTCTGTTGCTCGCTTCGTTGCTGGCCGTGTCTATTACCGCTTGCAATGCCGCGGAGCCGGGCCAGGACATCGCGCCCGGCATCCGGCTGTTAGGTTATATTCGCGATCCGCGAATCAGGGAAAGCTCCGGCGTTATCGCCAGTCGCCAGTACGGCGATGTGTTTTGGACGCACAACGACGGTGGCGGCCCGAAGAAACAAGTCCTCTACGCCATCGACCGCGAGGGCAACACGCGCGCGTTTTTCTTCGTTATCGATGTGACGTTGCATGATTGGGAAGACATCGCGATCGACGATGCCGGACACTTGTACATCGGCGACACCGGGAATAACGACGCTAAGCGAGACACGCTCGCCGTGTACGAAATCGACGAGCCGAATCCGCAGGCAGGAACGGGGTCTATTGCCCCGAAACGCGTGTGGAAGCTCAAGTTTCCTGAGACGCCCTTCGATTGCGAAGGCCTGTTCGTCTGGAAAGACCAAGGTTACGTCGTCTCGAAGGTGTTCGATAAGGAGCACGCGAGAATTTTCCGCTTTCCTCTCAAGGAGACTAACGAGCCGCTGACGCTCGAACTCGTTGCGACGACAAAAATCGAATCGCCAGTCACCGGTGCAGACATATCCGCCGACGGGACGCTGCTTGGACTCGTGGCCAAGAACGGAGCCTACGTCTTTCGCATCAACGGCGATGTAACGCGTGTCAGCAACACAAATCCACACCACACGAAGTTAAAAAACGAGCACATCGAAGGATGCTGTTTCGTGCGCCAAGGGCTGCTGGCGACTAGTGAGCGGCGGATGATTTTTTTGTTCACCGATCCGACATTTCGCCGCCACTGATCTCAGTCGTGTCTATAGGACTTCACGGCGATGGCTGTCGCCGCACTGGATGGTTACAACGTTACTTCGGGTAAAATACAGCCAATTAGTATGAAAAGGCTTCGCGCGTCGTTGGATTCAATCCGTTAGATTAACTTCAAATGCCTGCGCGCCCATTGAAGAAGCGATCCCTTCAGTTTGGGCGGCCAGGTACATCGTTACGCCATTACCGTTCTGCAGTTTGGCATGCATCTGCCCCTCGATCAGGGTCAGTCCGCGGCTGATGCCGCGGTAGGTGCCTGAAAAGCTGGAGAGATTATTTAGATTATAAACTTTTCCTGTGGCGGAAATCTTTTGGGCACCCGCACCACCAGCGCCGATACCAGAAATAGTGAAATGGTGCCGCTGGCCATTATAATACAAAGTTCCCTTCCCGGCAGCAGCCGATCCGTAATAGGCAGCCGACCACTCCCGAATCCTTACAGTGGCCGAAGGTGGTGTACTCGGAGCCTGAGTCATTGATGCGCATCCTGCGATTAGAAGAATTACCGTACTCGCGAAGATTGAATTAACGAAGTTGGTTTTCATATGGTGATTAAGTGCTGAGTTATGAATCTGTCAGGCCGAGCAAGGAATGCTATGGGACCTTAGGGCCAGATCTGCTTTGGAGTTGGCGGACATATCCGAGGTTTCAAAGCGGCGAAAATGTCGTGTTTCTGTGAAACGCCAACGCTTGATCGGCGTCTGGCATAAACGCACTCTAATTTGTCTTGTTTCGCGCGCGGCTTAATGCCTGCGCAGATCAGTTCGTACGCAGCAGTGGCAGTTTTGTGTCGGCCTACTGAAAATTTTCAGAAGCTTCTGCCGGAGTAACGACCTTTAGAAGGTGATGCCGGTCGTGATTTGTGGGCCGTGCAGGACCACGTCGAAAACAAAATTATCGTTCTCGAAATCCGCGGCGAGGGCGCGATACCCGATTTCGGTAAAAATGGAACGGGTGACGTTGATACCCAGCACGCCTTCGACCTGCCACATTAAATCCGCGCCGACTCCGAACCCTCCGACCTCGCCGCGCACGGCGGTGTAAAACGTTTTGTTAAAGTTGTAACGAGTATGCAGTCCGACATAGGGGTCGAACCAGCCGTCATCTCGCGATATGGTTTGTGCCAGCTTGGTGTTCAGTGTAATCGCGAGCTGGTTCGATATCCGCGTCTCAGTCGCACTAACGATTCGGCGAACGGCGGCCCGGCGTGCAGCCCCTTTCAGACGAAGCGCATCTACCCGCGCGCGCAATGCTGTTTCTTTTGCCTGGATGAAATTCTCAACCAGACGGGCGATGTCTTCTTCAATGCGACCACCTAATGGAGCGATTGGAATGCGCGGTTTACGTTGGTGGCGGTCTAACGAGTTATGTCTGTCAAGCTGGCTGGCAATGTCTGCCTCGATGGTTGCCTTTAGCTGCGTAATGAATTCACTATGAGAAATGTCGTTGTTAAGCCGCGCCACCAAATCGTCACTGATGTTAGTAACAAATTTTTGGCTTGTCTGCTGAATCAATGGCGAATCAGAATGTAGCTCGAGCTGTTCGTAAACATTTGTGTAGTGCGAGCCGGCAGCGAAGTCGACAAACCAACGCGGCTGATTGATAAGCCGCCAGCTTAACCCCCAGTCAATCAGATACGGATTGACCACTTCGTGGACGTTGTTAATCATTCCGCCTACCTGTGCGTCGTCCGACAGACCCACGTAAAAGACTTCAGCATATATTCCAAACGGACCTTTCCGCGCCTCCGCTCGCATCGCGAACATCATGTCAAGATGTTGCAGGATTTGGTCGAGGCCGATGTCTATGTTCGCATTCACGCCGCGTACTCCGATGGTACCGTCGATGCTTGGCATCAAACCCGGAACAGCGATGGTAAATTGCCATGGCTCGCTTTGGGTAATGTTTGGCGGCGCGGTCTCTTTCGGTTGTAGTTCCAAGGTGCCGGCCCGAATGGGAGCGGCGAGCGCAACTGCTGCCGAGGCGAACAAAAACAACCTGATTTTCATCTGCCGAGTTTTAGCGTAACGACGTTCTGATGGCTAGCATGGTCTTGCAGTAATTGAGGTAGATTTTGGCTTACCTGCTGCAACCCGTCTATGAGACTTTGGGGCTATGTCTACCGATCTGTTAAATCGTAAATCGTTGCCTCCTTCGCCAACCAGCCTTCACGTAAAGCTACGGCGAGTCGAGAGGCTTCGGCGGCCCGGGGAATCGTTACAATGGTTTTCACATGACATGCACCGTTTCTGCCGTTGCCAAGGCGAAGCTCAGAGGGGTCAGCAGATCACGTTTCGTAGTTCAATGTCACTTGATGTCTTTCCCTCCAACCGCTGTTGCCGATCTTCTGGGAGAAGGTGATAAGGTGCCATTTGGACTGGTGGCCTGGAGTTTCTTGACGAAGAAGGCCTTTATTTCGTTAAATTTCGCGGCGTGGGAGTTGTTTGGAAGAACCTTGGCGCCGGAAGCATCCACCGCTATCGTTTGTCGAAGGATTCCTGATCTGTCCGTAAGCCAGGCATTGCCTACCGAATAAATTTTCGTCTTCTCGGCTTCTGTTTTGAGAGCAGAAATCACGATGCCTTCTTGCTTTGGGTTCGTGCTGACAGCAAATGTGAGATTAATATCTTCCTTCGTAGGAAACGACTTTATTTTTACTGGAAGACGATCACTGCCCAGTCCGAGTATGGCCGCCAACTCTGGGGCTATCGATTCTGCAGTTCCTTGGGCAAGCACCCATTCTTCGACTTTGGAAAGTTCGGCTTGCGCGGAAGAAGGCGGTGTTGGAGCAAGATTCTGACCTAACAACGCGATAGGAATGAGCGCCAGCGCTACGAGAACAAGTTTGATGTAAAGCTTCGGCATCGACGGGTTTTAGCCAGCAGCGCTGTTGGTAATTTTGCCGTTCTCAGCGAACCGGCCCTATGGACGACAACAGATTCATCTCCAGCCTTTCATTTTCAACAGCGCAATTTTGCACTTCTCGTTAGATCCTTAAAGCGGTAAATGCATCGGGCTTAGAAGACACCAGAGCGCTTACTCTGCCGAATCCGCACACGGTGTTGCGGCCGGCGCGGCAGCGCGCGAATTACCGTCCCCCGGGAACAATGGAGCCGCCGCCCTGCGGGGCAGACGACGACGTAAAACCCACTCATGAGATCCTGAAGCTACGCGCCATCAGTCTCGCAAATGTGCGATCCAAGAAAATCGGCCTCCCGATCAAAGGAGGCCGATTCAGTTAACTTGTTAGACAGTTCGATCTGTTGTTAGTGGAAGAAGTACCGGATACCGGCGCCGACCAAATGCTGACCCAAATCGCGGCTTTGATTCGTATCGATTTGGGTGCTTGTGTAGTCGAGATAGTGGTATTCGATAAAGGCGGCCCACTGAGAATTGAAAAAGTAATCAGAGCCAGCGACCACGTCCCATGCCAGGTCGGCGTGATTTCGTCCACCCCCAGTGTTGATAGGGGTTCTACCGGTCACGGGATCGGTGACCTCGACCCCGGCAGACTCGGCGTAGTAAATGCCAACCCCGGCGCCGGCATACGGCTGGAACCTCCAAGTTGCAGGCCCAATTCGCAAAATGACGTTAAACATAAAGGCGCCCGTATTGATCCAAGTAGTCACGTTGCGCTGGCGATTCGAAAGAACCGTCGGACAGTCCGGGCAGGGCGTGAACGCCTCATTCAGATTGAAATCAGCCCCACCCCTGAAGCCATTGTAAAAGAAGTCTCCCTCAACGGCGGGACGAATCACCCAATCCGGGGTGCCAAAGACGTAACCCAGTTTGATGCCACCATAGAAACCGACGTCATTTTTTGGATCCACCTCGAGATTAGATCCGAAAAATTCTGAGTCCGGATTGTTGTCCGTAAAAGTTCTGTTTTCGCCACGGTTCTGGTAGACATTCGCTCCCATGTCGAGCGCTCCGTAAAAGCCGAGTCCATACACCGGCGGGGGCGGCGGGGCGACCTGTTTGTATTCGACAGCTGGCCCGGCTCGGAGAGACGCGGCAAGAAGTCCAGTTAAGGCAATAGTGGAGAGTAGCAGTTTTTTCATAATTTCCCTTGTTGTCCACGCTCCCCTTACGGAGAACGGTTACCTGGTCAACTCATTAATTCGATCGTGTAAGACCAAGCCCTACCCTCTGATCGTGAACCAAATTCAGGATCGAATCTATGGGACCTTAGCCGTAGGACTTTGGCGGTAGAATCTAATTGATGGAATCTGCAGTCGCCTCAAGCCCGGCCAGAAATTCACCACTTTCCACTCCTTTGATAAAGAAAGCGTAAGCGCCTGCGTTCATCGCCATTCGACGAACGGATGGATCATCTCTGGCAGTTAACATAATAACCCGTGTCGAAGGCGAAATGCGTCGCAATCTTGTTTGCACCTCCAGCCCACTCATTTCGGGCATGATAACGTCGATAATTGCAACGTCAGGAGAATGCGTTTCGGCCTGCTCTAAAAACATCATCGGATCGTTAAAGGCGTTCACCGTCCAACCCACGGAATCAAGAAGTCGACTGGTGGCTTTAAGAATCGAAGGATCATCGTCCAACAAGTATACAGCCACAGCTCTTTTGTTAAGCGCAACCATGTTAAAGCACCCTGGTCACATTCAAAATCGGATTCGGGGATATAAGAGGTCCTGTTTGATACCGAAAATGAAGGAAGGTGTTGGGGAAGCATGGTTCGACACGCCAAGAAGTTATCGCGGCAGAGTAGCGGAAGGCAATCAGACCTTAGTCCTAGGTATAAGGATGGGAGGTATTTCTGCTTTTTGCAGCACACGCATAAGCTCCGCTACTGAAGTGATGTGTAACTTCTGCATAACATGAGCGCGGTGGGTTTTGACGGTTTTTTCTGCCATACCAAGCTCAGCGCCAACCTGCTTGTTCAGCATGCCGGTGGCCACCAGTTGCATTACTTCGTATTCACGCGGCGTCAGTTGTTGAAGGAGCTGGCACGCGCGATTTTTTTCCGATGCGCGGAGGAGCTGTTCGTTCGAACGAGCGAGTGCCCGTTCTACACTTTCTAACAACTGTTCAGGGTTGAACGGCTTTGGGAGAAAGTCGACGGCCCCTGCTTTCATCGCCTGGGCGCACATTGCGATATCGCCGTGCGCGGTAATGAAAACGAGCTGCTCGTTGCGGCCGTTTTCAATTAATGCTTCCTGGAAAGCAATTCCACTCAGCCCGGGCATCTTTACATCAACGATAACGCACGAAGGCCCCGGGTAGACTGAACGCAAAAGAAAGTCGGAGGCAGCCTTGAAAACCTCCGTTTTGTAATGGGCAGCGTCTAACAAACGCGCCAGACTTTTGCGCATCGACGGGTCATCATCGATCACGAACACTATCGCATTTAGGGTCATCAGCATGGCATCTCCTCCGTGATTGGCAGACGAAAGTGAAAGCGCGCCCCACCACCCTCCGCGTTTTCAGCGCTAATCGTGCCACCATGCGCTTCGACGATCGACCGTACAATCGCGAGGCCCATTCCCAAGCCATCATCTTTCGTGGTAAAGAATTGCTCGAACAGTCGCTCACGAATCGGTTCTGAAATTCCGGAACCGTAATCGCGCACGGCAACGCCAATCGCCCCGTCGCCGTTGTAATGCGTCGCAATCTCGACAACGCGCCGACTCGGCGGCGCATCGCACATGGCGTCAAAAGCATTACGCACCAGATTTATGATTGCCTGCTGAATTTGAATGGGATCGCCTTCAATGGCCGGAAGATCTCCAGCAAAGAAGGTTTTAATGATGCAACGATGCGCAGCGGCATCCGGTTGAACCATATGCGCGATAGCTTTTACTACGTCGTTCAAATTGATCCGTCCGCGAATCGCAGCGCCTTTCTTGATTGCACTTCGCACATTGTGCATGACGTCACGTGCGCGACGTCCATCTGCCACCACATCGCTAAGAATATCCTGCAATTGTTCCGGATTGAGCCTGCCCTGCTCAAGATATTGCATTGCGGCAGTGGCATTGTTCACGATTGCAGCCAACGGTTGGTTTAATTCGTGCGCGAGCGAAGCGGTCATCTCGCCAAGCAAACTGACCCGGCTCAAAAGTTCGACCTGCTCCCGACTGCGCCGCGCTACTTCTTCTGCCGCCAGGCGCGCTGAAATGTCCACAACGTTTGCGAGAACAAGAACCCCGTGTGGCGCCTGAATGGGGTTCAAACCAATCTCGACAGGGAATTCCTCGCCGTCCCTGCGACGCGCGAAAAGCTGGCCGCCTGCGCCCAGCGTCTGCGCTTCGGGCGCGATGAAGAACTCGGCGCGGTCAGTTGCATTAGAGCCTCCGAATTGTTCGGGCAGGAGGATCTCAACGCTCTGCCCGATGAGTTCGTCACGTGCATATCCAAACAGCCTTTCGGCGTGCGCATTCACCAGCACGATGCAGCCTTCATGATTTATGAGGAGCGTGCCGCTTGGTGAAGCTTCGGTGGCGAGATGAAAAAGTTCCTCTACCTGCCTCCGTTCAGTGATATCCATCGAGACACCGAGAAGCCGTGTTGGCGTGCCTTTGCGACCGCCGACACATCGCGCCCTTCCCCCGATCCAGCGGATGTTTCCATCCGGCAGGAGGATGCGGTACTCTAATTCGTAGGCGCCTTCGTTTCGTAATGCTTTCTGCACCACCTGATCGCGCGCGTCGCGATCGTCTGGATGCACACGCCGTTGGAAATCAATGTAAGTAATCTCAGTCTCAGCCGGGAATTCAAACAGCTCACGAATTTTGTCTGAAACCCACAGCCGACGCGTGGTGGTATCAAATTCCCACACACCGAGGTGCGCGGCTTCGGCAGCCAGCGTCACGCGTTCTTCGAATTGGTGCAGCGCTCTTTGTTGATTAAGCAGATCTGTGACGTCTACGCATGAGCCGATGTAGCCCGCGAATGCGCCATCCGCGTCATAACGCGGCACTCCTTGATCCGAGATCCAGCGATATTCTCCGTCATGTCGCCTGAGTCGGTACTGCATAACAAGCGGTTTGCGCGCGTCGTATGCTGCCTTGTGTCCATCGAGGCGTTGGTGATCGTGCGGATGCACACCGTCTCTCCAGCCATTTCCGATCTCCTGCTCCAGTGTTCGGCCGGTAAACTCCAACCACACTTTGTTAAAGAAAGTGCAGCTGTGATCGATCCCGGACATCCAGATAAGAACTGGAGCGGCATCAGCAACGATTCGGAAACGCTGCTCGCTTTCGCGCAGGCTCGCTTCGCTCGCCTGCAATTGTCGAGCAAGTTTAGCGGCGCGGATGAGATCGTAGCTCAACTCGTAAGCCATCGCGCCCACGAAAATCAAATAGAACAGGCTGACTGTTAGCGGCGTCGACAGAAGTCCCCATGTCATCGCCACCGCTTGTGCACTACCCAGCACCGCCAGCAAGACGATGCTGGTGCCAACTACCAACGCCTGCCGATGGTTGCCGCGTCGCCAGACGGTAACTGTTGCATCCACCACAAATATCACGAGCAGCAGCAGGCTGAACTGAGGGAGCAACATCCAGGGGTTCGGGACGCCGTGAGGGATCGCTACCGATTCACCGAGGAACCGAACATGACGTAATTCAGTGATTTCTCGGTAATTGATGTTCGGCCAGAAGACAAAATTGAGAATCAGCGAGAACGTACGCACCGTCACGACGCTCCACGCCAGCCATTTTCGACCGGCATTTAAATAGAGCCGCACAAATACGACAATCGACACGATCAGCACCAAAGCCGGGACATGTATCCAGCGTGTCACTCTGCCAAACTCTTCGGGCGTAGCCGCCCGCATCAAAGCGAACTCCAACGCTGCAAACACCGCCACCGCGACAGCCCCGAATGAAAACACAAGATTGGCGCGAGCGGTTCGATCCTTCCACCAGACCACGAATTGGAGAAATGCCAGCGTAAGGCACGCTCCAGCGCCTATCGACCAGACGACGGTGAGCCAGCTCATAGCCTTTCTTGCATGTTAGAATAGAGCACCGGTCACTCGCGGAACGCCAATATTCCTACCTTTGCTGGGGGCACCCATTGGACTTTGGTCTTATTTCCAAATGCAGGATTCTTTGCAGACTAACGATTGCCTCGTCATGAAGCTCCTCTTTCAAGAGATCCGGCGGAACCCGCTGCTTTGGCTTCTGCTCTTCGTGCCGATTGCGCTGGCGGCAGAGAAATTCAACCATGAAGCACACACGCTTCACTTTGTTCTGTCGGTGCTCGCGATTTTGCCGTTGGCTGTTCTGCTGAGTCATGCCACGGAATCGGTCGCGGCAAAGACGGGCGATTCGGTAGGCGGTCTGCTGAACGCCACGCTTGGAAATCTTACCGAGCTTGTAATTGCCATTGCTGCCTTGCAGGCCGGCCAATACACACTTGTGAAGGCATCAGTTGCCGGTGCCATCGTGACGAACTCGTTGTTTATGCTGGGGGCATCCTTTTTGCTCGGGGGTGTGCGGTTTCATCTTCAGGAATTCAATCGAGTAGCCGCGAGATTTCAAGCCGGTCTGCTTTTTCTCGCGACCATCGGTCTCCTCATTCCATCCGCTGTGGCTGAGCACGAGTCGTTAGGCAAAACGGGCCTAAATCAAGAACTGAGCCTGGCGTTGTCGGTTTTGCTTTTGCTTGCATACGCTCTTGGCCTCTGGTTTTCGCTCAACACGCATCGCGAACTCTTTGCTAGTGCAGCGGAGGAACACGAAGCAGCGTGGCCCATCGGTGTTGCGCTGGTGACGCTCGCAATAGTCACGATTTTGATAGCGCTGGTGAGCGAAGTCTTTGTCGGGTCCGTTCAGTACGCTGCTACTGCTTTCGGAATGAGCCCAGCGTTCGTTGGATTTATTGTGGTTGCTTTAGTGGGCGCAGCTGCTGAAATGGCGGCCGCATTTTCGGCCGCACAAAAAAATCGTTTGGATTTGAGCGTGGGCATTGCGCTAGGCAGCGCCGCTCAGATCGCGCTTTTTGTTGCTCCTGTTTTGGTGCTGCTCAGTTACTTCGTCGGCCCGACGCCGATGGATTTGAATCTGTGGCCCGGGGCGGTGGCCATGATCCTATTCGCCACCCTAACCGCGTCATTGGTAACGACGTCCGGTCGTTCCACCTGGTTCGTTGGCGTTCTCGCAATCATGGTTTACCTCATGTTCGCCACAGCGCTTTATCTTCTGCCGCCTGCTGTAAACAAATGAAGCGACTGGACCCGTTACACGGCATCAACCAATAACAGTCTTATGAAAACAAAAGAGATCATCAAAACAGCCCGGGAATTAACAAAACCATTTCGCATCACAAAAGGTAAAAATTTTCGGCTCAAAGATGTCGATCCAGACGATACCCTTGATTTCACCAAGGAAGCAGACAAGGCTCGATCAAAAGAAGCGCTCGCAATGGGCGTCGCTGCCTTGGCTGAGTTGCAGGATAAACTGTATGCTCAGGACAAGTGGGGAGTGCTCCTCATCTTCCAAGCAATGGACGCGGCAGGCAAAGATGGCGCCATCAAGCACGTCATGTCAGGTGTGAATCCACAAGGTTGCGAGGTCTCTTCCTTCAAATCCCCCTCGAGTGAGGATTTGGATCATGATTATCTCTGGCGCTGCATGAAACGTTTGCCGAATCGGGGCCACATCGGGATCTTCAATCGTAGTTATTATGAAGAGGTGCTCGTTGTCCGCGTACATCCCGAATTTCTGGCAAAAGCAAAACTGCCTCCCAAACTTATAGGAAAAAACATTTGGAAAGACCGCTTCGAAGACATTCGCAATTTCGAGCAATACCTCGGCAGAAATGGGATCATCGTGCGCAAATTCTTTCTCCACGTTTCAAGGAAAGAACAGAAACAACGATTCCTTGATCGAATCGACGATCCGCTGAAAAACTGGAAGTTCTCATCCAACGATGCCAATGAACGCGACTATTGGGACAATTACATGATGGCATATGAAGAGATGATTCAGGAAACGGCGACGAAGCACGCACCGTGGTATGTGATCCCGGCGAATAACAAATGGTTTACACGCGTCGTCGTTGCGTTGGCAGTTATCGACGCTCTCGCGTCACTTAATCTTGCATATCCAGAGGTCGATCAATCAAAACTCAAAGAGCTCGCGGCAGCGAAAAAGAAGTTGCTGGCCAAGTAGGCTCGGCGTTGCCTGGCCTTCCCGGACTTTTCTGGCTTGCTGTGAATGGGGCTCGTTGCTAATGAGGTCTTCATGAGCGAAACAAGCTCTGTAGCAGCGGAAGAGATCGTCTGGCGCGGCACATCGTCGCAATGGAAAAATTTCGGAGTGTATCTTTTGTGCGGTCTTTTCTGCTGGCTGCTCGTCCCGATTTTTTTCGCGCTGGTGTATTATTTCCGAACGAAATGCAAGGTCTTCGAACTAACGACTCAGCGCTTTAAAATCACGTCTGGAGTCTTTACCAAGGTCACCGAAACACTGGAATTATACCGGGTGAAAGATATTGAAACGCGGCAACCGTTTTTCTCCCGACTGGTTGGCATTGAGAATGTTCAAATGACGACATCAGATGCGTCGTCACCAATCGTCTTGATTGACGCCATACCATCGAGCGTTGGATTCGCCGACAAATTGCGCCATCAGGTTGAGCTCATTCGCCAGCAAAAACGGGTGCGCGAGATCGACATCGAATAGAATAGGTTGCTGTGTCGCTGAGCTCTCATGCATACACCATGAAACTCTACGCGTGATGGCTCGCCATTCTTGTTAAAGACAAATCGTTTTTTGCGGTCTGGGTTCGTTTCAACCTCTCAATCGTCTGCCAACCGCCGTCACCTTTTTCGCTGAGTGCAGCGCTCTTGAAACGTGGTGTGATTTCCTTGTGTTTGCGTCGCTGATCGGCAGACTACGCGGCATGGCGAGGCTGCCATGGTCGAATATGAAAGCGGCGCGGATTCCGGATTCGGTACGTTCCGTAGACGAGAAGAACGACCAAAATCAGACATGCACGAGCTAATCCGCGATATCACCTACTGCATCGTGGCCGCGTGGCTGCTCGGTCTTGCTGCGCAATATGCCAGGCAACCGTTGCTCCTCGCTTATCTGGCCGGCGGCTTCGCACTCGGTCCCATGGGATTCGGCTTCATTGAGTCGGCCGAATCGATCTCGGCAATTGCGGAATTAGGACTGATTTTTCTGCTCTTCATGATCGGGCTCGAGATCGACCTGAAGAAAATCGCCAGTGCCGGACGTTCGATTACTATCACCGCGCTGGTGCAGATCCTCGGCGGACTCGTGCTCGGTGTGATTTTTTTCCGTCTCTGCGGATTCGCGCTCGGCAGCGGAAAATGGGACGCGCTTTATCTGGCCGTTGCGGCTGCGCTCAGCAGCACCGTCATCGTGGTCAAAATGCTTTACGACAAGGAAGAGCTGGACACCTTAACAGGACGGATCACGCTGGGTGTGCTGGTACTCCAGGATCTAGCGGTCATCCTCTTTCTCGCGATCCAACCAAATCTCGGGAACCTGGCTCCAGCACTTTTGTTTCTATCTCTAGTGCGGGTGACGGTTCTGGTGGCCGCTACGTTTGCGGTGAGCCGTTACGTCTTGCCCGCCCTCTTTCGTGGCGTCGCACGGGTGCCGGAACTCATGCAGGTCGGCGCGATCGCCTGGTGTTTTCTCATTGGCGAATTTGCCGAGCAGCTGCATCTCTCCCGTGAGATGGGCGCGCTCGTGGCAGGCGTGGCGCTCTCCACTTTCCCGTATGCGCTCGATGTAACCGCGAAGGTGATCAGTCTGCGCGATTTTTTCGTAACCTTATTTTTCGTCGCGATCGGCATGCAAATTCCGTTGCCGAGCGGCAGCCTCGTAGGCTGGGTGCTGACGTTCGCTGCGTTTGTTGTAATAACTCGCGCGGTAACTGTATTCACACCGCTTTACCTTATGCGGCAGGGTTTGCGGACGAGCATCATTCCGAGCGTGAATCTTTGCCAGGTCAGCGAATTCTCGCTGGTGGTTCTCGCCCTTGGGGCTCAGGCCGCTCACCTTGCCAGCTCGGCCACTCGTGGCATCGTCGCGCTCGCATTCACTCTGCTTGCGGTTGTTTCAACCTTCGGGATCGCGAAATCCGATAGCCTGGCGCGGAAACTGATTTTGTGGTTGAAGAGGTTTGGTTTTCGTGATCTCGACTACGTGCCTACTGATGCCGATGCAGCCGGCGGCGCTGCCGACGATCACGGCGCCCGTATTGTCTTCGTCGGTTTTTTCCGGACCGCCAGCTCGCTGCTGGAAGACATTCAAAGTCATTGCCCTGAATTGGCCGCCGAGGTCGCGGTGGTTGATTTCAGTCCCGTGGCGCGCGACGGCCTTCTCAAGCGACATGTGCCCGTAATCTATGGTGACGTTTCTCACCGGGATACGCTTGTCCATGCTGGCGTGGATAAAGCCGAGGTCCTCATCTCCACTGTTCCAGATTCGCTGCTCAAAGGTACAACAAATGCGCGCCTGGTCCGTCTTTTGCGCCAATTGAATCCAACTGCAAAAATCATTGCTACCGTCGACGTGCTTCAGCAAGCGAGGGAGCTTCTCGACGCAGGCGCTGATTACGTAAACGTTCCGCGTCTGCACCAGGCTGGCGATCTGCTGGAAGCCGTGCGCGCCGCCAGAGAGGGGATGCTTGATAAAAAGCGCACGGCTCTGCGCGAAATCCTGCTCGATCGTCGGGAAGTGCTGGCGTAAACGATCACAAATCCGGTTTCCCACGTAGGTCTAAAGTCCAATACGCAATCGGAAGAGTTCCCACCAAATTTGGTCGCCGTTTGAATGCAGAAACAGGGAACGAGCTGGGTCTGGACAAAACGAAATGGGCGATCTATACAGCGGGAAAAAGACCATGAAACGTGAAGCAAAAGACATAGATGGTCGATACCCGGCGAATCCACCGCGCGCTTACCGGGGACGGCTCGCTCTACTGGCCGCTCTTGCGCTGATCGCGTCGCCAACACGTGCGCACGGCTCGCTTTTTCATGGCGAGACGCTTGACGCAATAGCCAACGGTATCTCATGGGTGGTGCTCATCGTTGCGCCGATTATCGGTGTCGCTGCCTTTTGGCTGGTCCACATCCTGCCGGAGAAAATCGCGGAGAAAAAAAAGCACCCGCAGACACGCGCCATTCAGTGCCTCTGCCTGCTGTCGCTTTGCTTCGGCGGATTGCTCTGGCCTATCGCGTGGCTCTGGGCTTACACCAAGCCGGTCCTGCACAAGATGGCTTACGGCACCGATGTGGATGAATCGCACGGTCACGGACATCAAGAACTGACGGAGGAGCAAAAAGAAATCGAAAAGCTTCGTGCCCGCGTCGCGGAACTCGAAGCAAGAACCAGTTCAGGACGGAGTTAAGGCATGGAACTCATTCTCCTTATCGTCTACTCGGTCATCGTCTGGTTGATCTTTTTTAAGTTCAAGTGGCTGCCCTGGAACATCACCAGTCAGGTCATCGTCGTCACCATTCCGATCATAATGCTGACGATTCTGATTTTATTTATGAACATCTGTGCGCCGTCGTCTTCAGACGTGCGGGCACAGAATTATGTGATCCCGATAGTGCCGCGTGTGACCGGCCAGGTAACGGAAGTCCCGATAGAACCAAACCGGCCTATCAAAAAAGGCGACGTGCTTTTTAAGATCGACCCAGTGCCGTTCGAAGCAGCGAAAAGAGCCGCCCAGGCCACCCTGCAGGGAGCGAAGGATCAACTCAATAACGCCAGCAACAAAAAAGCCTCTCTAACTCCGCGGATCGACCTGGCGAAAAAACGCGTCGAGCAATTCACGGCTTTGGCCGCAGCTGGCGCCGGAAAACGAGCTGACCTCGAGCAGGCCCAAAGCGATCTCGCAAATCTCCAAAGTGAATTTCTTGCCGCCGATGCCACCGAATCGCAAGCCAGAGCGCAGATTAGTAAGTCGGAAGCAGATTTGATCAATGCGACATTCGATCTCGAGGGCACGACATACCTTGCGCCGGCCAATGGTCGAGTCGCGAACCTCGCGCTACGCCCTGGCGTACGCGCGACGCAGTTTGCGACCATGCCCGTGATGAGTTTTATCGAGGAGGACGAGCCGTGGTTGCTCGCTTTTTACCGGCAGAATGAATTGCGCTATGTCGAGCCGGGCGACGAAGCAGAAATCTATATGATGCAGTACCCGGGTCGCATCATTAAATGCGTCGTGGACTCCATTCTGTGGGCCACCGCACAAGGGCAGATGCCAATCAGCGGGAACTTGCAAAATACATTACCGGTAACCGCGCCGGAACAGCGCATCGCGGTACGCCTGATCCTTGCGCCGAACGACCGCCAGCTTTTCCTCGCCGCCGGTGCTCGCGGTGGAGGCGCCATTTATACTCAGCAGGGCAAGATGATTCACATCGTCCGCAAAGTTTTCCTGCGAGTCTCGGCGAAGCTCGACTGGTTCGTTTGGAAGCTTCATTAACCGCGTGCCTCCATGAAAAGCCGAGTTCTGTTAGGGGCCGCCGCGTGCCTCACACTTGCCGGTTGCGCCATCCGACAAGCACCTGTTGGCGAGGACATCATGCCCGAATCGGCTCGCCGACAAATCCCGTCTCACTGGGCGGGTCCGCATCGCAGCGGCACCGTAGTACCGAATTGGATTCTCAGCTTCCATGATCCGGAGTTGACCGCGCTTGTTACGGATGCCGTCGAGCGGAATCCCGATCTCAAAGCCGCCGCCGCGCGGGTAGAGGCATCGCGTGCTGCCGTGCGCATCGCTGCATCATCGCTTTATCCACGAATCGCGATGAAGGGACTGGGCGAGCGTCAGGGGCAGAGACTTAGTGGCGACATCGGTAACGACATCAATCCACCGGACTTCGGAAGCTCGGGAGTGGAGAACAGCGGCGGTGCTGGTCTGGACACCAGCGTTGATCAAACATCACAACGTTGGGTGTACGGCCTTGCTGCTGGTGCGGCATGGGAGGCCGACGTTTGGGGACGCATTCGTTCGAAAAAAGCGGCGGCGAAAGCTGAAAGCGAAGCACTGGAAGCCGATTACGAATTTGCCCGCCAATCACTCGCAGCTGCGGTTGCGCGCGCGTACTTCACTACCATCGAGGCCGCGCAACAGGAAGCAAACGCGCAGGAAACGCTCAACATTTACCAGGAATATTCAAAGCTTACCGACATTCAAAAACAGCACGGCTTCGCAAGCGATTTTGATGTGTCGCAGATCACATCGCGCACTGCCAGTGCCGAGGATGCGCTTTACACCGCGCAGCAAGTCCGGGCACAGACAATCCGCGCGATCGAAGTTGTGACCAGTCGCTACCCAGCGGGCAGATTTGACGTGCGACGTTCATTTCCCGGTCAACCGAGAGCCGTGCCCGCAGGTCTGCCCGCGCAGATTCTCGAACGTCGACCCGACCTCATCGCGAGCGAACGCCGTTTTGCCGCTGCATTTCATCGGGTGAACGAGGCTCGCACCGCGCGCCTGCCACGCTTCGTGCTTAGCGCCGCTAGTGGACTCGGAACGGCGGACCTCGACTCAGTCGGGTCGCTCAACGCCTTGCTGTGGACTTTCGCCGGAGGAATCACTCAACCGATCTTCTTCGGCGGCGAACTGCAAGCTGCGCAAGATCTTCGCACTGCCGAGCAAAAAGCGGCGGCCGCGAGCTACGTCGGTCATGCGTTACGGGCGTTTGAAGACGTGGAAAATGCTCTTGCTAGCGATTACTATCTCCGCATGCGCGAAGGCGCATTGGGTACCGCGGTTTCCAGCAGCGCCGATTCGGTGAAATTCGGGAGACAACAACTGGAGCAGGGCCAGGTCGACATGTTTACCGTGCTGCGTCTCACCGGGGAAAACCTCGCTGCAAAAGTCCAATTAACCGCCATCCGCGCCTCCCGTCTTCGCGAACGCGTTAATCTCTATTTGGCTCTGGGAGGTGATTTCGAGGGAACCGGTGCGCGGGGAAAATGATCGCTATCTCTCATCGAGCTGGCTCGGGGAGGCTTTACAACACCGAACAGTGCGTAAGATCGGGTAACACGAACGATAATTAATAATTACGCAAACTCGTAACGCCTGCATTGGATAGTGCCCAGAACTGAACAGAAGGAGCGGCAGCGTGAAACTAATACCACTACTAATGATAGCCGGACTTGTTCTGGTCGGCTGTTGTTCGACGCACACTGGCATTCAACGTTCACCGACTTCCGATCTGCAACTCAGACGTTACGACCTGAAACATTGCTTGAGCATGGAGCGCATGAGTTGGGACAAACAACCGTTGCAGAGCAACGCATATAATGAGGCTGAAGCCGACCTTGAAGAAAAAGCAGCCATCGAGAGAGAAATTACACGCCGCAACGTGACGGATTATCACTGGCCACCTTCAATGACTAACCAATACATACATGATCGTTGTCACTGCCAACACTGGGTTGTTACGCTTTGAAGCTCCTCAACTCAGTTTATTGAATGCGCACGATTACCAATAATTATCGGGATGCTCACATCTTAAACCTTGGCTCCAGCGGCCAAAGCGGTCCTTATCTGGTTACGCAAACTGGCGTGTCTCCGACTGATGTGTTGCCCAAGGAAAAGATGTTTGTTCTTCGCCCGGACGGACAGTGGGTTGACTTCAATGCTTACGCCAGCCAGGGCAAACCGGAAGTCATGGACGAGATTGTTTTCACCAACACAACACAGATAATGGAGATGTTTGGGAAGTTGTTCGGCCAACCACGGGTTCTCGCCCTGCCGGTTGACGAAGCAGGACTTAAAGCATGGTTGGAGCGTCAACAAACTGGCAGTCCGTTGGAAGCAGCTCGCGCCTGGGCCAAAGAATACAAGGTGCGCCATCGGAAAGACCGCGGTCGTTAACGCCGCGGTTCAGGAGCGCCGGAAATTGCCGCGATGAACGCACCATCCTTCGCTCGCTTGATTCCGGCTTTCAGTTGGCTGCGCACCTATAACCGAAGCTGGTTGCGCAGCGATGTCTTCGCCGGCATCACGCTCGCCGCATATCTTCTTCCCGCCGGATTGGGAGATGCATCTCTGGCCAATTTGCCGCCCGAGGCCGGACTTTACGCATGTCTATTCGGCGGGCTGCTCTTTTGGTTGTTTTGTAGTTCCCGGTACACAGTCGTCACAGTTACGTCCGCGATCTCGTTGCTCACCGGCGCGTCGCTTGGCGAGATCGCGGCCGGCGATACAACGCGCTTCGGTGCGCTCGCTGCAGGAACGGCATTGCTCGTCGCTTCGATCGCGTTCATCGCCTGGCTGGTGAAAGCAGGGGTCATTGTAAATTTCATTTCCGAAAGTGTGATGACCGGCTTCAAGTGCGGAGTTGCTCTTTTTCTCGCGAGCACGCAATTGCCCAAGCTGCTCGGCTTCCATGGTGCACACGGAGATTTTTGGGAGAACAGCGGCCATTTCTTGAAACATCTGCACGAAACCAATCCGACATCGCTTCTTGTCGGAGGAACCGCACTGGCTGTGCTCATTTTGGGAAAGATTTTCCTAAAGAATAAGCCGGTATCGCTGTTTGTAGTCATTGCCGGTATTGTGGCCGCGTCCGCGCTTTCGTTAGGCGACCGTGGCGTAAAACTTCTCGGGAATGTTCCTCAGGGGCTGCCTCCAATCGGCATGCCGGCTGTTTACTGGCACGATCTGAATGAACTGCTTCCGCTGGCCTTTGCGTGCTTTTTGCTGGGCGCCGTAGAAACGGCAGCAATTGGCCGAATGTTCACCGCCAAACACGGCGGTCGGTTTGACGCCAATCAGGAATTTCTGGCACTTGCAGCGTCAAACCTGAGTGCCGGACTCGGTCGTGGATTTCCGATCAGCGGCGGCATGTCTCAATCTCTGGTCAACGAAGGCGGCGGCGCACGCACGCCGCTCTCTGGCGCGCTCGCTGCAGGAATCATTTTAGTCGTTGTCCTGTTCTTCTCGCATCTATTAAGTGCGCTGCCTCAGCCGATACTCGCAGCTGTGGTGCTTGTAGCGATCGCGGGTTTGTTCAAGCTCGCAACGTTGAAACAACTCTGGCGTGTGGATCGGTCTGAATTCGTCGTCGCGATGGCTGCAATTTTCGGTGTTCTCGGCTCGGGCCTGCTTCGCGGCGTTATGATCGGCGCCATCATTTCGCTAGTGCAACTGTTACGAACAGCATCCAGACCACACGTCGCATTTCTCGGGCGCATCGCCGGCACGCGCCGATTCTCCGATCGCCAACGTCATCCGGATAACGAATTGATTTCCGGCGTCCTTATCTTCCGGCCGGAATCAGGTCTGGTGTATTTCAATGTGGACCATGTCTGCGAGTCGATTCTCAAGCGCGTTCACGCTGAACCAATGCAACCAAAGTTGGTTGTGCTCGATCTTTCCGCTGCGCCGCGCGTGGACCTGCAAAGCGCTCACACTCTCGGCGGCCTGGCCGACGAACTCACCGCACAAGGCATCCGGTTCCAAGCGGTCGAACCGCGTTCCTCGGTTCGCGACCGCTTACGCAATGAAGGGGTGGATGCGAAACTCGGCGGAGTAAACCGCTTCACCTCGGTCGCGGATGCGGTCGACGATTTTCAGAAAACTACTATCCAATAATGGACGACTAACAGTGTGATGCTCACGAAGATTTTACTGGCGGCTTGCCTGGTTGCTACCACCGTGGCGATTCACGCCGCTGGGCTCGGAATGGTATTGACCCATGTGTCGCACTCGAAGGTAAGACCTGAAGACACGCGCTTCTGGCCAATCACATGGCTGCTGATTCGTATCGCCTGGTTGCTTATCGTGATTCACATGTTCGCCATCTTCGTGTGGGCTCTGTTCTTCTGGTTGGCGAGATGTCTGCCGGACATCGAGTCGTCGTTCTACTTTTCGGCGGTTACCTACGCCACCATTGGTTACGGCGATCTCGTCCTGCCGAAAGAATGGCGGATGCTTGGGCCAATCGAGGGATTCACCGGTATTCTGATGTTCGGGCTTTCCACCGCATTTTTCTTCATCATCGTAAGCAAAAGCGTCCTTCATCGCACCGACGAAAGTAGCCAGGCGTGATTGTGTGAAAATGCAACGTCATCCATCAACTGCTCCAAACACAGAGCTCAACCAAAAGAAAAAATGGGTCGAGCCCGTTGCGGCGTTGTTAATGGCGCTGGCAACACTCAGCACAGCGTGGTGCTCGTTCGAGTCGGCGGCGTGGACTCGACAAAGCAATCGGCTGATGAACGAATTCAACACGCTGGAACGAAAAGCGGGATTGTTGAGGGTCCAGGGTATGCAGCAGGCGACCATCCACACCGGCATGTTCATGCAAGCACTCGCTGCACATCAAGCTGGCAACGAGAACCTGATGAAGTTTTACGTGGAACGCTTTCCTCCCGAGTTACGTAAGGCTTACGACGCCTGGATGGCACAGAAACCTTTTGAAAATCCAAGTGCGGATCCGCATCCGTTTGTGCCCGGTCTCTATGAGACACCCAGGACGCGCGAGGCCGCCGAAGCGAGCGCCAAGGGTGCCGACAGTCAGAAGCAGGCGGGCGCAGCCGGAAGCGTTTCCGGCCAATATCTCGCGAACACCGTGTTGTTCGCAGCAGTCCTTTTCTTCGCCAATGCGGCCGGAAAGTTTGAGCAACGCCGCGTGCGCGTCGTCGCATTTATTTTTGCAGTGGCTGTCTTCCTCTTTGCCGTCGTGCGCACAGCGATGCTCCCGTTGTTGAGCTGACCAGCCGTTCCGTCACAAGTTAAACCCGAGGCGGTTCTGGCTTCGTACGACCAACGTCCAATATTCGGACGGGTATCGTGGCGTACAAGTTTAGAAAAACTTTCCGACGCACAGGTGGTTTGTCGAATGGTGCAATCGATTTCGCGAGATCTCAATTCTATCGTCGCAGCCGTCCCGTGAGCAGCGGTAAACAAACCCCAAGGAGAACGATTATGATTAATAGCAGTAAATCAGTTGCCCTTAATCTTGCGGTGTTCGTTTCATTTCTGGTGGCGATACCAGCCCGTGCCTCCGAGATCGATGAGCTCAAGGCCACGATTCAATCCATGCAGAAAAGCATGGAACAGATGCAGGCGAGAATCTCCGAACTGGAACAGGAAAATCACAAACAGAAGAAACAAACGGCGGCTTCCAGAAGTGCGCCACCGCCCGTCACGGGGACAGTCGAGCCCGCGGCCGCTCCACCTTCGGTGGGTGAGAGCGGTACTCAGGTGGTTACTATCGCGCCGACGGCAGTCACAATCGAAGGACACGCCAGCCAGATTAAAGATCGGCCCGCCATGGACGATCAGCAGGAACCCGCCCCGCGACCTAACGACTTAACTCTCGATCCAAAGTATCGCGGCTTCGTTCCTATTCCGAATACCCCGGTTCTGATCAAATTCAATGCAAAACCTCGGGTCGATTTCACTGATGATCCACAGAATACTGGAAACCCGGATCGTTTCGTGACGGCGCAGATTCCGGTCGACGGCGATTTTTTCCAGGGCGGTGGCAATCAGTTCAACGTGAACGCCAAGGGATCGCAACTAAGTCTCGACGTTCGCGCGCCTGAACTGCCGGGAAGCCCGCGCTTCTACTACCAAAATGACTTCTTCGGCAGCGGCGGAGGAGAGCTTCCTTTCCGAGTGCGTCAGCTTTACGGCCAGATTTTCAATGTTGTCCTTGGACAGACCTTTAGCGTTTTCGAAGATCCCGACGCCTGGCCGGATACTGTGGACTATGAAGGACCGAATTCCGCTGTTTTCGCGCGCCGTCCGTTGGTGCGTTATCAATGGCAGGTCGCGAAGAACTGGCAGTTGAATTTCGGCTTGGAAAAACCAGCATCAGAAGTGGATACCTCGATTGATCCAGACGCCCAACAGGTCCAGCATGCTCCTGACGGCGGTCTGAATGTTCGCTGGGAAAATTCAGATTACGGTCACGTGCAACTCGGAGCGATCTTCCGCGATATCGGGGTCAAGGGGCCCATCGTGGGAAATCAAAATACTTTCGGCTGGGGCGTGAACCTCTCGACTTCGTTGAATGTTTTCCAGAACGATTCAATGCAGGGACAGCTAACATACGGGCAAGGTCTATTCCGTTATTTCAACGACGACTTTCAGAATAACGATGCAGCATTCAATAGTTCTGGAGACCTGACCGCGATACCTGCTTTCGGAGCGATGATCGGTTATACCCACAAGTGGACCGATTATCTGCGTTCGACCGCGAGTTACGGCTACGTGCATTTAGACAACCAGTTCTCACAACAACCTGACGCCTACCACCAGACCCATTACGCAAGTCTCAATCTCGTGTGGAAGGCACGGAAACGTCTTAGCCTCGGCTTGGAAGGGTTGTACGGCCATAAAGAAGAAAAGGATGGTGCTGATGGGGACGCTTTCCGCATTCAGCTCGGTGTTCTGTACTCGATCTTTGATTGAAGCCCTGTCGAACCAGGCACTGTCCTTTTCGTATGATCGTCTAATTGCGTATGAGACCAAAGTCCAATAGCTCCGGCTCGGATCCACGAAGGAGGTTGGAGAAATTCAAGGAACCCTGATCGTGGACACAAGAACTTTTATTAAAGAACGCGTCGGTCTCTTCAAAGATTTCACCGAGGAACGCATCAAAGAACTGGTGGATGGCTCCGCTGTGCGATCGTTCGAAGCGAACGAAGCAATAGCGCATCAGGGTGCGGAAGCTACTCACCTTGGCGTTGTATTAAGCGGAACGGTAGCAATTTCAGCCGCGACCGGCGGCAAGCGGCAATCGCTTGGGCAATTGAAAGCAGGCGAGACGTTCGGCGAAGGAGCATTGATGACCGGGGATCCTCTGGTCGCGGACTTTATCGCCGAGTCGCACTGCGAAGTTTTGCTCATTCCGGTGTCGCTCTTTCAATCCATCGTGGTCGCAGAACCGCGTGCGGTTCGGAAAATTTCCCGGACTATCGCCGATCGCACAAAAATGCTCGCGGCTGATCCAGTGAAAATGAAGGCGGCCCTTCAACAGGACAACGATCCTTATGGACTCAAGCTCCAGGGCGAAAGACCAGAAAAAATCCTGGTTATCAACGTCGGTTCTTCCTCGCTGAAATATTCTTTTTACGACACCGCCGATGAATCGCGCCACGCCAAGGGAGTTGTTGAACGCATTGGCATCGACGGCACGCAACTGAAGCATCGCGGAGCGAAGGGCGAAAGGAACCGTGACCTGGAGAAGGGAGACCACGCGGCTGCCTTCAAGGCCATGCTGGCGGAACTCACCTCGAAGGAAAGCGGAGTCATAAAGAATGCGAGTGAAGTTAGTGTCGTGGCGCATCGCGTTGTTCACGGTGGCGAGAAATTCACTGAAGCCACACTCCTTACTGACGATCTGATTGCGGAAATGGAAAAACTAAATCCGCTCGCGCCGCTGCATAATCCGGTGATTATCGCCGGGATTCGTGAAATGCGGAAGCTCTTCCCCGCTGTGCCGCACGTCGCTGTATTTGACACGGCATTTCACCACACACTGCCGGCGTATGCATTTCTCTATGCCCTGCCGCACGAATACTACGAAAAGAAAGGGGTACGCCGTTACGGCTTTCACGGCACCTCACATAACTACGTGGCATTACGGGCCGCCGAACACCTGAAAAGACGGCCTAACGAGCTGCGGCTCGTGAGTTGCCATCTGGGCAACGGAGCGTCGATGTGCGCCGTAGATCACGGACGATCTGTGGACACGACGATGGGTTTCACCCCGCTGGAAGGATTGATCATGGGCACCCGTTGCGGTGACCTTGATCCGGGTGTGCTCGCGTTCCTCGAACGCGAGGAGAAACTAACGGCTTTGAAGAGTGAAGAGCTGTTGAACAAGAAAAGCGGTCTGCTCGGATTGTCCGGGGTCTCGAGCGACATGCGCGAAATCCTTCGAGCGGCCGACCAAGGACATCAACGCGCCTTGATCGCGTTGAAGGCGTATTGCTATCGCGTTCGAAAGTATATCGGCGCTTACGTCGCATCCATGGGTGGGCTCGATGCGGTGATTTTCACCGGTGGCGTCGGCCAGGGTAGCGCAGTGGTTCGAGCGCTGGCGTTGCAAGGGTTGGAGTGTATGGGCATCGAGCTCGACGGCAAACGCAACCAGGACGCGAGTCCTGACGAGATCACTTGCATCTCAACCGATGACTCGAAAGTGACGGCGCTCCTGGTCCCAACGGATGAAGAACGCATGATGGCGCGTGAAGCTCTGCGCGCGCTAAGCCGCTCTTATATCACGCGCGTTTTGGACGCACAGAAACAGCAGCCGTTCCTCGTTGAGATTTCGGCGCACCACATTCATCTCACCCAGGAACATGTGGAAGCCTTGTTCGGCAAAGGACATCAACTCACGAAACACGCCGATCTCTCGCAACCCGGTCAGTACGCCTGTAAGGAGCAACTCGCGATCGTTGGACCGAAAGGTCGTATTGAGCGGGTCCGTATTCTTGGACCCGCGCGCAAATACACGCAGGTCGAGATCGCAATGACCGAACAGTTTAAGCTCGGCATCGCTCCGCCCATCCGCGAGAGCGGCGACATTGCGGATACGCCCGGTTGCGTACTGGAGAGTCCAAAGGGCAGCGTCCAGATCGATCGCGGAGTGATTTGCGCGTTGCGGCACGTTCACATGAGCCCGGAGGACGCGCTTCGTTACGGCGTGCGCGATAAATCTTTTGTGCGGGTGCGGATTGGGGGCGACCGCGAACTAATTTTTGGCGACGTGCTGGTGCGAGTGGATCCGAATTTCAAACTCGCGATGCACATCGATACGGACGAAGGGAACGCAGCGAATGTAAAGACGGGCGCGCAAGGGTACATCGACGCAATCCAAAGCGAAGGATACCAAAGCAATTGAGAACTTTCGCCCAAGCATCAACCACCAAGCAGCACTTATGAGCACATCATCTTCAGACAAAAATGACAATATGTTCCCGGAGTTATGCAGGGAATCGAATCTCCCGGAGAGCATCGATCGACGAACATTCATCATCCGCAACGCCGTAATTGGTGCGGCGGCGGCTATGACTGGGACAGTTTGGACGCCACAAGCCCGGGCCCAACAAGCGGCCAAGGAAGCGGCGGCAAAGTCTCCGCTGCCTCCGCTGGATTCTACCTCCATGTCGTCAGACCTGGACGTGGTGAAACGGTCCAAGGGTCCAGTGATGACCGTGCTCGATGAATTCTACAAGGTTGGGCCGGGACCCTCGAGTTCACACACGATCGGACCGATGCGCATCACTTACGACTTCTATCAGCGCTGCACGAAGTTGCCGGCTGATCAATTAAAACAGGCGACCGGACTGAAGGTTCACCTTTTCGGAAGCCTAAGCGCCACCGGCAAAGGTCACGGTACCGAGCGAGCCGCTCTCGCCGGTTTGTTAGGCAAAGAGCCCGCGACTGTCGATCCATTGTTTCTCGACGAGATGAAGGAGAAGCCGGACCAATCCTATCCGCTAAAGCTCGGTGACAAGACATTCAATCTGTCACTTTCCGACATCATCTACGACACACCCAACGGTGATTTCCCTCACCCAAACACGATGACCTGCAAACTGATGGACGGAGACAAGGCCATCTATGAGTTGGAATATTACTCCCCCGGCGGTGGGTTTTACGAGTGGAAGGGCTACACGCCGCCTAAGAAGGGGCAGCCCAAATATCCGTACGAGACGATGAAGGAACTGCGTCAGCACGCGGAGAAGAATAACCTTTCAATTGCGCAAGTGATCATGGCTAATGAACTGGCCGTTTCTGGTAAGACTGAGGAGCAGATCAATGCATTCCTCGACAAAATAGCTGCCGCGATGCTTGCGACAGTTAAGGCAGGTCTCGCGGTCAAGGAAGGCGTTCTTCCTGGCCCAATCAAGCTGCACTCCAAGGCGGCGGAGGTGTGGAAGCGCGCTCAAGACGACAAATACGAAGCAGACCGTGCGGTGGCGCTGCTCTCCGCGTGTGCTCTGGCCGCGTCGGAAGAAAATGCTCGCGGGCACCTGGTCATTACCGCCCCGACCGGAGGTTCGGCCGGTGTAATGCCAGCAATTGTTTATGGCTTAACCCAAACCAAACGAGCGCTTCCCCAGGAAAAAGTCCGGCAAGGTTTGCTCGCCGGCGCCGCCATTGGGTACTTGTGCAAACACAATGCTACTCTTTCTGGAGCAGAAGGTGGTTGTCAGTCCGAAATCGGCGTTGCTTCAGCGATGTCAGCCGCATTCATTGCTTCGGCGATGGATGCATCACCTCTAGTCACCGAGAACGCAGCTGAATCTGCGCTTGAGCACCATCTCGGAATGACCTGCGATCCCGTTGCCGGCTACGTGCAAGTTCCGTGCATTGAACGTTGCGCGTTCGGCGCAGTGAAGGCTTGGACCGCGTACATGATTGCGACGAACGAAATCGCATCACGGCATCGTGTTGATCTCGATACCACGATCAAAACCCTCGCCGACACCGGCAAGGACATGAGCACGAAATACAAGGAGACCAGCGAAGCAGGTTTGGCTCAAAACCTTGTTCTTTGCTGAAAGCAGGAACCCGAGGGCGAATATGGCAACAGATGTCCTGACGAAACCGACGAAGTCATCGGAAAAGAAAAAAGCAGCAGCACTTGCAGAACCAGACACGAAGGAAGCCTGGCGGGGATTCAAACCAGGTTTGTGGCAGCGTGACATTAATGTGCGCTGGTTCCTTCAACAGAACTACACGCCTTACGACGGCGACGATTCTTTCCTCGCGTCTGTAACCGAACGCACAAAGCGCATCTGGAAAAAACTGGAAGACTTGTTCGTCGAGGAACGCAAGAAAAGCGTGCTCGACGTTTCGTTGATCCCGAGCTCCATCACTGCGCACGCGCCGGGTTACATCGACAAAGACAACGAAGTCATTGTCGGCCTTCAGACGGACGCGCCGCTGAAGCGCGCGATCATGCCAAACGGCGGCTGGCGAATGGTGCTGACTTCTCTAAAGACTTATGGCTATGAAGCGCCCCAATCGGTAGTCGACACGTTTACCAAGTATCGCAAAACGCACAACGACGGAGTGTTCGATGCCTACACTGCCGATATTCGCGCGTGTCGCAGTTCGCACATCCTGACCGGTCTGCCCGACGCCTATGGCCGGGGACGCATCATCGGAGATTATCGGCGAGTTGCTCTCTACGGCGTGGCGCGGTTGATGAAAGAGAAGGAACGCGAAAAAGCCGCTCTCGATTCCGAGATGTCGACGGAAAGCATCATCCGCGACCGAGAGGAATTGAGCGAGCAGATCCGCGCGCTAAAGGAATTGAAGGAGATGGCGAAGAGCTACGGCTTCGACATCTCGGGCCCTGCGCGCAACGCAAAGGAGGCAGTGCAATGGCTCTACTTCGCGTATCTGGCCGCGGTGAAAGAACAGAACGGCGCAGCCATGTCGTTAGGCCGCGTCTCAACCTTTCTCGATATTTACTTCGAACGCGATCTCAAGGAAGGCATGCTCACTGAATCGCAGGCACAGGAGATCATTGACGATTTTGTCGTCAAACTGCGGATTGTTCGTTTTCTGCGAACGCCTGAATACGATGAGCTTTTCGCCGGCGATCCCACCTGGGTGACGGAATCGATCGCAGGAATGGGTGATGATGGCCGACCTCTGGTGACGAAAACCAGTTTCCGCTTCCTGCACACTCTCTACAATCTGGGACCCGCGCCGGAACCGAATCTGACGATTTGGTATTCGCCACGACTTCCGGACAACTTCCGCAAGTTTGCCGCGAGAGTCGCCATCGATACGAGTGCGCTGCAATTTGAAAGCGACTCGCTCATGCGAGGAGCGTGGGGCGACGATGGAGCGATTGCCTGCTGTGTTTCACCAATGCTCATGGGAAAACAGATGCAGTTCTTTGGAGCGCGCGCGAATCTCGCCAAGTGTCTCCTTTACGCCATAAACGGCGGACGCGACGAACTCAGTGGGAAACAGATCGGACCCAAAGTGGATCCCGTTAAGGGCGACTATCTCGATTTTGATGACGTCGCCGCCAAGTTCGAGACGATGATGGACTGGCTCGCGGGCGTGTACGTGAACGCGATGAATGTCATTCATTACATGCACGACAAGTATTCCTACGAACGAATCGAGATGGCGCTGCACGATTATGCGCCGGTGCGTACCATGGCCTTCGGCATCGCCGGTTTGTCAGTCATAGCCGACAGCTTATCGGCTATTCGCTACGCGCGCGTAAAAGTAATCCGCGACGATACAGGACTGATTGTCGATTACAAAACCGAAGGCGAATTTCCGATGTTCGGTAATAACGACAATAGAGTGGACCAGCTTGCAGCAACCGTCGTGTCGATGTTTATGGCCAAGCTGCGAAAACATCCCACCTATCGCAATGCGATCCATACCCAATCAGTATTGACGATCACCTCGAATGTCGTTTACGGGAAGGGCACCGGGAACACTCCGGACGGCCGGCGCAAAGGTGAGCCGTTCGGGCCGGGCGCAAATCCGATGCATGGCCGCGACTCGCATGGAATCATGGCCTCGGCCGCGTCGGTCTCAAAAATCCCGTATCGCGACGCCGCGGATGGAATCTCCCTAACGACGACAATGGTGCCAGAAGGTTTGGGCCGCACTTCGGAAGACCAGGTCAACAATCTCGTCGGTGTATTGGATGCGTTCTTCGGCGCGAGCGGATACCACATGAATGTGAACGTGCTCAATCGCGCCATGCTGCTCGACGCCGTGGAACATCCTGAAAAATACCCATCGCTTACAATCAGAGTCTCGGGTTATGCAGTGAACTTCGTGCGACTGACTCGCGAACAGCAAATGGATGTGATCAATCGCACTTTTCACGGTGCGGCGTAACTTGCAATATGAAGCTGGAAGCGATGGAGCCCACAGCTCCGCCGATCGGCAGCCCATTCGATCTGCGCCTTTCAGCAAGCGAAAAAGTCGACGAAACAGATGTCCGCTCGGCGCTGGAAACTGGAGAGTGGGGATTCATCCATTCATTCACGACCGGGTCGGCCGTCGACGGTCCGGGAGTGCGCATCGTTGGTTGGCTCAGTGCTTGCCAATTTCGTTGCGTCTTCTGCCACAACCCCGACACATGGAAGCTGACCAACGGTACTCCGGTGCGTTTGGAGCGCGCAATAGAAGTGGTGAAGCAATATCGCACCAGCCTGCGAACCATGAAAGGAGGCCTAACGATTAGTGGCGGAGAACCACTAATGCAGCACCGGTTCCTTTCAAAACTGTTTCCTGCGATACACGAAGCGGGGATTCACACGGCCCTCGAAACAAATGGTTATTTAGGCTCGCGCCTCACCGATGATGATCTTTCTTCGATCGATCTTGTGATGCTTGGACTCAAGGCGATAGAACCCACTTTGCACAAGCGCCTCACCGGCATGGATAACAAACCGGTTCATGAATTGGCGCGTCGACTTGCTGCGCGAAAACATCCAGTCTGGATTCGCTTCGTCATCGTGCCAGGCTGGACTGACAACATGGAAGAGGTGGATCGCATGGCCGAGTTTGCGGTTAGCTTGGGAAATGTCGAGCGCGTCGATGTGTTGCCGTTTCATCAAATGGGCCGGTTCAAGTGGGACAAGCTCGGGATGGAGTACCAGATGCGAGATGCTCGACCTCCTTCACGTGAAACAATGGATGAAGCGATTTCGCATTTTCGCGCGGCCGGTCTGAAGGCGGTCTGAGAAGAATTCCGCAATATGAGTTCAAAGCTCCCGATCGCGGCAATCGGTGCCTGGCTGCTCGTCGCCGTTTATTACTTCTACCAATACGCTCTACGCTCGGCGCCGAGCGTGATGATGCCGCAACTAACCGACGCGTTCAGTGTAAATGCGCTCGGCGTTTCCGCCATCGTCGGGATGTTCTACTACGGCTATTCGCCATTCAGTCTGGTCGCCGGCACTTCAATGGACCGTTTTGGCGCGAAGAGAGTCATCCCCATCGGCGCCGCTGTTGTTGGAATTGGCGCGATTTTGTTCGGCACAGGCAACGTGACTGCGGCGAACATTGGACGATTCTTGCAAGGCGCCGGCGGAGCATTTGCGCTCATCGGCGCGGTTTATCTGATCACGAAAAATTTTCCAGCGTCGGTTGGCGCGTCGCTTATTGGCGCTACGCAAATGTTCGGTATGGCTGGCGGATCGGCCGGCCAGTTTCTGGTTGGCCCGATCGTTAAAGGCGGCGTTTCATGGGATAGATTCTGGATCTACGCCGGCTGCCTCGGCCTTGTGATCAGCGTCGTGCTTCTAATTCTCTTGCCGAAAGAGGCTCCGAAGACATCCACGAGTGGATCTGGCGCGTTCGCAATTTTCCTGCGTTCGTTAGGCAAAGTGTTCCGCAATCCGCAATCCTATCTCTGCGGTTTTATTTCGGGTCTACTCTTCATTCCGACAACAATTCTCGGGATGACATGGGGTGTGCGCTTTCTCCAGGAGGCCCGCGGTCGCGAATACGGGGCGGCGGTGACGCTTGCCGCTGCCATCCCTTTAGGCTGGATGATTGGTTGTCCGCTCCTCGGCTTCATCTCTGACCGGCTTGGCCGCCGAAAGCCGGTCATCTTTGCGGGTACCATCATGCTACTCGCCGTCGTTGCCTGGGTTTTGTTCGGCAACCCGGAAATTCTTCGTGGCCACACTGTCGGAATCCTGATGGGAATCGCTTCAGGCGCGGCGATGCTGCCGTACACTGTCATCAAGGAAGTGAATCCGCCGGAACTGGGGGGCACGGCGACGGGCGTCGTGAACTTCCTTAATTTTACGTTCAGCGCGTTTCTTGGGCCAGTATTCGGAGCGCGGCTGGTCGAAATGCCTGAAGGCGACACAAGTCTCGCGTTGGTACACTACCAGGCCGGCTTTAGACCATTGCTGTATGGTATCGTCGTGGCGTTGATTCTGACTTTTTTCCTCAAGGAGACCGGACCAGCCAGCAGAGCAAAATGAATCGCAATTTCTCCACTGTCGATCGCACGGAGTCTTGAATGAAGCACATTGTGTAGTAATTACTTCGCCTTCCAACTCATGATCAAACTCCTGGCCACTCTAACCATTTCGATCGGACTTCTCACCGCGTCGCACGCGATGGAGAAGCCGTCGTTTCACACCAAAGGCACGCCCAGTGGAAAGCCGACGGGAACGTTGAAACCCGGCGAATACTGGTGGAATCCGCAACTTTCTCCGAGCGGACCGGTAGTCGTGCTCGTGAGCATTCCGCAGCAGACGATGCACGTCTATCGCAACGGAATTCTGATCGGTCGCTCAACCGTGAGCACGGGCTCGAAAGGGCGTGCCACGCCTGGCGGCGTGTTCAGTATTCTCGAGAAAAAACAAACTCACCGCTCTAAAAAGTATGACAACGCACCGATGCCTTACATGCAGCGGCTCACCTGGAGCGGTATTGCCATGCACTCCGGCAAGTTACCAGGTTATCCCGCAAGCCACGGCTGCATCCGGTTGCCGTACGATTTCTCACAGTTGCTTTTCAAGACGACCGCGAACGGCGGCACCGTTGTCGTCGGTGACGGCAAAACGCCGACCCCGCATCTTGCTTCAAATCCGGGTTTACTCCTGGCACCCAAAGATTTTTCACCAGAAATGCTGCATCCTCTGGCCAAGGACGAGTACGATTGGAAGCCCGAACGCAGCACAGAAGGGCCAATCACGATTGTCGTAAGTTCCGCTGATGATGCGCTGTATGTATATCGCAATGGGAACCCGATCGGACGCGCTGCAATTCGAGTCGGTGGCGGAGGTCGCCTCGGCAACAGCGTGTTTACGTTACTCGAAGGGAGCACCGGCAAGCCAAGTCAGCTAGCCCCGGGACGCGAGGCACGCAAATGGATGCGCGTAACCAGCGAAGGCCGGCCTGTTGAGGCGGACGAGATCGCTTCGAGAATCCGTTTTAACACTGAATTTGCCCAAAAGCTGGCAGATGAAATCAAGCCCGGCACAACAGTTATTGTCACGGACCAGCCGGTGGTCCGAAATCCAATCTCTGATTCCACATATTTCGCGGCCAAATAGGTCAATTTTATGCGGGCGATTTTGGGGACGTTGGGAGCTGTGCTCATCCTAAACGGTTGCGCCACCGGTCCGTATGCAGAGGTTTGGCACAAGAGACCGCGATTGATCGGCCCCTCCGGCAGGGAACCGCTGGCGACTGCCGAGCAACAAATGACGAGAGCGACGCACGAAGAACGAGCGAAACCGGTCGTTGCGATGGGCGATTGTCTCGTCGCGTTGCGGCTCTTAGCGGACGAACTGAAACGAAATCCCGCGAACGAAACGGCCATTCGCGATTACAATTTTGGCGTCAGCCGCATCTTCCAAATTATTCAAGACACGAAGCTGGATCCATGGAGCCAGCCGCTGACCGTGCCGACCGCGCAGGGCGAGTTTGTGTTGACGTATAAATCTGATCCGCGCCCCGAGTGGAATCCCGCGCTTTATGAATTCACGCCAGCTGACGAGTTCGATGTGGGCGGCAAATATGTGTCCGAGCGAATTACTCGTGCCGGGATTGGTGCTCCGATCGTCGCTGTTGAGCGGGAGGAAAGCAAAAACGCACGCGGCAAGACCGCGCCGTCGCGCATCTTTCGTACTGTCAGTGTGATCGCGCAGTTTCACGGGCGGCAATGTATCCTCGAGTTTTATGATCCACTCGATCGGGAGACTGCCAGTTTTTATGGCCATACCGTCCCGCTTGCTGCCGATTTCACAGTGCCGTTAGCAGTGATGCTCCAGGAGACCGATCCGAGAAAGCATGAATTATCGCGCGTTCTCAATCCGGAAAAATATTCACACACAGCCAGAATCGAGCGCCTCCAGCCTTTCAGTCCGAACAAAACCGTGGTTCTCGTGATCCATGGGTTGAAAGATTCGCAAGCCACCTGGACGCCGATGATAAACAAATTGCAGGGCGATCCAGAGATCCGAAAACATTACCAGTTTTGGTTTTACAGCTACCCCAGTGGCTATCCGTTTCCGTACTCGGCCGCCATTCTGCGCGAAGAACTTGATGAAGTGGAGAAACAGTTTGCGCATCTCAAGCCCATGGTGGTGATCGGACACAGCATGGGTGGCTGCATCAGTCGACTGCTTCTTACCGACAGCGGAAATCAGCTTTGGATGAAAATTTTTGGCCGGCCACCGGATGAAGTGCCGCTGTCGCCGAAAACGCGCGAATACTTTCGCGAGGAACTGTTTTTCCGCCACCGACCAGAAATCGGACGCGTGATATTCATTGCTTCGCCATTGCGCGGAAGCAACATGGCGACTGGTTGGATCGGCAAACTCGCAACTCTCATTATTAACGAGGCGACGGTGAGCAGTCAGGCAAACGAGGAGATGCTCCAAGCCACCAATATGCGA
Source organism: Candidatus Udaeobacter sp. (assembly GCA_036522635.1). Classification (GTDB taxonomy): domain Bacteria; phylum Verrucomicrobiota; class Verrucomicrobiia; order Chthoniobacterales; family UBA10450; genus Udaeobacter. The sequence continues at coordinate 20,830 of DATDFM010000094.1, read as the reverse complement.
GAGGATGAACTCAAACCGAAACGCCGCGCCAATAGTGTGGACAGTCTTTCGCCAAAAAGCCGTTTTCTTCACGCAATGAACACCATTCCTATGACTGCGGGTGTGCCGTACCACACTATCATTGGCGATCGCGGCCGTGGTGATTCACCAAACTCCAGTGACGGTGTTGTGCCGTATTGGAGCTCGCATATGAATGGTGCGAAAAGCGAATCTATCGTCCCGTCCGACCACGCCGCGCATCAAAACTCGCAAGCGATCCAGGATGTATCGCGCATCCTCAAGAGATATGCGGAATGACAATCGAAAGATGGTACGACCAAGGTCTGACTAACGAATCAGTCATGCCGTCTAATATTGTAAATACAGGATTCGTAAAATCCTATTCCCATGAAGAGTTCGGCCGCAAAAATTCCTGAGAAAAACACGGCCGAGGACATCAAACAGGCGTTCCGCGATAAGCTGCATTCCGGGCTTGGCAGACTGGAGCGCTATGCCACGAAGAATGATCTTTATGTCGCGCTTGCGCTAACGGTCCGCGATCGGGTCTTCGATTACATCGTCGAAAGCCTCGATGCGTACGGCAGAGTGAACGCGCGCCGTGTCGGATACTTATCCGCGGAATACTTACCGGGGCCGCATCTGGCAAATAACCTGCTGAATCTCGGGATCACTGAGGTCACGCGAGAGGCTGTGCGCGAGCTTGGCTACGATCTCGATGAAATCATTGCGCAAGAGGAAGAGCCCGGGCTTGGCAATGGCGGGCTGGGCCGGCTCGCATCGTGTTTCATGGACTCGCTCGCATCTGTAGAAGTGCCAGCCATTGGCTATGGCATCCGGTACGAGTTCGGCATCTTCGATCAAGTGATCCGAAACGGATGGCAAGAGGAAATCACCGACAAATGGTTGCGCTTCGGAAATCCCTGGGAAATCGCGCGTCCCAACATCGCTTACAACGTGAAGTTCGGAGGACACATTAAAACATTTAGCGATCAACAGGGAACGTTTCGCGTCTGGGTCGCCGATACGGAAGTGAAAGGCATTGCTTACGACACGCCGATCGCTGGTTATCGCGTTAACACCTGCGACATCTTGCGGTTGTGGAAAGCAGAGGCCGTCGAGTCGTTCGATTTCACTGCATTCAACCACGGCGATTATTATCGGGCAGTTCAGGAGAAGGTCGTTTCGGAGAATATCACGAAAGTTCTTTACCCGAATGACGACGTCGAGGCGGGGAAGGAGTTGCGTCTAAAACAACAGTTCTTTTTCGCCAGCTGCTCGCTCCAGGACATGTTGAACATTCATATGAAGCTCGGTGGAACACCGGCAACGTTTCACGAAAAATGGGCCGTGCAGCTGAACGATACGCACCCGGCAGTGGCGGTGGCAGAGCTGATGCGATTGCTGGTCGACGAGCATCGCCTCGGATGGGACGAAGCGTGGACCGTGACACGCAAGACTTTCGCCTACACCAATCATACCTTGCTACCCGAGGCGTTGGAAAAATGGACTGTCAGCCTGTTCGGGAAGCTGCTTCCGCGGCATCTGGAAATTGTGTACGAAATCAATCGCCGTTTCCTGGATGAAGTCCGCAAACGATTCCCCGGCGATGATGCGCGAGTGGCACGACTGTCGCTCATCGACGAAACTGGACCGCGTTATGTGCGCATGGCGCATCTGGCCTGTGTCGGCAGCCACAAGATCAATGGCGTGGCGCGACTCCATTCGGAGTTGTTGAAGCAAACTGTTTTGCGCGATTTCGCAGAACTGTGGCCGGACAAATTCTGCAATGTGACTAACGGTGTTACGCCGCGCCGGTTCGTGGCGCTCAGTAACCCCGGCCTAACGAAACTGATCACCTCCCGCATTGGCGACGATTGGCTACGCGATCTCGATCAGCTCCGGAAACTGGAAGCGTTCGCCGATGATGAAGAATTTCAGAAACAATGGCGTGACGTGAAATTGGCTAACAAACAACGTCTCGCAGCGCTTATCGCGGAGCGCACCGGGACAAAAGTTGAGCCGGAGTCGCTATTCGATGTGCAGGTGAAACGGATTCACGAATACAAACGGCAGCATCTCGCCGCGCTTCATATCATCACGCTTTACCTGCGACTCAAACGCGAACCGAAAACTGATATGCCTGCTCGCACATTCATTTTCGGCGGCAAAGCCGCACCAGGTTATTCCATGGCGAAACTCATCATTAAACTGATCAACTCGATCAGTGATCTCGTGAATTCCGATTCGATCGCGCGCGATCGGCTCAAAGTCGCATACTTTCCCGATTTCAATGTGACCAATGCTCAATTGATTTATCCAGCAGCGGACTTATCCGAGCAGATCTCTACGGCAGGCAAGGAAGCGAGCGGCACCGGCAACATGAAGTTTGCGCTGAATGGCGCGCTCACTATCGGCACATTGGACGGCGCAAATGTCGAAATTCGGGAAGAAGTCGGTTCGGAAAATTTCTTCCTATTTGGGCTCACTGCAGAGCAAGTGGAGATGGTGAAAGCGCGCGGCTATCATCCACGCGAGCACTACGAGCAGAATCCCATGCTCCGCGACGTAATAGACTTCATCGCCAGCGGCGAGCTTGCGCGCGGAGATAGTGACCTGTTCCGTCCAATTGTGGAGAACCTTCTCAATGACGATCCATTTTTGCTTCTCGCGGATTATCAGGCTTACATCGACGCACAGGACCGGGTGAACGGGCTGTGGCGCGACACGCAAGCGTGGACGCGTTCTTCCATCCTCAATTCGGCGCGAATGGGAAAATTTTCTTCGGACCGCTCCATCCGCGATTACTGTGAACGCGTTTGGAAGATCGAACCCCGATCGCGCTAATCGAACCATTATGCCAGTTCCTGACTTCAAAACCTATTGTGCGATTCTCGATCGGGCGCGCGATGGACGCTTCGCGCTTCCCGCCGCAAATGTCACATCACTCACGACCGCAAATGCGGTCATGCGCGGGCTCGCGGAGATCAAGTCCGACGGCATTATTCAGATTTCCACCGGCGGTGGTGCGTTCGCGTCAGGCACTTCGCTGAAAGATTCGGCGCTTGGTGCAATCTCCATCGCCGAGCACGTGCACCGAATGGCGGAACGCTATCCAATTTACGTTGCCCTGCACACCGATCACTGTCTCAAGGACAAGCTCGACAACTTCGTCGTCCCACTCGTCGAGGAAACAGAGAAGCGCCGCGCCGCACGCCAGCCGAACCTTTTCAACGGACACATGTTCGATGGCAGCAACTTGTCGTTACAAGAGAATCTGGATATTTCGACCAAACTGCTTGAGCGATTTGCGAAAAACGATCTCGTGCTTGAAATCGAAACCGGCGCAGTCGGCGGTGAAGAAGACGATGTTGTCGGCGACCACGCAGCCAAGCTCTACACAACGCCAGAGGACACGCTGGAAGTTGCGCACCGACTAAATCAAATCGGCGGACGCTACCTGCTCGCGGCAACATTTGGAAATGTGCATGGCGTTTATAAACCCGGTCACGTGAAGCTGCGGCCAAAAGTTTTGAAGGAATGCCAGGACGCAGTGGTAAAAAGATACGGTGAAAACGCGCGCTTTTATCTCGTATTCCATGGAGGCTCAGGGTCGACACAACAGGAAATCCATGAGGCGCTCGATTACGGCGTGGTGAAAATGAATGTCGATACCGACATGCAGTACGCATTCACACGCTCGGTCGCCGGTCACATGTTCAAGAACTATGACGGCGTGTTGAAAGTGGATGGCGAAGTCGGAAATAAAAAAGCCTATGATCCGCGCGTGTATCTCGCGCTCGCGGAAACGGCGATGGCCGAGCGTGTGAAGCAGGCTGCGACCGATCTCCGCGCGAATGGAAAAACGACATTCGCGTCATGAACACGGCGCTCCCGGCGAACAAAACCAAGATCGTCGCAACCATTGGCCCGGCCTCGGAATCCCCCGAAGTGCTGAGGCGGCTGATTCGCGCGGGGCTCGACGTCGCGCGGTTGAATTTTTCTCACGGGAGCCATGACAAACACGCGGAAGTTATTCGGCACATCCGTCAGGCAGCGCGCGAAACCGGCCGGCGGGTTGCAATCATGGCAGATCTTCCGGGCCCGAAACTGCGGCTGGGAAAAATCGATCCGGAACCAATTCAGGTTGTCCCGGGCGACCGTTTTACCCTAACGAGCGAAGACATCGTTGGTAACGCGCAGCGCGCCTCGACGACTTTCCAGGAGTTGCCGCGGGTGGTGAAGCCCGGGAACCGGATTTTTTTGAACGATGGTGTGATACAGCTGGTGGTCGATCGCATCGCCGGCAACGACGTGGAATGCAAAGTTGTTGTTGGCGGCGAGCTGCGTTCGCGCAAAGGATTAAATCTTCCCGGCGTTGATCTGGGCATCAGCGCGTTTACTGAAAACGATCGCGCCTGTCTTGAGTTCGCGCTCGAACATGGTGTCGATGCCATAAGCCAGTCGTTCGTTGAACGCGCCACGGACATACACGTTGTGCGCGCGGCTGCGGCAAAGGTCGGCAAACAACCTTTCATCATTGCAAAAATCGAACGGGCAGACGCGCTCGCGCACTTCGACGAAATTCTGGCTGCGTCGGATGGCATCATGATCGCGCGCGGCGATCTGGGAGTGGAGGTGCCGATCGAAGAGATTGCCTCGATTCAGAAGCAGCTCATCGCAAAAACAAATCTCGCGGGACAGCCGGTCATTACTGCGACGCAGATGCTCGAATCGATGGTTTCGAGCCGGCTGCCCACGCGGGCCGAAGCCACTGATGTCGCGAACGCGATACTCGATGGGACCGATTGCGTCATGCTTTCGGGCGAATCGGCGGTGGGCAAATTTCCCGAGGAAGCAGTCGCGATGCTGGCGAAGATTGCCGCGTTCACAGAAACACACCGGCCGCCAAGAAGCTTTATTACTCAACGTGAATTGGTGCAGCAACAGGCACCGACCAGGGCCCGCGATCGCATGGCGTCCCTGGTCGAGCACGCACTCTATACGGTCCCATGCGATCTGGTGCTCGTGCCAACGCGTGGTGGCATGGTCGCGCGCGCCATCTCGCGTTTCAAACCGCCAGTGTGGATCATCGCACCGAGTGCCGATTGCGCTGCCTGTCAGAATCTCGCGTTCTCCTACGGCGTATATCCCATCGATCTCGCGGAGGAGCCCGATGACTGGCGCGAATGGATTGGGCGCTGGGTGCGCGAAAACGGAATCAACGTCGAACGAGTGATGCTCGTCGCCGGTCCTTCACCGCGCAGCCCGAAGGCCAATTACCGGATTGAGCTGATGCGCATTGAGCCGGAAAAAAGCTGAGCTTGTCATCACTGAATAATCATTAGGATGACAATTACCCCGGTCGGAGCAGCTGGCGGCGAAGTAACCGGTTCTTGTTACATCGTTCAAACGAAGCAAGCGCGGATACTGGTTGATTGCGGCCAGTTTCAAGGCGGCAAAAAAGCGGAGGCGCTGAACCGACCGCCAACGGCGCCCAATCGCGTACTCGACGCCGTACTTCTCACCCACGCACATCTGGATCATACCGGCCGACTCCCGCTGCTCGCTAAAATGGGCTACGCCGGTCCAGTCTATGGCACGCCAGCAACATTGGACATGACCGGTCTGATCCTGCGCGACTCCGCTCGCCTGCAAGTCGCCGATAACGAACGAATCAATCGGAAACGCATGCGCGCGGGCGAACCGCCTGAGCAACCGCTCTACACATCCGATGACGCGGAGAAAATCCTCTCGCAACTGCGAGCAGTATCTTATCAACAAGAGTTTGAAGCAGCGCCCGGAATGCAAGCGATCTGGCACGATGCCGGGCATATGTTGGGTTCGGCCAGCATTCAATTGATTGTCGAGGAAGACGGCACGACAAAGCGCGTCGTTTTCTCCGGCGATCTAGGGCCGCGCAGTGCGCCGATATTGCGCGAGTTCGAACCGTTCCAGCAGGCCGATCTTGTTTTTCTGGAATCGACCTATGGTGGCCGCGATCATCGTTCGCTTGAAGAGACGGTCGCGGAGTTCGAACAGATCGTGATCGATGCGGTGAATCGTGGCGGCAAAATGCTTGTGCCAACATTCGCGGTCGGCCGCGCTCAACTAATCACGTTGCTGCTCGGCAAAATGTTCCGCGCCGGCAAGGTGCAGCCGTTTCCGATTTTCCTCGACAGCCCGATGGCAATCGAAGCAACAAACATTTATGCGAAGCATCCGGAGTTGTTCGACGAGGAGATGACAGCTTTGATCCACGATCACCCGCTGCGTGACGACCTGAAGACCATGAGACCGACACCGACCGCTGAGGAATCCCGCGCGATCAATGACGTCATCGGCGCATGTCTGGTCATGGCCGGAGCAGGCATGTGCAATGGCGGCCGGATCCTTCATCATTTGAGGGCTAACCTTTGGAAACCGAGCACACACGTCCTTATTGTCGGTTATCAGGCTTACGGTTCGCTCGGGCGGCAGCTGGTCGATGGAGTGAAGGAAGTAAAGATTTTTGGAGAGAAAATTGCCGTAAAGGCGACGATTCACACATTGGGCGGATTCAGTGCCCATGCCGGACAGACTGATCTGATGCACTGGTTCGATGTTATGGCGCCGGACAAGCCACGCGTTGAGCTGACTCACGGTGAAGACGACCAGCGCGCCGCACTGGCCAGGGTCATTCAACAGCGCCACGGTCTGTCGGCAACACTGCCAAAAATGGGAGAAGTCATTGAGCTTTAAGCAGCAAGATCCAAATTGAAGGAACAACGATATGGCATTCGAAAAATTCGACCTTGAGAATCTCGATAAAGAGCGACGCAAAGCGATCGCAAATTCCATCCGCACAATCAGCGTTGAAGAACTGAAAGCGATCGGTGAACAGATTTTCCGTTTTGCCGACGATCCATGGCGGGAAGCGTTCTTCGCATTTATCGCTCAGAACCCGGGCGCCACTTTTCATCACGCAGTTATGAGCGACGGCGTTCACATTGTTTACTGCCGCGACAAGGATAAAGGCATTTGGTTCCTGCCCGGGAGTGGCCTCGGACCATTACAGGCCACCGGCCGGAAAGTGATGACTGAGATGATTCGAGGACAGCGTTGAATCGGTGAGCTCCACGCTATTGCGGATGACGCGTTGCAGGGTTAACCCCTTTCTCCAGAGATTTAATGTTCGGAGCACGACATGAAAAAGCAGAAGACCTCTTTCGGGCAATCCGACATCGTTCGGCTTAACGACGAGGACGCAACAACCGCAGTTGTTGAACGCGCAGTGACGGGCCTATGGGACGTCGTTAATGAGTTGACGCGCCTGCGCCGCACCACGCGTCAAAACTATCGGGTGACCATTTTCGGATCCGCGCGACTCAAACCCGCCACACCGGCATACAACGGGGTCAAACAGCTCGCCGCCGAACTAACGAAGATGGGATGCGATATTATCAGCGGTGGCGGCCCTGGCCTGATGCAGGCAGCAAATGAAGGAGCACATTCAGTTCATCCCAAAGCTGACAAGCGATCGGTCGGTATTCGTATTGCACTACCATTCGAACAGGATGTGAATCCATTCGTCGGGCAAGCGTACGAACACCGAACCTTTTTCTCGCGGCTCCACCATTTCATGATTATGTCTGACGCGTTCGTAGTCGTTCCCGGTGGTATCGGAACTCTGCTCGAGTTGTCGCTTGCGTGGCAACTTCTGCAGGTCAGCAAACTTTATAACACGCCTCTTGTGCTGGTGGGTAAAATGTGGGCCGAACTAGTCGAATGGGGGCGTCGCTCGATGCTTCGGAAAGATAGCGAACTCGCCAGCGACATTGATTTCACCATTCCGCATTGCGTAAACACGATCGATGAATGCGTTGCGCTAATCCGTGAAAACCGCGACGCGTGGTTGGCTGCGCAGACAATAAAGTAATCATGAGCAAGCGAATCGGAGTTGTCACGGGCGGCGGAGATTGCCCCGGCTTAAACGCAGTGATTCGAGCAGTCGCAAAAGCTTCCTCCAAACGCGGCTGGGAATGCATCGGCATTCTTGGCGGCTACGAAGGTTTGCTCGAACCGCGTCAATCCATTGCGCTCGATCACCAAACGCTCAGCGGATTATTGCCGCGTGGCGGAACGATTCTCGGCACGGCGAACCGTGGAAAATTCTCGGCCAAAGTTGGCCACGGCGAGAGTCGCGCGTTGCCGAAGGAATTACTTGAAGGCGTCAAAACGGGGATGGACGCGCTCGGTTTGTTTGCGCTTGTCTCCATCGGCGGCGACGGATCATTGAGCATCGCGCAGCAACTCTTTGAATATGGAATTCCGGTAGTCGGCGTGCCGAAGACGATCGACAACGATTTGGAAGGCACGCTATTCACGTTCGGATTTGATTCCGCCGTGGCCTGCGCGACCGACGCGCTGGATCGTCTTCACAGTACTGCTGAAAGTCACAACCGCGTGATGGTTCTGGAAGTGATGGGGCGTTATGCCGGCTGGATCGCGCTGTTTGCCGGTGTGGCTGGCGGTGCGGACGTCATTCTAATTCCTGAGATTCCGTTCTCGTACGAAAACGTGTGCGCTAAAATTCAGGAACGCGAGAACCTCGGGAAAAAGTTCACCATGATCATTGTCGCGGAAGGGGCGCGAGAGAAAGACGGCGGGTTCGTAACCTCCGGCGCGCACACCAAAACCGGCGAAGCACGACTCGGCGGAATCGGGCTGGTTGTCAGCGCCGAAATTGAGAAAAGCACCGGCAAAGAGTCGCGCGTGTGCGTGCTCGGACATCTTCAGCGCGGAGGATCCCCAACCACATTTGATCGGGCGCTTTGTTCAATCTTCGGCGCAACCGCAGTTGAACTTATCGCTGCAGGTGAATTCGGAAGAATGGTGGCGTTCACGGGACCGCAGGTTGGCTCGATCAAGATCAGTGACGCTGTCGGCAAGCTAAAAACTGTGCGTGCTGACGGCAATCTGGTTCGAACTGCGCGCGCGCTCGGTATTTCTTTCGGGGATTAGTACGCGCGATGTAGTCACGGCGCTGCGGGCCGTTCAATACAAATCCCAAGCTACGAAGGACGCGAACCGGACATAGGTGGCTACCACACTTGTTAGGCATTTAAAGCTCATTGCTGAGATGGAACCATTGATCGTTGCGTATCCAAAAGAGCCTGTTGGCTAACCTTGAGAATTCCCTCTTGTGGCCGGTCCAGATCCGCAATCAGCTCGATGACCACAGCGAACGTGACGGCAACGGCGACAATGGCCAGAGATCTGCGAGTTCCACTGAGGCCCGCATGGTAACCCATCGTCGCCAGCGAGAGAGCAGCGACGGCAAAAAGACCCAGCCAGATCGCACCGGGAATCCTGCTCCTGAGCCCCGCTTGCATGCGGGCCGCATGCAGATCGATCATTTCGTTGAGCGATTGAATGAACAGACCGACAACGATCGAATTTGGATTTTTAACACCAACGGCCTCCGCTTCCGTCCAGACTTTCTGTTGGATATCCTCTGACCCACGTATTCCCTCGGCGACTTTGCCCGACTGCATCGCCTTTAAACGAACATTTACATACTCTCGTAACAGGCGCCGAACTTCTTCACCACGCTCCGGAAGTGTGCCGGCACGCAAGTAAGTTGTTCCAATGGCGTTTGCCTCGTCGAGCAATACCTGTCTTCTCATATCGAACCGTTGTGCAGCCAACCCAAATGTGAACGCAAGCACGAACGCGAGTAACCCGAGTGTAGCGCCAACCATGGTACCTAACGGAGCTTCCTTCTCCGTCTCGTGATGGCTGCGCCGATATTTGCCTAACCGATAACCGAACTCGACCGCGAGCAGGACCACCAACAGGATGACAATGAAAAGCGCCCAAAGAGGCAGAACGTCGATCGGCCCAGCATTTTTCATTATCCGTGCTCCTAACTATTATGATTTTGACAACTTCTAAATTGCGATATTGACATAAGCGATCAGTTCGTTTTTGACACATTCTATGACCAATCGTCCTGCAACCGGTCGACACATTTTTTACATCGCCGCTTTCATTTTGTTATTACAGGCCGCTGTCGGAACAGGGCAAAGCGCAAAGAGTGGTGTAACCGTTTCCTACGAAACTGTCGGCACCTCTCGAATCGCGCGGTTTAAGAACTCAAGTCCTTTCCATGTACGAGTGGAATTTTCGTATCAAGGCACGAAAACGCGTGGCTCAGGTGAGACTTCTGGTCGCGGCGTGGTTTTTGTACCTGCGAATTATTTCGCCACGTACGGCGCTCAAGGGCTTTCTATCACCTCCGTCCGAATCACGAGCGTTATGCGGTCAGATTGAGCGCCGCGAACGCGCTTCCCGCAATACTCGCATAGCATTGCAAACTTTCGTGCCACGCGGGCGCCCGAGTATTTGGCCACGCGAATAGAATCGTTAGCGCTGCCTTCGGGAAAGAAAATAAAATAATGGAATTCCGAACAGCGCCGCGACAAGACACAGGAGAAAGATCTCGCGCGTGTGCCTGACAACAAAAAAAGGCGAATAGCGCTGATAAAGAACGAAGCCGGGAAGAAATCTGTTCCACGGGACGAGCAGCAGGAGCAGGAAACCAATGGCGGAACTAATCGGTGTCCCCAGAGCCATCCTGCAGTTTCGATTATTCCACCAAAACGCGGCGCCAATCATTAGCGAAGACAAAAACAACATTGAAAGACATATTCCGGTTACACGACGGAATTTCAGGCCACCGGCAGCAGTGGAGTAGCGACCAAAATCGTTCTCAAGCAGCTTCGATAGTTCGTCCACTTTGTCGCCAGATTCACCGCTTACTGACACCCGGCGTACCGAATCGCCCAAATCAATCGTGACTGACGAGATTGGCTTATCGGCTTGCTGGTACATGTAAGAAAAGCCGAAAACCTCATCCGGAAACCCCACGCTGCTGGCCAGCGACAGATGCGGGATCTCAATGTCCTGACTGTGAATATCGATCTTTACACTCTCCCGACCGAGTTCGTCGGGACCATTCGCCCCATCGACAAGCGAATGGGCCCTTAGCAAAATCGCGTCGAGATCCGTCGCTCCCATTTTGAGGGGCGGCAGATCATGCACCCGGGAAAATCCCGCGCCAATGCATAGTGATGTTGTCGCGAGTGACACGCTCAAAAGGATGACAAATCGCATATTAAATGCGCGACAAGCATTCACGATATAGAGCGCACACAACGCGCGACTATCTCGCGTCTGTCCTTCTCGCTCGCATTGCAATTACTGCCACGCCAAAGCCAACCAGAATCAACAGCGGATAAAGAAGAGCCGGCTGCAGTGCTGTTCGTTTAGTTGCGGGAGGCTTTGGCCGGTTGGCAAATTCAATTGGAATCTGCACCTGTGAACCCGTGCCCGGCTGGAAACGCCACTGTGAGTACGCTTGGAGAGCGGCGCCATCGAGTTGTTTGTTTCCCGTGCTCTGCAGCATTCGCGCTCCGGTAACTTTGCCGGTCTGTTGGTCAATGGTTACTAAGACCGAGCCTTTTCCTGCGAGACCCTGCTTCGCCCATTCAGGCCGGTAAACAGGTCTCGGCGTATAGATCGCCTTGGGAGGCCGTGGACGCGTCGCAGGAGTTCCGATCTGCGCGTGCAGCGAACAAACAGACACTAACGCGAGCAAGAAAACTAGCGCGAAGGAAACGTTCTTCCTTGGTGAACGTCTCCCGACGTTACCAATCAAACCAGACGCTGCCGCCCGCACTTGCGGATCTGACATTCGATACACGCTTCGATCGAGCAGGTAATGAATGAATCCCGTGGCGAAACCCAAAGCCAGCAACGCAGGCAGCCACGTCGAGCTTCGGAGTTGTACTGCAAGCGAACCGAAAATTCGATCGCCGTAATACGTGCCGGTCTCGCGATTTGCCTCCACCTCAAAAATCGGAAGGAACAGGAGGGACAACAACATGAGAAAGAGCACGACTGCCCATGGCCGCACATTCAACCGGTGCAAATATTGACGCACTATTCCGGTTGTTGGCGCTGACTCCGCCGAAGGTGTTTGCGATGCCAGTCCCGTAGCAAGAATCCAGTGCTGCGAGGTCCAAATCACAAGGAAGAGAAACAAGCTCCGTGGTCGAAGAGCCAACCCCACCATCACCGCGAGTCCTACGATGTACAAGATGCGCGGCAACGACCATCGCGGCGTGCGCAGTTCGACAACTAACATGACTGCGGTGATGACAAACAGCGCCAGGGTCGCACCGCCGCGAATTCCATTTTCGGCCGACACAATCCATACTGGAAACCAACGATCGACCCACTGATCTTGGTACGCGACTGCTCCCGCTAAAATATCTGCGACAAACACTAGCATTCCGCCAGCAGTCAGCGCGAAAAAGCGATCCCATCGCCTCGTCTGAATGCATGCGGCGCGATCCGCTCGCGAACGGTACAATGAGAGCGCACCAAAATGTTGCGCAGCGAAATGGTACGTCACGCAAGCGTAATCGATGATCGCCAGTCCAATCAACCGTTCCTCACGCGTCCATGGCAATGCGGAATCGGCCGGGAGAAACAGCGCAAAACATCCTGCTGTAATCAGTAACGGAAGCGCGATGAACCGAACCGGTTGTTCGCGCAGAAGCGGTCGATACGCTTCCGTGCCGTACGCCAGGTAAGTGCTCGACAATCGGTGACCGATCCAAAACAGGGCAGTCAGACCGAAGTAAAGCAGGTCGAGTGGACTCGACTCGGGATCGGAATAGCCATGAACCAGCAACAGCACGATCGGCGCAAGCCAGAGCGCACTGAGCATCCAGAAACCATCCCAGACGGGTCCACGTACCCACTCCGACGAATGTTTCCGCACCCATGGTGCCGCGGTTCCGATTTCAAGTACGGCAGCGGGTGAGGAAAGCTCGGCCATTCGAGCATCGCTGAGTGCGCCGTTGACGGCGCACTCGGCATTATTTGTCAGGCAAACACGTTATTGAAGTTGCATGTCAACGCCGCCGCCGGTCGCATTGACCGCAACGCCGCTTTGCGTCGATTGAACGCGCACTATCACACCGGCCTGATTCGACATGACGGTCCCCGTTCTGCCAGCGCCAAGAGTCACACCACGCGTGCCAGCGCCACCCACGTCATAATGACCATTGAAATCTTGAAGATGCCTCAGATTGAAAACGTCACCAAAGGCGGAAGAGTTGGTGAACCCGACCTTCCCTACGGACAGTCCTCTTACTTTAACCGGATAGTTTTTGCCTCTGAAGGTGAGCGTGCCGGAACCCCAACTGGTACCAATTCCGAGAGCGAACGAACCCATGCTCAATCGTAGAGTTGCGTCTGGCCCCCCCGAATGATGTTTGGCCGCCTGGGTAAAGCCCGTCATCACTGAGAGTACGAGCACTAGAACTGCGATTTTCTTGACATTAATCATATGAATTTCTTCTATTTAATTTTCTGAAACTATCATTTACGTCGAACGGTTCTATTAGACTAAAGTCTTATATGCCGCTCGGCGACGGTTGATCTACCCTCACCGGGCAAGAGTTAAAAGAAAAAAATTATGAACTCACGAGGCCGCAAATTGCTTCATGGCGCGATAACGATTATCGGCCTGACACTTCTCTCATTCGTCAGCAATGCGTCTGCGCAGCAAGCGCAATCGCAAGAAATGACAACCACGACGAACGATCAGGAGACAACTAAACTTCCACCTGAAGAGCTTGACTCATTGGTGGCGCCAATCGCGCTGTACCCCGATGACCTTCTGGCGCAAACTTTAGCCGCCTCGACGTATCCGCTGGAAATAGTTCAGCTCCAACAGTGGATGAATAACAATACCAATTTAAAAGACAAAGCGCTGGCAGACGCCGCGTCAAAACAGCCATGGGACCCCAGCGTCCAGGGATTGGTAATGTATCCTGACGTGGTGCAACGCATGGCGGGCAACATCCAATGGACGACCGATCTTGGTAATGCGTTTCTTGCACAGCAACCAGACGTGATGGCGGCAGTCCAGCGAATGCGCGGGAAGGCTGAAAGTAAAGGAACTCTGAAAACTTCGGCGCAGCAGACAGTTCAAACCACAACAGCTCCAAGCGGCCAGCAAGTGATCACAATTCAGCCAGCTCAGCCGGACGTCGTTTACGTTCCTTCATATGATCCACAGGTCGTCTATGGGGCTCCGCCGCCTGCATACCCATATTATCCGTATACTTATCCGGGGTACGTGCCAGGGACGGCTTTGGCGTGGGGCGCAGGAATTGCAATCGGTGCCGCCGCTTGGGGCGCTTGGGGTGGCCACTGGGGATCTTGCGATTGGAACGGTGGCAACGTGAAAATCAACAACAATTACAACTACAATAAGAACAACAATTTTAACCGGAACGTCAATCGCCAGGGAAATGGAAATTGGCAACATAATCCGCAGCACCGCGGAAATGCGCCTTACGGCGACAGAGGAACGGCGAACAAATTCGGTGGCAATGCGCGCCAGCAACCCGGCCGCGGCGGCGCTGCCGGTCGCGGTGGGGCCGGCGGTGCGGGTGGAATTGGCGGAGCTGGCGGCGCGGGACGCCCAGGAGGCATTGGCGGTGCCGGCGGTGCTGGTCGCCCGGGTGGCCCTGGTGGTGCGGGCGGTGCTGGTCGCCCCGGTGGCGCTGGCGGAGCAGGCGGTGCTGGTCGGCCGGGTGGCGCTGGCGGAGCGGGCGGTGCTGGTCGCCCTGGTGGAGCTGGCGGCGCTGGCAACCGTCCAGGCGGAGGAGCAGGAGCCGGAAACCGTCCGGGCGGCGCCGGTGCCGGAACACGACCCGCTGGCGGTACTGCGAAAAACCAAGTCGGCAATCGCAACGCATCATCGCGGCCTTCGTCTGCTTCACGCGGCGGCGGAGGATTTGGGGGCGGGGGTAGCGGAAATTATGCGCGCGCCAGCAGCAACAGAGGCGGCCACAGCATGGGTGGCGGCGGAATGAGCCGTGGGGGTGGTTCAATGAGCCGCGGTGGCGGCAGTCGTGGCGGTGGCGGGATGAGCCGTGGCGGCGGTGGTCGCGGTGGCGGCGGTGGTGGCAGAGGCGGAGGCGGTCGCGGCGGTGGTGGAGGACGCCGGAGATAACAGGAAGCAACGAAGGAAAACTAAAATGAAATCAAGACCAACAATTACGACTTCCTCAAAATTTACGCTAATCGCTTCTACGATTGTGAGCTTTTACTTGTTAGGCTTCGACTTGCATGCCGCACCAGCGTCCAAATCCGACGCAGCTTCGGCGCCGGCGTCAGGTCAAAAACAATTCGACACACCGAAACAGGCGGCCGACGCCCTTGTTCAGGTAGCGGCGAGTTTTGATGTCGCGGCGGCGAAGGAAATTCTGGGACCGGATAGCGAGGACATTGTCGCCTCCGAGGACCCGATCCAGGACAAGAACCGGGCAACCGCATTTGCAGCCAAGGCAAAAGAAAAAATGTCCATCCAGACAGACAAGAAGAATCCGAATGAAGCCGTCGTTTTGGTAGGAAATGACGAGTTCCCGCTTCCAATTCCACTCGTGAAGAAAAACGGGAAATGGTTTTTTGATACAAAAGTAGGCCGCCAGGAAATACTAAATCGGCGCGTAGGTGCGAACGAACTGAACGCCATTGAGATTTGTCGTGGCTTTGCTGATGCGCAACACGAGTATGCGATGGAAAAACATGACGGTTCGAAAGTGAACCAATACGCACAGCGGGTTATCAGCACGCCCGGCAAACATGACGGTCTGGCGTGGCAAAACGCCGATGGAACCTGGGGAGGCCCGGTCGGCGAAGATGTGGCCAAAGCGCTCGAGGAAGGCTACTCCGCACAGGGAGGTAAACCTTATCACGGTTACTACTTCAAGGTGTTGAAAGGACAAGGACCAGCAGCCCCACTGGCAGAGATGGACTTCATGGTCGGCGGCGCAATGATCGGCGGGTTCGCTCTTGCCGCTGCACCTGCCGACTATCGCGTTACTGGAGTCATGACATTTATCGTTGGACCCGACGGAGTGGTGTACGAAAAGGATCTCGGTCCCGACACGCTGAAGACATTCCAAAGCATGGACAAGTACAACCCGGATAAGAGTTGGAAAGTGACTGAGGACGATGTCGAAGACGACCAGGACCAGGGTTCAGAAGCGCAACCTCAATAAGCCTAACGACTCATCGCTGCGGTTAGCAGTGCGCCGGTTTTTTTTGCGACATTTGATTACGCTCTTACCGGTCGCTCGATGGTGCTGCACACATTGATTTGTGGCAGCAATGAAACTGCTCCGGTTCATCTTGTTCACGCTGGCGTGGGTCACGGCGATCCTGTGTGCAGCATGGGCAATTGGCGCGCTCTATTTCGATTTTCCCAAGGCCAATCTATTCGCCGCAATCGCATTCCTAATCGCGCTGGTTGCGAGCGTCATATCGGTTAGGGGAAAATTGCTGAAACTCGCCACCCTTTTTGCTGCATTCGCGGTTGTGGCTTTATGGTGGCTTACATTGAAGCCCGGCAACGATCGCGCGTGGCAGCCAGATGTTGCCCAGACAGCATGGGCAGAAATCAACGGTGATGAAATCACCATCCACAACGTGCGGAATTGCGATTACCGCACCCAGATCGATTTCACGGCGCACTGGGAAACACGCACGGTTCGCCTTTCGCACATCACTGGTATGGATGTTGCAATCAATTACTGGGGTTCGCCGTGGATCGCGCATCCCATCATAAGCTTTCAATTTTCCGATGGACTTCCCCTCTGCTTTTCTATCGAAACGCGCAAGACGACTGGGCAACAGTACTCCACCCTGAAAGGTTTTTACCGGCAATACACGCTAATTTACGTCGTGGCAGATGAGCGTGATTGCATTCGTCTACGCACTAATTATCGGCATGAGGACGTTTATCTTTATCACACGCTGGCTTCCCCGGCCCAAGCGCAGGAAAGATTTCGTGAATACGCAAAAACGTTGAATGCGCTTCACCAGAGTCCGCGTTGGTACAACGCTGTTACAAGCAATTGTACCACAAGCATTCGCACACAACGCGCGGTCAAACTTCGCGCACCATGGGATTGGCGCATTCTTCTTAACGGGAAAATGGATGAAATGCTCTATCAGGATCACGCCATCGCTACCGGTGGATTGTCCTTCGCGCAATTGAAAGAGCGCAGCCTGATCAACGAACGCGCGGAAGCCGCAGACCAGAATCCGGACTTTTCGCGCGTCATCCGTGAGGCTTTGCCGCGGAGCGATTAGCATTCGCGGTAAGGTACGTCGCAAGTTCAAGCTTCACATCCGCACGGTGATTGAGTATCGCCATCTGAAACATGGATAGGAACCTTGTTCTAGCGCTCGCGCTCGCACTTGCGCTCACTGCGACTCTTCAATGTCTCGCACAAACGCCGGAACCATTTGAAGTACGCCGCGCGGAACCGGTCTTCGAGGAATTACCCGAGCTCAAAGCGAGTGAGATTCTCAAGCCAGAGTTTCTCCAAGGACCGCATTTTGCCGTTCGCGATCCAGTGCCGACAAGCGCAGGGATGAATCAGTTCACAATTGATTCAGACTTTGGTCTTTTCGAAGCAGATGGAAACGAAATGCTGCTCCAACGTTTGAAGGAAGTCGACGCAATCGCGCGGTTGCGGGAAGTTTCACGTACCGACGAGTTCAAGAACTCACTCCTCGCTGCGGCTAAAAGCCCGCTCAATTCCGCGAAGAACATCGCCAGGGATCCCGCCCAGGCGATCGCCAACGTTCCGAAAGGACTCATGAAATTTTTGGGCCGCGCCAAAGACACCGTCGAAAACGTCGGGAAAGGCGGAAACGACGACGCAGGCGATGGCAGAAGGCTAAAGGATGCGATTGGTTACTCTGACAAGAAAAGAAAGATCGCGCTCGAAATGGGAGTCGATCCATATACCACTAATACTGTACTGCAAAAGCAACTGGACGACGTCGCCTGGGCTTCGTGGGCCGGTGGATTCAGCTTCAGTGTCGCCACGCTTCCAATCAGTGGCGCGGCGAAAGCGGTACTCACCGTGACCAATGTAAACAGCACGGTCACAGATCTTCTGCGTGAAAAAACACCTTCAGAACTTGAGGAAATCAATCGCTCGACTTTCCGTGCGATGGGCGCCAGTTCGAGTGACATTGAACAGATCCTTCACGGCGGCGCGTTTACACCGACACAAGCAACGGAGTTCGCAGTCCATCTGAAAGCCCTTAAAGGCGTTGCAAATCGCGCCGCCTTCGTAAAAGCTGCGGCGCAGAAAAGCACCACCGAGGCTGACGCCCTCTTTTGCGTCTACACCGCTGCCTTGATGGATCAGATCAACCAAAAAACGCCAATTACCCGGATCGTCATGCTCCGTGATTTTCCGATCTGTGTTGCTAAAGACGGAACAATAATCGTCGCATTACAGTGGGATTACGCTGCCTGGACGGCAGGTGCAGCCAGTTTCACTGACGACGTGCAAAAGCTGGCCGCGAAATCTGGCCAAAACGCGCATATCTCTGTCGATCTTTCGGGGGAAGTCTCGCCGCGTTTGCGCAACGAATTGGAAAAGCGCGCAATAAGTGTCCAGGATCGGCTCGTTCCGGGTCCGCTCAAGTGATGAGCACGCGCGATCAACGGTTCTAACCGCAAAAAAACGATTACTTCCATGCTCGATCAAATATTTGCCCGGCTCCTTTTACTCGAATGGCTCGTGTTTGCGATTCTGCTGATTTTTCTGGTTGGCCTTTCCGAGTTGGCTTGGCGCATGGGCTTCGCGCGCAGCAGGAAGAAATCGGAAGCCGAGAAGCAGAGTGGCACCGTGAAATCTGCAGTGCTTGCTTTATTGGGCCTGTTGCTTGGATTCAGTTTCGCGCTCGCCGCAGCAAGGCACGACGCGCGTCGCGAACTTGTTGTCCAGGAAGCAAACTCCATCGGCACAACGGCGCGACGGGCTCAGCTGTTACCTGAACCACACGGTGCAAAGGTCGCGGAGTTGTTGCGTGAATATATTTCGCTTCGGATTCAGGCGCATCGTGAAGGGCAATTTTCGGATCGATTTATTGCGGCACGCAAACGCAGTGCCGATCTTCAGGATCGTATCTGGGCTGAGGCGGTCGCCGCTGCGGCAGAGCGGCCGTCGCCAGTTACCGTCACTTTCATCACCAGCCTGAACGAAACAATTGACCTGGAAGCGAAGCGCGTCGCGGCCAAACGCAACCACGTGCCCGGCGTTGTGTGGCTGTTATTGCTTTGCGTGACCGGCTCTGGCTTGTGGCTTGTCAGTTATCCGGCGGGAATTTCCGGACGTTCTTCGATTGCTGAGCGATTCGTTTTTCCAATCCTCCTCGCAATCGTGATTGCAATAATCACTGATATCGATACTCCGCGCGGCGGCCTTATCGCGGTGGATGAACGGCCGCTGCTGGAAATAAATGAAACGCTGAGTCGTCCCTCCATGCAGACAACGCGCTGATATCCGCGCAAAAACCGGGGCCATACCTGGCCACGACGATTTCAGTGGCCGAAAAATAAATCGCGTTTATCTGTTAAGTCATGAAAACGCTCAGCATGCGATTTTTCGTCGCTGCGGTTTTTCTTGCTGCCGTGGCCGTTGCCTTCGCCAATCCTTTTAAGAGCAAGATTATCCAGAGCACCGATCCGGTTCTTGAAATCACCGTGCCTGGCGATCATTTCATGAAGATCACAAACTTCACGCAGGATGGAGGCACAGATCGGGGGATTATTGAGGTAGTCCTGCCTGGCGACACCGAGAATGGCGGAAGCGCCAACGTTCTCACGGCAGCTCGAGTTGATCTTAGTACCGGCACGAACGCGCAGACCGCTCCCGAAGTGAGTAACCGACTGACAATAGCAGGTCCTGCGATCGTGAAGATCAAGCCAGTCGTCGGTGCGAAGCTCTTCATCACTTACAAAAAAGAGCGTGACGAGGGCAGCCAGGGAGGCGGCGGAAACGCCAGCCCAACAGCGATACCGATCTTTAGCCCTACTCCCGGTGTAACACCTACGCCGACGAGCTTTCCATTTATCTCTCCAACGCCCTTCGGGGGCTAGCCTTTCAGGGCGTCAATCGCTTTCCATTCTTCCGGCGTCAATTTGAGCCTGGCGGCAGCGACATTTTCTTCCAAGTGCGCAACAGATGACGTGCCCGGAATCGGCAGCATCACGGCCGATCGCTGCAGAAGCCACGCCAGTGCCACCTGAAAGACACTGACGCCATGCGCCTTTGCCGCGGTGTTCAGCGGGTTTTCCGGTTTCAATCCTCTGCCTCCTCCGATCGGGAACCACGGCAGAAAACCAAGTTTCTCTTTCTCGCAAAACGCGAGAACATCTTCTGATGTACGGTCTTCAATGTTGTAACGATTCTGCACGCTTGCGATCGGAACAATTTTGCGCGCGCGATCGATTTCGCCGCGGTCGACATTCGATAAGCCGATGTGCCGAATTTTTCCGGCATCCTGCATTTGTTTGAGCGCGCCGACGCTTTCTTCAATCGGAACTTTCGAATCGACCGTGTGCAATTGATATAAATCGATCCGGTCGAGGCGCAGCCGTTTGAGACTTCCATCGAGTGCTTGCTTGAGGTGATCAGGCCGGCAGTTTGGCACCCATTGACCGGGGCCGGGGCGTGTGAGGCCGCCTTTCGTCGCAATGAGGAGTCCTTTCGGATATGGGTACAACGCTTCTGCAATGAGCAGTTCGCTTGTATCAGGACCGTATGCGTCGGCGGTGTCGATTAAATTCACGCCAAGGTCCCCCGCACGTCTGAGAACTTTCAGCGCGTTTTGCCGATCGGCCGGCCAGCCCCAGATGCCCGGGCCCGTGACGCGCATCGCGCCAAAACCAAGACGA